>QHSQ01000473.1 GCA_003221615.1 Candidatus Rokuibacteriota bacterium | reverse complement strand
TCGCCGCGGCGATCGCGCGCGCGGCCGGCTCGCGGGCGCTCCTCCTCGACTACCGGCTGGCGCCCGAGAATCCCTTTCCGGCCGCGCTGGACGACGCGGTCGCCGCGTACCAGTGGCTGCTGGGTCGCGGGATCGCGCCGGGCCGAATCGTCCTCGGGGGCGACTCGGCGGGCGGCGGGCTCACCGTGGCGGCCTTGATCGCCCTGCGCGACCGTGGGCTGCCGCGGCCGGCGGGCGGCATCTGCATCTCGCCATGGGTCGATCTCACCTGCAGCGGCGCGAGCTACGCCACGAAGGCCGCCACCGATCCGATCGTCACGCGCGACGGTGTCGAAGCCATGGCGCAGGCCTACGTCGGCGCCGGCGACCGCAAGGCGCCGCTCGTCTCGCCGCTCTTCGCCGATCTCCGAAACCTGCCCCCGCTGCTCATTCACGTCGGCAGCGAAGAAGTGCTGCTCGACGACGCGATCGGTCTCGGCGCTCGAGCGCGCGCCGCGGGTGTCGACGCCAAGGTCGAGGAGTGGCCCGAGATGGTCCACGTCTGGCACTGGTTCCTGCCGATCCTCGACGAAGCCGAGAAGGCCATCGCCGGCATCGGCGACTTCGTGCGCGCCCGCATCGGCTAGCGGCTGGACTCGTCTCGGGGCGCGCGATAGAGTTCGTGCCATGCGCGCCGGGACTTCTGGCGAATCGACGCCGGATGCGGCTGCGGTCACCGGCCGTGACCGTGCCACGGTCCTGACGACTCTGTTCCTGCTCGTGACCGCCGCCGCGGCGTGGGCTCAGGTGCTGGTCTTGCCGATGGCGATGGGCGACATGGCCGGGATGGAGATGGCGATGAGCCCGACCGTCGTGGACGGCGTGGGCTACGTGGCGGCATGGGCCGTCATGATGGCCGCGATGATGTTGCCGAGCGCCATGCCGATGATCAGGCTCTACGCGGCGACCCTTCGGAACACGCCCAGCGCCTGGGGAAAGGTCGTCCGGATCGGGCTCTTCACCTTCATGTATCTCGGGATCTGGGCTCTGACGGGCATTCCGATCTACTTCGCAAGCGTCGGCCTGAGCGCCGTCAGCGCCAGAGCCCTGGCTTACGGCATCGCCGGAGTGCTCGTCGTCGCCGGCGTCTTTCAGCTCTCGCCGTCGAAGCAGATGTGTTTGCGGCACTGCCGGAGCCCGCTCGCGTTCCTCCTCGGCCACTGGCGCGAGGGCTGGCGCGGCGGCCTGGCGATGGGCGCGGCGCACGCGCTGTACTGTCTGGGCTGTTGCTGGGCGCTGATGCTCGTGCTGGTCGTGGCCGGGGCGATGGGGCTGATCTGGGTCCTGCTCGTCGCCGCCGTCGTGGCGGCCGAGAAGCTCCTGCCGCGTGGAGAGTGGATCGCGCGGACGACCGGCGTCGCGCTCGTGCTGCTCGGCGTCGCGGTCGCGGTTCGGCCGAGTCTCGCAGCGGCACTGCGGGCCGGCGGCCACTCGATGTAACAGAGACCGACGCGTCGAGGACGGAGGATCGTCATGGCGAACGTTCAGTGGCGCATCAACGGCGAATACTTCGAGGCGTGCAGCTGCGACTCCGTCTGCCCGTGCCCGACCTCGGGCCTGGCGGCCCGCCCGACCAAGGGATTCTGCGACGTGGGGCTCGTGTTCAGGATCGATCGCGGCCTGCACGGTAACACTGGGCTCGACGGCCTGTGCTTCGCCGTCCTGGCCCACACTCCCGGACCGATGGGCCAGGGCAACTGGACTGTCGGCGTCGTCGTCGATGAGCGGGCCTCGGCGGAGCAGCGCGCGGCGCTCACCGCGATCGCGAGCGGTCAAGGCGGTGGCCCCATGGCCGCGCTCGGCCCGCTGATCGGTCGCTTCGGCGGTGTCGAGGCCAAGCCCATCAAGTTCGAGATGAGCGGGATGCGCCGCTCGGTCTCGATTCCGGGCGTGCTCGACCTCGCCGTCGAGGGCATCGCCGGCGCCAACAAGGGCGAGCCGATCTACTTCGAGAACGTCGGCCACCCCGTCGCCACCAAGCTCGCGCTCGCGAAGGCCTCGCGCAGCCACCTGCACGCCTTCGGCATCGACTGGGACGACACCTCGGGACGCAACAACGGCCACTTCGCGCCGTTCGCCTGGAGCGCGAGCTAAACGGCCCTCGGCGCCGATCAGGCGCTCAGATCACGTTCCCGGGAGGAGCTCGCCGACCGCGCGGTGGGCCTGATCGATCGCCGCGTCGGTGTAGGCGTAGGCCGCAGCGTCGGCGTTGGCGATGGCGATACGGCCGAACGGCGTCCGCGCGGCCACGCACGGCAACGGCCCACCGTCGATCCAGAACGGATCCCACAGCGAGTTGTACTGATACGCGTAGCCGTGCGGCCAGCGATTCACGGTGAGGGCCAGGACGTCGCGCGCCGCATCGAAGCCCCCGGCCCCGAGCATGCGCGTGAGCTGTCCCCGCACGGCGAGCTCGAAGGCGTCGAACGTGGTCGTGACGAGCTCGACGCGTCCGGCGCGGTGCTGCGCGCGCGCCGGTAGCCCGGGCTTGCATGGCGTTCGACTCATATGCACGACGATCGGCTCGTCGGGCCGGCGCGATGGCCGATAGCTCCCCACGCGGACCGGCAGATCG
>QHSQ01000472.1 GCA_003221615.1 Candidatus Rokuibacteriota bacterium | reverse complement strand
AGCCTGCTGGAAGGCGGCCAGGGAGTGTTTTTTGATGAACACTTCCAGGTCATGATGCACGGATCCGACGAGCCCCGAACTTACAGCGCCTTTTATGCCCAGCAGGTCAAGGCTCTGGGGCGGTGCTTGGAGGGTGCAAAGGTCATCCTCGACGTCGGCTGCGGCCCCCGCCGTCTCTATGAAAGTTCTCGAGAAAGCCTCACGATCGGCCTTGATCCCTCATACGAGTCGCTCCGTAACAACAAGGACGTCGACCTGAGAGTGCACGGTTCGGCCACCGCCTTGCCACTGGCCACGGCGTCCATTGACGCTGTCGTGTGCTTCTATTCGCTCCACCACGTTGTGGGGACGACCGTCCGGGATAACGAGGCGCTCATACGGGCGGCCTTCCGCGAGTTCGCGCGGGTACTCCGGCAGAACGGCCGTCTCGTCGTCTTTGAGGTGGCGCCGTGGTGGCCGGCCTGGGCGCTACAGCGGGTGAGCTGGACAGCAGCGCGGCGGCTCGCTGGCCCGATGGTCGCCATGTTCTTCTGGTCGTCCAAACGACTGCGGCGGATCGCCCGGGAGTGTTTGCCGGTTGGTACGGACCTGGAGTACCTGGCGTATCAGATACCGCCGTTGACGACGTTCCCGCCGTTGTTCGCCGTCCAGGGATTCCGGCTACCGCGGATGCTCTATCCGTTCGAGATCTGCATGTATCACTGGCAGCTGAGAGCCGTCGCGTCGGTGGTCCCTTCCCGCCACGGAGGATGAGATGAAGCTCTTCATTGATTCGGCCAACCTGACGGAGATCGACGAGGCGTTGCAACGCGGTTTCCCGCGCGGCATCACGACGAATCCTTCGATTCTTTCGCGCGAGGAACGCGGCGATTTTCGTGAGCACCTCAAGAGGATCATCGGAGTGATCGAGAAGTACGGATACGACATTCCCCTGAGCGTCGAGGTGTTCTCGACCCGACCCGAAGAGATGGTGGCGCAGGCGGAGGATTTCGTTCGGCACCTGGGGCACTACCCGCAGCTCAATATCAAAGTGCCGATCGGGTGGGACGAGCTGGCAGTGATCCGGGAGCTACGGCGTCGCGATATCAAGGTGAACTGCACGTGTTGCATGTCGTACAACCAGGCCATCATGGCCGCACTGGCCGGTGCAAACTACGTCAGCCTGTTTTTTGGTCGAATCAAGGATCTAGGCTACGACGCCGCCCACGTCGTTCGGCAAGTCCGACAGACGTTTCGTGAGCGAAACTGGCCGGTGGAGATCATCGTGGGCAGTATTCGTCACATCATGGACGTCAACGAGGCCCTCCAGGCTGGGGCCGACATCGTCACGGTGCCGCCAGGGTTTTTCAAACAGATGACCCAACATCCCAAGACGGACGAGGCGGTCAAGCAATTCGTCGGCGACTTCAGCAAGTGGTTGGGTCGCTCCTCCTGAGGTTCTGGATCACCCTCGCTGATCGTGGACACGTCGGGGCCCTCGCCATCGCATGCGGCCGAAGCTTCCGCTGAGAACAAACGAAGACCAGGGGGAGCGCCTGGGATGGTCACGCGGGCTGGCCCTGCGTCTGGGCCGCGTACTGGCTAGAAGCTGGGTGGGCGGGCTCGCCCTTGCGTTCTATCTGGCACTTTTCCTGGTGACGCTGGCGCGCTTTCCCTATTTCAGCCCGTACGCGACCGTCGACGAACAGCTCGCTTACTATGAGGCCGCGAGGAACTTCAACACATACGGGTTCCTCAACAGTATGTTGCTTCAAGATATGTCCTCGAGCTCAAGACCGGAGCACCATCCCTTTATCTACAATCACATGCCACCCGGCCCGGAAATCGTGGTGGCATTGCTCATGAGACTCTTTGGGGAAAACTTCGTGGCGATCCGGTTGATATTCGCCGGAATTTTCGTGCTGGGTGCGTTCTACTTCCTTCGTTTCACGGAGATGGTGTTGTATGCGGCGGGCCTGATGGGCTCGGGCTTCGCGATGTTCCTGGTTGACCCTCCAGCGATTATGCATGCCATCGACCACCCCGCCTACAGCCCATTTCCCCTCCTGACGTTCCTACCGCTCGTGGCCCTGAAGTCGTACTACGACCATGGGAGGCGCCTCGCGTTTGGCGCCGCCGTCGCCGCCGTGTTCGTGGCGTCGGTCTACCTTGTCTATCCGCAGCTCCTGATGGCCCTGGTCAGCTGGATTGCCCTGAGCCTGTTGGGCATCGTCAGGGTGGATCGAAGACATCTGCTCGTGTTCAGCGGCGCGGTGGCTTTCGGCGTGCTGCTGCACTTCTTCCAGAACCTGCTTTTCCTGGGTCCGTCGATATTCCTTAAGGAACTTCAGTTCACCTTGGCAAATCGGATGTTTGCATTACCGATCAGTGACGAACTTCGCGCGATGTACCAGTCGCTCGGCGTCGTGCACCAGGGCTTTTATCAATTTGACGTCGAAGCGCTCTGGGGAACCATTTGCCGCGCGCTGTACATCGTGGGATCGCCGGGTATCAGCTGGACACTGATGCTGCTGGTCGTCCTCAGCCTCATGCTCTCGCTGGCTCGCGCCTCGCAGTTCGATCGGAACGAGGGCGTCTTCAAGATAAGGCGGGGTGACGGCACGGCGATGCTCCGTTACTTTGGTGCGCTGGCGATGTGGGTCGTGGCGACGATTGTCCTGCCGCTCTTGACGTTTCCCGCATACTCGGTGAGCTACCAGCCGTCAGCTGCAAACCGCTTTTTCTTGGCTGTTCTGGGCACGGCC
>QHSQ01000471.1 GCA_003221615.1 Candidatus Rokuibacteriota bacterium | reverse complement strand
CACATCTCGTCCGGCCGCGTCGTGGTGATCGTGCCGGCGTGCGCCGGATCGCCGTTCGGTGGCCCGAGGCGCCGCGGGGCCAGGAGCTGGTGCTGGCGCATGAGGCGCAGCACGCGCTTGCCCCCGACGGCGAAGCCGCGATGGGCCAAGCGGGCGCGGACCTTGCGATAGCCCTCGCCATGGAACGGCGTGGCCGCCAGCACCGCGCGGATCGCGACCACGAGCTCGGCGTCGCTGGTCGCCGTCTTCGGGCCGCGCTTGCCCAGGGTGCCGGCCGGGCGCGGCGACGGTGCCGCATAGACGGTCGACCGGGCGACCCGGAAGACCGTGCAGACCATCGTGAGCGGGTAGCGCCGCCCGGTGCTGGGGCTCACGCCGCCGCTCATCGCTTGTGCTTCTTCCACTCGTCCGCGAGCCCCCTTTTTTCGATGAGGTGCTCCGCCAGCTCCAAGCGCATCATCAGTTCGCCGATCTTCGCGCGGGCCAGGGTCAGCTCGCGTTCTTCGGGATCACTCCGGGTCTTCAGCCCCCGCGTCCCCTGCTCGAGGAAGAGCCGCTTCCAACTCTCGAGCTCATGGGCCGGCACTTGGCTCTCGCGCGAGGCCGCGTCGAGCGCCTCGCCGCGCAGGAGTCGCAGGATGAGCTCGGTTTTCCGCTGGACGCTCCAGCGCTCCGGGAGTTCCACCGCTTCCGCCCGAGGTGGCTCACTGCCAGGAGTCGTGGTGGGCTTTCGCGCCTTGTCCTTCATGACCGGCCTCCTTGGCTGCCGTCATCGTAGTCCAGACGGTGTCCAGGGAAACCGGGTCCGATTTACACTGAGGGAGTTTGTCGATGCCGGGGGCCTCATGGCCTATGGACCGAACCTTCCGGATCTGTCCCGGCGCGCCGCGACCTACGTGGACAAGATCCTCAAAGGCGCGAAGCCCGCGGATCTCCCCATCGAGCAGCCCACCACTTTCGAGCTGGTGATCAATCTCAAGACTGCGAAGGCCCTTGGGCTGACGATCCCGCAGACGCTGTTGCAGCGGGCAGACAGGTGATCCAATAGCGCATGCTCGACCCACGCGGCCAAAGGAGATGAGGATGCATCGTGCACTACTTCTAGCTGCCGTGTTCGCACTGTCTCCGCTTGATGGAGTCGCCGGAGAGAAGCAGATCGTTGACGTAAGGGAACTCATGGGGAGTTGGCGGGGCGGGATCACCGGAGCGCAGGGAGACGAAAGTGCCACGATGAACGTCTTGGCCGACGGAAGCTACAAAGCTTCGACCGTCAGTGGCTCGACGCTGGTGGGTAAGTTCTATCTTCAAGACGGAAAGCTACGGTATCGCTCGTCACGAACGACGCCTTTAGCCATGCCAACTGCCCCGGTACCCGGGACCGCGAGCGTTTCCGAAGACAAAGACAAGACCGTTCTCACGATGATGCCTGACGACCCCGTCTATTGGGGCAAGGCCGAATACGAACGGGTCAAGTAGAGAGACTTCCTGGGTTCGGGGCGCTGGTCAGTGTCTAATGCTTACGAGCGCGACGGGCACCGGATGGGAGCGCACGCCGAGGCACGCGACGCAGCGCGCGGCGTGGGAGGCGTTGAAGAGGGCCGAGAAACGATGCAGAGTGCGCGTGACCACAGCATCGTAACCGTCCCCTCCTCCTTGCGACGCGGGAATGACAACAACGCTTGCGGGCGCCTCACACGTAACGTCATACGAGGTAGAGCAATGAGTACGAAAACACTCTTCAGTCTCTTCGTAGCACCAGCCAAGGCGGGCTCACAGCCGAGTCGGCGAGGATGTGTGAGCACGGTAGCGGTCATTTGGTTGGCAACGCTCGCCCTGACATCGCCGCCCGCCTCGTGGGCTCAGGGCTACAATGTCACCTTGCTCGACTTTCCCAGCGCGATCGACACATTCGCGCGCGGGATCAATGACCGCGGTATCGTCGTCGGTGGCTACGCATTACCCGCGGCTCCCTTTCGCGGCTTTGTCTACAACAGAGCGTTCTCGGACTTTGTCGTCTCAGGGTCCACGCAAGATACACAGGCATGGGCGATCAATAACGTCGGACACATCGTCGGTCGCTTCCAGCCAGACGGGCAAGACGTCAAGGGATTCTTCTATGACGGCACGTTTACGACAATTGATTTCCCGGGAGCAACCAGGACAGAGGCCCTTGGAATCAACGAACGTGGTCAAGTAGTGGGTGCCTACTCCACAGACGCGACCCACGGGTTCCTTTACAGCGAGGGCACGTTTTTCGCCATCGATGTGCCCGGGTCTCGCGCGACCTTCGTATTCGACATCAACTCCAGCGGCGATCTCGTCGGGGTGTACGACGACGACTCACGACGACATGGGTTCGTCTACCGACATGGAGTGTACGAAGAAGTCAGCGTACCTGGGTCAAATGAAACCATTCCGACATCGATAAATGAGGCGGGAGAGGTTGCGGGATATACGACGGATAGCGGAGGAAAGACGGTGGGCTTTATCTTTTCACATGGCGCATTCGTATTTCTTGACCTACCGGAAGCCAACCGTTCCACGCGGATCTTCCGAGTGAATGCGAGAGGACAGGTGGTCGGGGACATCGATCTTGGAATCCGTGGCTTTGTCGCAACACCAATTCATGGACGAGGCGCGCCGGGAAGCTAGTTCACCCTCCGACGCCCGCCTCTGGCATCCCTGGCTCCGCATCAATCGCGTCCTGCGCGTGATGCTGCGGACGCGCTGGAGTACGGATGCGTGGTCACAGGTCAGGATCGAGTTCGGGAGGGCGCTCGCGCTGCGGAGCGAGATCCGGCACCCGGGGTGGTTCAACTGACGTTTTGGCCAGGCCACGCCCCGAGAAGAAGCGCCAGAAGGCCAAGCCGGTACAACCTCCGTTACTCGGCATGCCGCCGCCTGCACCGCCCGGCACCCCTCGCGTCCTGCCCATGCAGCTTCAGATCGGTGATCGCATGACCGACTCAACCGGTGAGTGGGAAGTGGTCGGGCGGCCGTACACCACCAACGGAAGCAAGAATGCCCACGCGCGGGTCCAACGGGTAAGCCAACCTGGAGTGACGGAGACGAAGATGCGGGCAGCGTTTGAGAAGGTCAGAGTGAGGCGGACCGTGGACCCGCGCGCCGGGCCGAGGCGCTGAGCTGCTTTCTGTGGCGTGCTCAATCTCTCCGCGACTCCCGCTCCTCCTGCCTGAGCTTCTCGCGCGCCTGCTTCTCCCATTGCTTCTCACGCCACTTACCTTCAAGTCCGACCTCCTGCCACGAGGTCACGGCACGCCGTCGGAAGATAAGATGGTCGAGGAAGTGCTTGACGCCGATCATCAACGCAAGGCCAAGGAGCATCATCGCCACGCTGAGCACGGTGCGCCAGCCGAGGCTGGAGCGCAGAGAGAGCCACGTCGGGATGTCGCCGGGCAAGCCAAGGAGTTGAAGTAGGCCACTCACCAGCAACAGCGTCCCGACGACCCAGCGGACGAGCTTGAACATACTCAGAGCGCACTCTGCGCGCCGGTCAGTTTACCGCCAGTCTCGGTGACGCGGTAGAGGACAGGCGCGGCCAATACGAACTCGCGGAAGGCCGACGCGCTATGATCGCGCCGGCATGGGCAACGTCTTCGATCCTGAGGTCCCGGATGAAGCCGTTCGGTTGGGGCAGCCCCTACGGCCATGGCTTCAATCCCGACCCGGACCTTGGCCCGGGTCAGTCCAGCCGAAACCCCCGCATGTGCTTCCGGCCTGATGTCGCGGCGAGTCTTCTCCCGGGCGGATTCTCCCATGGCCATGGCGGAGTGCGGGGACGCCCAAACAACACGATGAGGAGCACCTTAATAAGCCGCTTCATCCTCACATCCCCGAGCGCACCACTATCATGGTTGAGCCTAAGCTCGACGGTGAGCGGCCACCATCAGATGGATCATGAGGTCGCGCGTGGTCGAGGCAATGCCCTCCATCACTAACTGCTCCTTCGTGATGCGCGTGTCGCAAGCGTCGCAGATCTGCCCGTCGGCTGGACCACCCCAGAATCTCGGCATGCTGACATATGGCAGACGGCTGTCATTTAGGACTCCGGCCGGCGCTCCACCGCGGCGGTGTCCAGGGTCTTCTTCTGCAGCCGCTCGCGCAGCGCGTTGTAGGACTCCAAGCGGATCACGCGGTCGAACTGCGTCCGGTAGCTCGCGACGAGGCTTATCCAGCCGACCACCACGTCGTAGATCCGCCAGCGTCCGTCGCGCACGTGCAGGCGGTAGTCGAGCGGGATCTCCGTGCCCCGCCGGGTCACCACCTTCGAGCGCACGGTGGCGAAGTTCCCCTCGATCGACTCGCCGACGAAGCTGATCCTCTCGCCGCCGCACGCCTCGATCTGCGCCATGTAGGAGCGCTCCAGGAGGTCCCGAAAGAGCGTCACGAACTCCGCCTGCTCCTCCGGCGGCAGCGCCTGCCAATGCTGCGAGAGCGCGCGCCGCGAGATCTCGTCGAAGTCGAATATCTCACCGGCGATCCGCCGGATCTCCCCCGACCGGTCGGCCACGGGAGCGCCGGCGGCCTGGCCGTCCTGGACGATGCTCAGGACGCGGACGACCGCCGCTTCGACGGCCTCACGCGGTCCCACGG
>QHSQ01000120.1 GCA_003221615.1 Candidatus Rokuibacteriota bacterium | reverse complement strand
TCGCGGGGCTGGCGCTCGCCGTCCGGGTGATCGCCGAAGGTCGCGCGAGCGCCACGTCACCCGAGCAGGCCGAGGGCGATCCGGCATGAGCCCGGCCACCCACGACCTGGTCTCGATCCAGCTCCTCCAGCCGCTGCGCCGGCTCTCGCGGCTGGCGCGGCCGGCGCTCCGTCCCGCGGCGCTCGCGTGCCGGGAAGGCCTGAGCCTGCGCGAGCAGGCGGCCGGGTGGCCCACGGAGCAGCGGCGCGAGTGGATGCTGGCCCGGCTGCGCGAGGCGGTTCGCCGAGCCTGGTGGACCACTCGGTATTACCGGGAATTGTTCGACCAGATCGGATTCGATCCGCGCAGCGATTTCACGTTCGACGACTTCGCGGCGCTGCCGACCCTCGAGCGTGAGGAGATTCACCGAGCCGGTCGGGCGCTCGTCTCGGTCGCCGTCCCGTCCGCCGATCTTCGCCAGGACGCCACCGGTGGCTCGACCGGCGTTCCCACGGTCATCTGGCTGGGTCCGAGCGAGCGCGGCTGGCGCGAGAGCGGGATCGAGCACTATATGCGGCGGATCGGCCTGCCGCGGGGCATCCGGGCGGCGGCGCTCTGGGGACACCATCTCGATCCCAAGGCCGGCGACGGCCTCGGCGATCGGCTCCGCTCGTTCGTCGACAACTCGCGCGAGCTCGAGTGCTTCCGGCTCTCGCCGTCGACGCTGGCGGGCTATCACGCGACCCTCGAGCGCTGGCAACCGCGCTACCTGCTGGCCTACGCGAACGCGCTCGCGGCGCTGGCGGCGGAGGTCCGCGCGCGTGGCTGGCGGCCGAGCTATCCCACGCAGTGCTTCGTGACCGGCGCCGAGAAGCTCATGCCCGGGGATCGGGCGCTGATCCAGTCGGTGTTCGGCCGGCCGATTCACGAGCGCTACGGGAGTCGCGACGTCGGGCTGATCGCGTTCCAGGTCGATCCGGATCGGAGCCTCGAGCTCGAGATCGACTGGGCCAACGTGCTGATCGAGCCGGATAGCCGCGATCCGGTCGCGTCGATTCTCGTCACGAAGCTCCACGGCGACGGGATGCCGATGCTGCGCTACCGGATCGGCGATCTCGCCCGGTTCCCGGCGGGCAGCCGCCCGGGGCACCCGACGTTCGAGCTCGACGAAGTCCTGGGGCGCGAGCTCGATCGGATCTGGCTGCCCGACGGCCGCTGGATCCACGGCATCGAGTTCCCGCACATGATGAAGGACCATCCCGTCCGCCAGTACCAGATCGTGCAGACCGACGACGCCAGCGTGACGGTCCGGCTGGTGCCGGCGCCGACCTTCGGCGAGGACAACCGCGTCGACATTCTTCGGACGCTCCACGCCAATCTCGACGGCCTCGCCGTGAGCCTCGAACTCTGCGAGGCCTTGCCCCGGACTCGCGCCAACAAGGTGCGCTTCGTCGTCAGCGAGATCGACGAGCGCCGGCGGGCTCAGCGATGACGGACCGGGACTTCACGCGAGCCTCGTGCGTCGCGGCCGTGCGGGTGTCCGCGGACACGCCGGAGCGGCGGCGCGCCGAGCTCTCGACGAGCCTTCAGCGTCTCGGCGATTTCCTCGAGTGGAGCGAGGTGGGCAGGGGACCGTTCGGGAGCGCGATCCCGCGCGGGGCACGCGTGGTCGTGAAGCCCAACTGGGTGCTGCACGAGAACCGCGGGCCCTGGGGGCTCGGGCCGCTCGTCACCGATCCCGGGCTGATCCACGCCGTCGTCGAGGGCGTGCTGGCCGCGGGGCCTGCGCGTGTCGTCGTCGGCGACGCGCCGCTCCAGGGCTGCGACCTCGAGCGCCTCCTGGGTGACACCGGTCTCGATCGGTGGGCCGCCGATCTGCAGACGAGGGAGCCGGCCTTCGAAGGCGTGCGGGACTTCCGGCGCACCACGTGCGAGTTCCGGTACGGCGTACGGGTCGCCCGGGAGGACCAGCAGCCCGAGTCCGACTTCGTCCTGTTCGATCTCGGCGCCGAGAGCCTGCTCGAGCCGGTCACCGACATGCGGGGCTCGTTCCGGGTCACCCAGTACGACCCGCGCAAGATGCGGCAGACCCACGCGCCCGGGCGCCACTGCTATCTGGTGGCGCGCGCGATCGTCGAAGCCGACGTCGTCGTGAACGTGCCGAAGCTCAAGACCCACTGCAAGGCGGGCATCACCAGCGCGCTCAAGAACCTGGTCGGGATCAACGGCAACAAAGAGTTTCTGCCTCACCACCGGGTCGGCGGGTCGCGCCACGGCGGTGATTGCTATCCGGGCGGCAGCGTGCTCAAGCGGGCGATCGAGGTCGCCCTCGATCAGTCGAACCTCGCCAGCGCTCCCGGCACTCGCGCGTTCGCGTGGAGCGCGACCGGCGACGTCCTGGGCCGGATCGCGCAGCTGATGGGCGACGAGGTCGGCGTGGAGGGCGCGTGGTCGGGTAACGACACGGTCTGGCGAACGTGCCTCGACCTGAACCGGATCCTCAACTACGGGCGAACCGACGGGACGCTCGCCGAGACCCCGCAGCGCCGTGTCCTGCACGTCGTCGACGCGATGATCGCCGGGCAGGGCGACGGCCCACTCGCCGCCGAGCCGCTCGAGCTCGGCCTGCTGCTCGGCGGCGGCAATCCGGCCGCGGTCGACTGGGTCGGCGCCCATCTGCTCGGCTACGACCCGCATCGCGTCGCGTTGGCCCGCGAGGCGTTCGGCCGCTTCCGCTGGCCGATCACGGCCTTCGAGCGTGACGAGGTCCGGCTGATCGGCGACCTCGGCGGCGGGACCGCGACGCTCAGCGACGTCCTCGCCGCCACGCAATCGATCAAGCACCCGCCGGGCTGGCGCGACTCGGCCGCGGCGTCGCTGGAGCGCCGGTGATGCGCGGGACGCTCACGCGCCGCGTGGTCTGGCTGGCCTCGGCGAAGGGGGTGGCCTTCGCGCTCGGCTTCGCGCTGCCGCTCATCCTGGTGCGCAGCCTGAGCCAGACCGAGTTCGGTCTCTACAAGCAGGTGTTCCTCCTCGTCAACACCGCGATCACGATCCTGCCGCTCGGCTTCGCGATGAGCGCGTTCTATTTCCTGCCGCGCTGCGGGGATCGGCAAGGACGGGTGGTCTTCAACATCGCGCTGTTTCACCTGCTCGTCGCGGGGCTCGCGTCGCTCGCGCTGCTGCTGCGCCCGAGCCTCCTCGAGGCGATCTTCGGCAGCCGCGAGCTCGTCCCCTACGCACCGGGGCTCGCGTTGCTCGCGTTCCTGGCGGTCGCCGCCTCGTTCCTCGAGATCATCGCGGTCGGGAACGGCGAGGTCGCCCTGGCCGCCCGCCTGATCGTCGTCACGTATGTGTCCAAGACGCTCCTGCTCGTCGGCGCCGCCTGGCTCGTGCCCACGGTCGAGGCGCTCATCACCGCGGCCACGCTCCACTGCCTCGTGCAGGCGGGGATCCTCTTCTGGTATCTCGAGTCCCGGTTTCCGCGGTTCTGGGCCGCCGGCGACTGGCAGGTCATGCGGGCGCAGCTCGGCTATGCGCTGCCCCTCGGGGCGGCGGCGATTCTCTCGATGGCCCAGCTCGATCTCCACAACTACTTCGTCGCGCGCTCGTTCGATGCCGCCACCTTCGCGATCTACGCCGTCGGCTGCTTCCAGCTGCCGTTTCTCCAGATCGTGGCCGAGTCGGTCGGCGGCGTCATGATTCCGGCCGTCGGCCGGCTCCAGCTCGAGGGCGAGCGGCGCGAGATCGTGGAGCTCCTGGCTCGCATGGTGCGGATGCTCGCCGCGCTGTACTTCCCGCTCTACGCCTGCCTGCTCGTCGTCGGGCGCGAGTTCGTCACCGTGCTCTTCACCGAGAGCTACCGCGGGAGCTGGCCGATCTTCGCCGTCAACCTGACCTTGATCCCGCTCGGCATTCTCACCAGCGCCTGCGATCCGGTCCTGCGTGCCTACCCGGCGTACACCTCGATCCTGGTGCGGATCCGCGTCGCGCTGGTCGCCGTGCTGGTGCTGGGGCTCTGGAGCGTGACGGCTCGCCACTGGTTGCTCGGCGCGATCGTGGTGATGGTCTCCGTCAACGCGGTCGATCGCGTCGCGGTGAGCCTGATGCTCGCGCGCGTGCTCAAGGTGACCGGGCGTGATCTGGCGCGCTTCGGTGACGTCGCGAAGCTGGCGGCGGCCGCCGCCGTCGCCGGCGTCATCGCCGCCGTCGTGCGGCTGCTGGTCGGGGCGGGTGGAGCCCTCGTCGTGCTCGCCGCGAGCGGAGCCGCATTCGCGACGGTCTATGTCGTGTCGGTGTGGGCTCTCGGTGTCGTGACCGTGGCCGAGCGCGATGCGCTCCGCCGACGGGCGCTCGCGTTCCTGGTGCGTCTGGGGCTCGGCCGGCGCGAGCCGGCGCTGGCGGACGTCGGGGTGCGCACCGGGCGTGCGCGGCTCGAGCCATGAGGATCGCGGTGGTGGCGCCGAGCCTCGACATCGTCGGCGGCCAGTCGATCCAGGCGCATGCGCTGTGCGACGGCCTGCGAGAGGCGGGCTACGAGGTCGACTTCGTTCCGGTCAACCCGCGGTTTCCGCGCGGGCTCGGCTGGGTGCGTCGCTGGCCCTATGCCCGGACCGTGTTGAATCAGTCGCTCTACATCCCGAGCCTCCACCGCCTTCGCGACGCCGACGTCGTTCACGTCTTCTCGGCGTCCTACTGGTCGTTCCTGATCGCGGTGGCGCCGGCGCTCCTGGCGGCGCGGCGCTTCGGCAAGCGGATCCTGCTCAACTATCACAGCGGCGAGGCCGAGGACCACCTCGAGCGCTGGGGCGCCCTCGTGCATCCCTGGCTCTCGCTCGCCCACGAGATCGTCGTGCCCTCCGAGTACCTCCGGACGGTATTCGTCCGATACGGCTACCCGGCGCGCGCCGTGCCGAACCTGGTGGACACGACGCGATTCAGCTATCGGGACCGGATGCCGCCGCACGCGCGCATTCTCTCGGCGCGCAACCTCGATCCGTACTATCGCGTCGACGTCACGCTCGAGGCGTTCGCGCTCCTGAGGGAGCGGTTCCCCGGGGCGACCTTGACGATCGCCGGGGACGGCAGCGAGCGAGCCCGTCTGATGCGGCGCGCGTCGGTGCTCGGGGACCGCGGCATCCGGTTTCTCGGACGCGTCGCGCCGGCCGACATGCCGGCGCTCTACGAGGCCGCCGACATCTTCGTCAATTCGTCGATCGTCGACAATCAGCCCTTGTCGGTGCTCGAGGCCTTCGCGGCGGGGCTGCCCGTCATCTCGACCGCGACCGGGGACATCGCCGCGCTCGTCCGCGACGGCGAGACCGGCCTGGTGGTCCCGCCCGACGATCCGGCCTCGACGGCGAAGGCCGTGACCGTGATGCTGGAGTATCCGGTCCGCGCCCTGCGCATGGCCCGCCAGGCGCGGTCCGAGGTCGAAGCGTACACGTGGGCGCGGCTCTCCGCTCAGTGGGCGGCCGCCTACGCGGGAGTGTCGGCGTGATCCGGCGGCTCGCGCGCACCGGGACCGACGAGCTGATCTGCCGGGGCCGCCAGGAAGCCTCGAAGCTTCTCGAGCGCACCGGGATGGTCGCACCCATCGCTCTGGGCCCCGACCATCGTCTGAGCCTCGCGCGCTTCCGCGCGATCACCCCGCGTCACTTCTTCGAGGGGGCGGTGAGCGACCGGACGCCGCGCCTCGCGATCGACCGGATGCCCGACGCGCGCGACGAGGCCGTGGCGATCGCCGAGGCGACGTGCCGCGGCCGTTTCGATCTCCTCGGCTACGAGGCGCTGTCGTTCGGCGATCCGATCGACTGGAGCCTCGACCCGGTCGCCGGACGCCGCGCGCCCGTCGAGCACTGGAGCCGCCTGAATCCGCTCGACCCGAGCACGATCGGCGATAGCAAGGTCGTCTGGGAGCTGAACCGCCACCAGTGGATGGTCCAGCTCGGCCAGGCCTACCGGCTGACCGGCGATCTCTGCTATGCCCGCGCCTTCACCGACTACGTCGAGCAGTGGATCGACGCCAATCCCCCCGGCGTCGGAATCAACTGGGCCAGCAGCCTCGAGGTCTCGTTCAGGACGATCTCGTGGTGCTGGGCGCTCCTGCTGCTCCGCGGATCGCCCGTGCTCTCACCCGCGCTGTTCGATCGTATCGTCCGCTCGATCTGGGCTCACGCCGCGCACGTCGAGCGTTACCTCTCTTACTACTTCTCGCCGAACACGCACCTGACGGGCGAAGCCCTCGGTCTCGTCTACGCCGGGCTGATCTTCCCCGAGCTGCCGCGCGCCGATCACTGGCGCGAGCTCGGCACCAGGATCCTGGTCGAGCAGAGCGCGCGCCACATCCTCGACGACGGTGTCTACTTCGAGCTGTCGACCGGCTACCAGCGCTACACGCTCGAGTTCTATCTGCACCTGCTGATCCTGTCCAGGCGCAACGGCTGGTCGATTCCGCCCGCGGTGGGCGACCGCGTCGGCCGCATGCTCGACTTTTTGCTGGCGGTTCGCTTCCCCGACGGCTCGATGCCGCAGATGGGCGATGCCGACGGCGGCACACTGGTGCCGCTCGCGCGGCGCGGTCAGAGCGACTTCCGCGGCGTGCTGGCGACCGCGGCGGCTTTCCTGGGTCGCGCCGATTGCGCGTGGGCGGCCGGCGGCGCGCCGCCCGAAGTGCTCTGGCTCCTGGGCCCCGACGGGCTCGACGCCTTCGACGCGCTCCGGCCGGCACCCCCGGCCGATGCGCCATCGCGGCTCTTCGCCGACGGCGGCTACGTGGTCATGCGCAACGGCTGGTCGGCGGACGACCACCAGCTGATCTTCGACGTGGGACCGCTCGGCTGTCCCGTGAGCGGCGGGCACGGCCACGCCGATCTCCTGAGCGTGCAGTGCGCGGTCTTCGGCGAGCCATACCTCGTCGACTCCGGCACGTACTGCTACGCCGGCGATCCGGCGAGCCGCGAATATTTCCGCTCGACCGCGGCGCACAGCGCGGTGGTCCTGGACGGCAAGTCTCAGGCTTCGCCGGTCGGGCCGTTCCGCTGGGCGGAGCGGCCGGGCGCGCGACTCCTCGACTGGCGCTCGACACGAGAGCTCGAGTTCGCCGACGCCGACCATCGCGCGTACGTCGAGGCGCCGGGCGGCGGCGCCGTGCACCGGCGCCGCGTGGTCTTCGTCAAGGGCAGCTACTGGATCGTCATCGACGACCTCGAGGGCGACGGCGAGCATCAGGTCGACCTCCAGTTCCAGTTCGCGCCCCTCGAGGTGCACGTGGATCCGACGCTCTGGGCGCGCGCGCGGGGGCGGACGGGGACCGAGCTCCTCGTCCGTCCGTTCGCGAGCGTGGCGCTCAAGGCCAGCGTGCACACCGGCGAGCTCGATCCGATGCGTGGCTGGATCTCGCCGATCTACGGACGGCGGGTGCCCGCGCCGCTCCTGGTCTATTCCACGGTGACGACCCTTCCGCTGCGCGTGCTGACCCTGCTCCTTCCGAGCGCGGGCCCGCGGGCGGCGGCGCCCGCGGTGTCGTCGGTGATCGACGCGAGCGGCGCGCCGGTCGGGCTCGTCCTCGAGGACGCGGGCGAGCGCATCGCCTTCGGCGAGCGCGGGCTGCCCGAGATCCGGACGGACCGATGGGCGTGATCGGCGGACGGCTCGGCTATCAGCTCCTCCGGCGGCTCGGCGGCAGCCCGCCCCGACGCGACCTGTGCTCCGGCGCGGCGTATCGCGACCGCAGCAAGCTCGAGGTGCTGCTGGGGCCGGGGATCTGGCGCGAGTGCGCCGACAAGGTCGTACTCGACTTCGGATGCGGAACCGGGGACGACGCGGTCGAGATCGCCCAGCGCGGAGCCAGGCGGGTCATCGGCCTGGACATCCGCGAGAGCGTGCTGCAGGTGGCCCGACAGAAGGCCCGAGAGGCCGGCGTGGCGGGTCGCTGTGTCTTCGCGACCCAGGCGCCTGAACCGGTCGACGTCGTCGTCTCGCTCGACGGGTTCGAGCACTACGCGGATCCCGGCGGCGCGCTGGCGTCGATGAGGCGGCTCCTCGGACCGGGCGGCCGCGTGCTGGTGGCATTCGGTCCGCCGTGGTTCCACCCGCTGGGCGGCCACGCGTTCTCGATCTTCCCGTGGTCACACCTGATCTTCACGGAGCGCGCCTTGATCCGCTGGCGCTCCGACTTCAACGGCGACGGCGCGACGCGGTTCTCCGAGGTCGACGGCGGGCTCAACGGCATGACGGTGCGCCGCTTCAGTCGTCTTGTCGCCGAGAGCGGCTACGCCGTCGAGCAGTTCGAAGCCGTGCCGATTCGTAAGCTGAGCTTCCTCGCGGCAGGTCCGACACGTGAGCTCTTCACCGCAATCATTCGATGCCGGCTGAGCGCCGCATGAAGCCGCCGGCGTCGTGGAGAACACCTGGTGCCCTATGATCTGGATAGCGTTCGTCTGTTTAGGTCTCGCCGTGGTCTTCATCTCGTACGCGGGCTACGCGTTGTGGGTGGCGTGGCTCGCGCGCGTGCGCCCGGTCCCGACGGCCGCCCGCTATCTGCCCGACGCGCTCCTGCCGAGCGTGACGTGCGTGATGGCCGCGGCGAACGAAGCCGTGTTGATTCGCCACAAGCTCCGGGGGCTCACCTTTCAGGACTACCCGCCGGACAAGATCTCGATCATCGTCGTGAGCGACGGGTCGACTGATGCGACGGACCCGATCGTGCGAGCCTGGGCCCGCCGCGATCACCGGATCCGCCTGTTGCGGATGGGCCAACGCAGCGGCAAGCCCACGGCGTTGAACCTGGCGCGATCCCACATCACGAGCGATGTCGCCGTGCTGATGGACGTGCGCCAGGCGCTCACCAAGCGCGCGATTCGCGAGCTCGTGGCGCAGCTCGCCGACCCGAGCGTCGGCGTGGTGTCCGGCGATCTTCGCGTCAAGGGTGACGCGTACTGGACGTACGAGGGGTTCGTGCGCAAGTGCGAGTCGCGCTCGGGCTCGATGGTGCAGGTCACCGGCTCGCTCTACGCGGTCCGGACCGAGGACCTGCCGGAGATTCCGCCCGACACGATCCTCGACGACGTGTACGTGCCGTTGAAGGTGGCCCTCACCGGGCGCCGGATCGTCATGGCGGAGGGCGCCGGCAGCCTGGACGTCGCGACGCGCTCGGCGAGCGACGAGTTCGTCCGCAAGGTGCGAACGCTCGCGGGCCTCGTCCAGATCTGTCACCACGTCGACGGATGCCTCAACCCGGCGCGAAACCCGATCTGGGGCCGCTTCGTGCTGCACAAGCTCTCCCGGCTCGCGTGCCCGTACGGCTTGCTGCTCGTCCTGACGGGCTCGGCGATGGCCGAGGGCCTGGGCTACGGCACGGCCCTCGTGACCGGCGTCGCGGTGGGCCTCGTCGCGCTCACGCGGTGGCGCGGGCCCGCCCCGCGCGTGGTGACCCGCGTCGTGTCGCTGGCCAGGTCCTTCCTGGCGCTGAACCTCGCGGCGTTCTGGGCGATGCCGTCCTACTACCTCGGGCGCACGTCGGTGACGTGGCGGCGGGTGGAGGTGGACCGTTCATGAGCCCGCGTCCATTGCGCGTCCACATCATCACCGAGGAAGATCCGTTCTATCTGCCGGTCTTCTTCTGTGAGTTCTTCGCCACGGTGCCGCGAGAACGCATCGACATCCTGGGCATTGACATCACCCCGCCCTTGAATCAGCCGACGCGGCAGGCGCTGGCGCGGAAGCTCTACCGCTTCTACGGCGGGCTCGACTTCGTACGTCTGGCCGGTCGCTTCGCCCTCGTCAAGGCGCTCGATCTCCTGGCGCCGCGCTCTCTCTGGTGCGGCACAATCAACCGGCTCGCCGCTCGCAATCAGATCCCCTGCCGGGTGGTCCACGACGTCAACGCGCCGGAGTACGTCGGGGAGATGCGTCGGGTCGCGCCGGACCTCCTGGTCTCGGTGGCGGCCTCACAGATCTTCAAGCGCGATCTCTTGTCGGTGCCGCGGCTGGCCTGCGTCAACGTCCACACGGGGCCGCTGCCGGCCTATCGCGGCATGATGCCGGTCTTCTGGCAGATGTACGACAAGCGGAAATCGATCACCGTCACCTTGCACACGATGACGCCGGACATCGACGTGGGATCGGTGCTGCTCCAGCGCGAGGTGCCGCTCAACGGCGACCGGAACCTCGACCTCGTGATCCGCAAGATGAAGCGCGAGGGCGCCCGCACGCTGGTCGAGCTGCTCGACCGCTATCACACGGGCTCGGTTCGGCCGGTCGCCATGAACGGGCATCAGGCGCAGTATCACTCCTTCCCGGGACGCGCCGAGGCCGACCGGTTCCGCCACATGGGGTACCGCCTCGTATGATCCCGTGCCTGCTGACCTTCGACATCGAGGACTGGTTCCAGGTCGAGAACCTCCGGCCGCTCTTTCCACCGGAGCGCTGGGAGACGATCCCCCGTCGGGTGGCCGAGGCCACGCGCCGCGTGTTGAAGCTGCTCGCGGAGCACCGCATCCGCTCGACCTTCTTCGTGCTCGGCTGGGTGGCCGAGCGCGAGCCGGAGCTCGTTCGTGAGATCGCCAACGGCGGCCACGAGATCGCCTGCCACGGCTACGGTCACGTCATGCCGATGAAGCTCACGCCGATGCAGTTTCGTGACGACGTGCTCCGCGCCAAAGAGACCCTCGAGGAGATCGGGGGGCAGGAAGTCGTTGGATACCGGGCACCGTCCTTCAGCATCGATCGCGAGCGCCTGGCCATCCTGGAAGGGTGCGGCTTCCACTACGACTCGAGCCATCATCCGTTCGGCTTGCACGATCGCTACGGCCGGCTCGGCGATCTCGGATCACCGGTGGCGCCGGGGATGTACGTCCTGGGCGACCAGATGGTCGAGCTCGAGTTGCCCGTCGAGCAGGTGGGCGGCCTCAGTCTGCCCGTGTCGGGCGGTGGCTACTTCCGGCTCTATCCCGCCGCGTTCTTCAGGCGGCTCGTGATGCGAACGATCGCGCGCCGGGGCTCGTACCTGATGTACCTGCACTCCTGGGAGTTCGACGCCGGGCAGCCGCGTGTCCGGGGCGCCGGGCCGACCCGCGCGGCGCGCCACTACGTCAACCTCAAGCGCACCCTGCCGCGCATGCGCCAGCTCATCGGGATGCTCGAGCGCCGAGACGCGCACTTCATGACGGCGCGCGCGCTCGTCGACGCGGTGCGCCGGGCTGTGGCGGCCGGCGTCAGCGGTGAGCCGGCGCTCCCTCAGAGGGCGGGCTAGGCCCCCATGTGCGGCATCGTCGGCATCGCCGGTCTCAATCCGCTCGAGCCCGTCGACGAGACCCGGCTCAAGATCATGCGCGACGTCCTGCGTCACCGCGGGCCCGACGGCGAGGGGCTGTGGACCGAGGCCCACGTGGGGCTCGGGTTCCGTCGGCTCGCGATCATCGACGTCGAGGGCGGCGCCCAGCCGATGCCCAACGAGGACGGCAGCGTGTGGGTCGTCTTCAACGGCGAGATCTACAACCACGCGAAGCTCCGTCCATGGCTCGAGGCCCGCGGCCATCACTACCGCACACGCAGCGACACGGAGACGATCGTCCACCTCTACGAGGAGGAAGGCGAGCGCTGCGTCGAGAAGCTCCAGGGCATGTTCGCATTCGCGGTGTGGGACCGGCCGCGGCAGCGACTGCTCCTGGCCCGGGACCGGCTCGGGATCAAGCCGCTCTACTACGCGCTGACCGACCGCGAGCTCGTCTTCGCCTCCGAGATCAAGGCGATCCTGGCCTCGAGCGGGCTGGCGCCGGCCCTCAACCGGGCGATCGTCCCCGAGTTCCTCGCCAACCGCTACGTCGCCGGCGCGGAGACGTTCTTCCGAGGCGTGATGAAGCTCTTGCCCGGCCGCACGCTGACCTGGTCCGCGCGCGAGGGCGTGCGCGAGCGCCGCTACTGGCGCCTGCCGGCCGAGGTGAACGACACCCCGACGACCCCGGTCGAGGCGGCGGGCATGGTCCGGGCCGGGCTCGAAGCGGCGGTTCGCAGCCATCTGATGAGCGACGTGCCGCTCGGGCTCTTCCTCTCCGGCGGCCTGGACTCGAGCGCCCTCGCCGGCCTGATGTCACGCATGGTCAAGGGGCCCATCCGCACGTTCTCCGTGGGCCTGCCCGATGCCGATGCGAACGAGCTCAACTACGCCCAGCTGGTGGCGCGGGCGGTCGGTTCCGTGCACCGCGAGGTCGTCGTCTCCCCCGGCGAATTCTTCGACGCTCTGCCGCGGCTGATCCGGCACGAGGACGAGCCGATCGCGTTCACGTCGAGCGTGCCGCTTTACTTCGTGTCGCGCCTGGCGGCCGAGGACGTGAAGGTGGTGCTCACCGGCGAGGGCGCCGACGAGCTGTTCCTCGGCTATCACCGCTACCGGATCACCCACTGGAACGACCGCCTGGGCCGTGTCTATCGGCGGCTCGCGCCATCGGGACTTCGCGGGAATATCGGCCGCTCGCTCGGCCGTCTGCCGCGCCGGCTCGGGCGGTACGCGACCCGCACGTTCCTCGGCCTGCCGCCCGGTCCGCGTCACCTCTTCTACGAGAACTTCGCGGTCTTTCCGACCACGCTCCAGCAGAGCCTTCTCGCCGATCCGGAGCTGCTCGCCGCGCGCGATCCGTACCAGGAGGCGCTCGAGCGCTACGCGGACGCGCCGGGCGGAGATCTCGATCGGATGAGTCACGCGGATCTCCAGACGTACCTCGTCGAGCTCTTGATGAAGCAGGACCAGATGAGCATGGCGGCCTCGATCGAGAGCCGGGTGCCGTTCCTCGACCACGAGTTCGTCGAGCGCGTGGCCGCGATGCCCGGGCGCACGAAGCTCCGGGGTTGGCAGACGAAGGCCGTGTTACGCGCGGCGATCCAGGACGTCGTGCCGCGCGCGATTCTCACCCGGCGCAAGATGGGCTTCCCGGTCCCGGTTGGCCGGTGGCTTCGCGGCCCCTTCCGGCCGCTCGT
Source organism: Candidatus Rokuibacteriota bacterium (assembly GCA_003221615.1). Lineage (GTDB taxonomy): Bacteria > Methylomirabilota > Methylomirabilia > Rokubacteriales > CSP1-6 > AR31. The sequence continues at coordinate 21,459 of QHSQ01000120.1, read as the reverse complement.
CGACGAGCTCGTGCTCGGCCCGCGGGCGCTCGAGCGCGGACTCTTCGACCCGGCCGCGCTGCGCCGGCTCGCCGAGGCGCACCGAAGCGGCGCCGCCGAGCACGGCGACCGTCTGTGGCTCCTCATCAACCTCGAGCTCTGGCAGCGCATGTTCCTCGACGGCGAGGACGTCGGCGATGTGCTCCACGGTCCGGAAACGTCATGCGCCTGATCTGGGTGAAGGTCGGCGGCCTCTGGCCCGTCAACACCGGCGGGCGGATCCGGAGCTTTCACATGCTCCGCGAGCTGTCGCGGCGCCACCACGTCACGCTCCTGACGACTCACGCGCCATCGGAGGATACGGGCGCGCTCGAGGCGGCGCTGCCGCAGTGCGAGGTCGTCTCGGTGCCGTGGGCGCTGGCCAAGCGCGGAAGCGCGCGCTTCGCGCTCGCGCTTGTCGGGTCGTGGCTCTCGTCCCTGCCGGTCGATCTCTACAAGGCGCGGGTGCCGGCGCTCGGCCGAGAGCTCGCGCGGCGCCTCGAGGGCGGCGGAGTCGACCTGGTCGTTGCGGACTTCCTGCTGGCGGCGCCCAACGTCACGCGTGCCGCCACGCCGCCGACCGTGCTCTTCGCCCACAACGTGGAGCACGTGATCTGGCAGCGCATGCGCGAGGTCGAGCGCCGTGCGTGGCGGCGCGCGCTGCTCGCGCTCGAGAGCCGCAAGATGCGCCGCTACGAGGCGCTCGCGTGCGCGCGTGCCCGGCTGACGATCGCGGTCTCCGACGCCGATCGCCGGCTCCTGGCCGCCGTCGCGCCGAGCGCGCGCGTGAGCGCGGTGCCGACGGGAGTCGACGTCGATTACTTCGCTCCCGACGGTGTCGCGGAGGTTCCGGGCCGGCTCGTCTTCACCGGGTCGATGGACTGGTACCCGAACGAGGACGGCATCGTCCACTTCATCGAGGCCGTGCTGCCGCGGGTTCGTCGCGAGGTGCCGGGCGCCACCCTGACCGTGGTCGGCCGCAACCCGTCGCCGCGCCTGCGGGCCGCCGCGGACGCGGCCGGGGTTCACGTCACCGGTCTCGTCGACGACGTCCGGCCGCACATGGCCGAGGCGGCCGTCTACGTCGTGCCGCTCAGGATCGGCGGCGGGACCCGGCTCAAGATCTTCGAGGCGCTTGCGATGGCCAAGGCAGTGGTCTCGACGGCGATCGGCGCCGAGGGACTCCCGCTGACGCCGGGTCGGGATTTTCTGCAAGCCGACGATCCCGCCGCGTTCGCCCGGGCCGTGACGTCGCTCCTACGGGATCCGGCCCGGCGTCGCGCGGTCGGGAGCGCCGGCCGCCGCCTCGTCGAGGAGCGGTACTCCTGGCCGAGGGTCGTCGACGAATTCGAAAACCAATGCGAGGAGGCGCGTCGCCATGCGAGTTAGCGTGTTCGGTCTCGGGTACGTGGGGTGCGTGACCGCGGCGTGCCTGGCCAAGGCCGGCCACGCGGTCGTCGGCGTGGACGTCAACGCCGAGAAGGTCGCGATGATCAACTCGGCAACCTCGCCGATCGTCGAGCCCGGGTTACCGGAGCTCCTGCGCGAGGTGGTGGGGGCCGGCCGGCTGCGGGCGACGACGTCGAGCGACCAGGCGGTCGCCGAGTCCGACCTCTCGCTCATCTGCGTCGGCACGCCCAGTCGCTCGAACGGCCGGATCGACGTCGACGCGGTCGTGCGGACCGGCCAGAGCATCGGCCAGGCGGTGCGCAAGCACGCCGAGCCGCACACCGTCGTACTCCGTAGCACCGTGTTGCCGGGCACGGCCGAGCAGTACCTGGTGCCGGCACTCCTCGCGGGCGCCGGCGGTCGGGCGGCGACGCGAGTGGCGGTGAACCCCGAGTTCATGCGCGAGGGGTCGTCCTTGAACGACTTCTCCAGGCCGCCGCTCACGCTCGTGGGTTGCGGCGACCCCGCGACCGCGTCGCTGCTGCGCCTGCTCTACGAGAGCGTCCAGGCGCCGTTCGTGCACACCTCGATCCGCACCGCCGAGATGGTCAAGTACGCCGCGAACGCGTTCCACGCGCTCAAGGTGTGCTTCGCCAACGAGGTGGCCGACGTCTGCGCCGCGCTCGGCGCCGACGGCGCCGAGGTCATGCGGGTGTTCGCGATGGACCGAAAGCTCAACGTGTCGGAAGCCTATCTGCGGCCCGGCTTCGCGTTCGGCGGCTCGTGCCTGCCGAAGGATCTCCGGGCGCTGCTCTACGCCGCCCGCGCCGCCGACGTGTCGGTGCCGCTGCTCGCCTCCGTCCTGCCCTCGAACGAGGGGCAGGTGCGGCGTGGCGTGGACGCGGTGCTCGCCTCGCGCCGGCAGCGGATCGGCGTGGTCGGCCTGTCCTTCAAGGCCGGAACCGATGATCTCCGCGAGAGCCCGATGGTCGCGCTCGTCGAGACACTCATCGGCAAGGGATGCGACGTCAGGATCCTCGACCGGAACGTCTCGATGGCGCGCCTGGTCGGGGCCAACCGCCGTTACATCGAGGAAGAGATCCCGCACATCGCGTCCCTGATGTGCGCGAGCGCCGAAGCGCTCCTGGCCCACGCCGAGGTCATCGTGATCGGCAACGCCTGCGAGGACGCCACCGAGGTGCTGGCCGCGGCCCGGCCCGAGCACCTGACCGTCGATCTCACGCGGGGCCAGGCGGGTCGCTCGGGGTCGCGGTCGAGCGCCGGGAGTTGAGCGATGCGGCCGGCCACCCGGGGAATCGCGTGCGGCGCGTTGCTACTCCCCCTCCTCGCGTTCGCCGCCGGCGCGGCGGGCAGACCGGAAAGCGCTCAGCCGCCGGCCGCAGTCGTCGACACGACGGCGGTTGAGCCGTCCGGCCGAACCATTGCCGTTCCGGGCGGGGGTGATCTGCAGGCGGCGCTCGAGTCCGCCCGACCGGGGGACGTCGTCGCCCTCGAGCCCGGCGCGACGTATCGGGGGCCGATCGTCTTGCCCCGGAAGTCGGGAGCCGGCTGGATCGTGATTCGCACGGGTGGCGACACCGACATTCCCCAGGCCGGCACGCGAGTCGATCCCGGTCACGCCCGCGCGATGGCGAAGCTCGTCGCGACGTCCGGAGCGGTCGTGAAGACTGCGCCCGGGGCCCATCACTACCGGCTCGTCGGCCTCGAGATCCGGCCGGGCGAGGCGGCGTTTCTGCACAACCTCGTCGAGATCGGCTGGGCCGAGACCTCGGCCGAGGACCTACCGCACCACGTGATCGTCGAGCGATGCTATCTACACGGCGACCCGAAGAAAGGCGGGCGACGGGGCATCGTGCTGAACGGCGCGACCGTCGCCGTGATCGACTCATATCTCGCCGACTTCAAGGAAGTCGGCGCCGACAGCCAGGCGATCGCCGGCTGGAACGGCCCGGGCCCGTTCAAGATCGCCAACAACTACCTCGAGGGCGCCGGTGAGAACGTCATGTTCGGCGGCGTCGATCCATCCGTCCGCGATCTCGTGCCCTCCGACATCGAGATCGTGAAAAATCACTTCGCCAAGCCGCTGGCCTGGCGGCAGGGCGACCCGGCGTACACGGGCACGCCGTGGACCATCAAGAACCTGTTCGAGCTGAAGAACGCCCGGCGGGTGCGCATCGAGGGCAACCTCTTCGAGCACAACTGGGCGCAGGCGCAGATCGGCTTCGCCGTCGTCTTCACCGTCCGCAACCAGGACGGGCGCGCGCCGTGGTCGGTCGTCGAGGACGTGACCTTCGCCAACAACGTGGTACGCGGCTCGACCTCGGGCATCAACATCCTCGGCCGCGACAACAACAATCCGAGCCAGCCGACCCGGCGCATCGTGATCAAGAACAATTTGTTCGCCGAGCTCGGCGGCCCGCGCTGGGGCGGGGAGGGGCGGCTCTTCCAGCTCCTCGACGGCACGACGTCGGTCGTCATCGATCACAACACCGCGATGCACGTGGGCACGATCATCACCGCCGAGGGGCCGCCCCATCGGGACTTCGTCTTCACCAACAACATCGTGGCCCACAACACCTACGGCATCACCGGCTCCGGCGTGGGAACGGGGACCCAGGCGCTAGACGCGCTCTTCCCCGGCTCCGTGGTGAAGCGCAACGTGATCGTGGGCGGCAGCTCGGGTCAGTACCCTCGTGACAACTTCGTCGTCGGCTCGTGGGAGAAGGTGAAGTTCGAGGACCTGTCCCGGGGCCGGCTGCGCCTGATCGACGACAGTCCCTATCGCCGCGCGAGCCTCGACGGAAAGGACATCGGTGTCGACGACGGCGCGCTGCAAGCCGCCGTCGGTCCGGCATCGGGGAAGCGCCGGTAGGCCGGAGGACGCCCGCGGCCGCCGCGGTCTCGGCCGTCGCCGGGCCATCACACGCATGATCGCAAGAGACAAGGTAGCGACGTTCCTGCTGGCCCACAAGGGGCGCTACTACTGCGAGCCCTGCGTGGCGCGTGCGGTCGGGATCGATCCATCGACGGGTCACCGCGCGGCGACCCGCATCGCGCGCGCGGGCGGATTCGTCAGGGAATACGGTGTCTGCTCGCAATGCGGCGAGAGCCGGCTGGTGACCCGGTCCCCCTGCTGAGCGCATCGGGGAGTTCCCGGTGACGACCGGGGTGTTTCCCGGATTGAGAGCCGACGACATCGGTTTGTAACGTGAGACCAGGCACCCTCGACGGTCCGTGCCGCCGGGGCGCGCCGGCCCCAATGGTGATGAGAGCAGCCGGCCGGCCAGTTGAATTGCTGATGCACGTCGCCGCGGCGCGCCGGGTGGCGTGGCCCGCGCTGCCCTACGTGTGGCCGGCGCTGGCCGGGGTCACGCTCGTCTACCTCGTCGCCGGTAAGGTGGGGCTCTCGCTGGCGTTCGTGCACGCCAGCGCGACGGCGGTGTGGCCCCCGACCGGGATCGCGCTCGCCGCGCTCTTGCTGTACGGCTATCACCTCTGGCCCGCCATCTTCGTCGGGGCGTTCCTCGTGAACGTGACGACCAGCGGGGCGGTACCGTCCTCGCTCGGCATCGCCACCGGCAACACGCTCGAGGCGCTGCTGGGCGTCTGGCTGGTGCGACGATGGGCCGACGGCCGCGAGGTCTTCGAGCGGGCGCGGTCGATCTTCGCGTACGCGGCGCTCGTCGGCGGCGCGAGCACCGCGATCAGCGCGACGGTGGGCGTGGCCAGCCTGGCGCTCGGGGGGCACGCGAGCTCGGGGCGCCTGGGCGAGATCTGGCTGACGTGGTGGCTCGGCGACATGGCGGGCGCGCTGGTGGTGGCGCCGGTCCTGCTCCTGTGGGCGAAGGACCTGGGCCGGCGCCTCACGCGCGCGGAGGTCGTCGAGCTCGCGCTGGTGCTCACCTCCGTGCTTGTCTCCGGCTTGATCGTCTTCGATGGCCTGGGGCCGTCGCATCTCGGCAACTATCCCCTCGAGTTCCTCTGCATTCCCCCGCTCGTATACGCCGCGTTCCGGTTCGGCCAGCGCGAGGCGGCGACCTGCGTGGCGCTGCTGGCGGGCCTGGCAATCGTCGGTACCCTCGCGGGCCACGGCCCGTTCGCCCGCGACTCGCAGAACGAATCGCTTCTCCTGCTGCAGGCCTTCATGATGACCTTGACGATCGTCACCCTGCCCCTCGCGGCCATCGTCCGCGAGCACGCGCGAAGTGAGGCGGCGCTGGCGCAAAGCGCCGCGATCGTCGCCTTCTCGGATGACGCGATCATCGGCAAGCGGCTCGACGGCGTCATCACGACCTGGAACGAAGGGGCGCAGCGGCTCTATGGCTACACGTCTGCTGAGGCCGTCGGGCGGCCGATCTCGCTGATCATCCCACCGGAGCTCGCCGACGAGCTGCCGACGATCCTCGAGCGGCTCGGACGCGGCGTGCGGATCGATCACTTCGAGACCACACGGGTGGCGAAGGACGGGCGGCGCATCGACGTCTCGGTCACGGTCTCGCCGGTGCGGGATCCGTGGGGCCGGATCATCGGAGCCTCGTCGATCGCGCGCGACATCACGCATCGCCGGCAAATCGAAGGGACCCGGCGTGAGCGTGACACGCTCCGATCGGTGGCGAGCCTGGCCGCGGGAGCCGCGCACGAGATCAACAATCCGCTCGCGGTCGTGATGGGGCAGGCCCAGCTCTTGTCCGACGAGATCGCCGGGCCGGGGCGCCAGCGGGTCGGAGAGATCCTCCAGGCCATCGACCGGATTCGCGCGATCGTCGCCCGCATGAGGCACGTCACGCGCGTCGAGCTGATGGACGGGCCCCCGGGGCTGCCGCCGATGCTCGACATCAACCGATCGAGCGAGCCCGAGGTGTCGGAAGGCCCGGAAGGCCCCGCGGCCGGCAGCTGCCTGGTGATCGTCGCCCGCGAGGAGCGGGCTCGCCGCGAGAGTCTCCTGCGGATGTTCGCGGGTGATGGGACGGAAGTGATCGTCGACCGTCGCCTCGGTGAGCGGCGTCGATCCGCATCGGCGGGCGGCGGAAGGCGGCGAGGGCCTCGCCGGCGGCAGGACATCAGCCTGGATCTCCAGACGCGCGGCTGGGCACTCGTTCGACGCTAGCGCGAGCCGGGGCAGGCGAGGCGGGCGCCGCGGCCGCTGTCAGATTCGCGCGTCGGAGTGTCACACCATCGACTCGCTCGGCCGCGTCTCCTTTCTGTGCCGCGGAACGCGCCGGTCTCATCCGCATACCGATGCGGCGCGATTTCCAGATCTTGTCTCACCTCGAGGGTCTCCGGTCGAAACGCTGGCATCATCAATGCTGCCCGAGCCCGCGGGAGGTCACATGATCCCAGAGCCGTTCAGCAGTGCCCGGATCCTGATCGTGGACGACGAGCCGGCGATGGTGCGGCTCCTCGAGCAGCTGCTGTCGCACGCCGGCTACACCAATCTCCTCGGCGTCACCGACTCCCGCACGGTCGTCCAGTGCTGCGACGACTTCCTTCCCGACCTCATCGTGTTGGACCTCCGCATGCCCTTGCTCGACGGCGTCGAGGTTCTCAAGCGGCTCAAGCAGCGCCGGGCCGAGCTCTATCTGCCGGTGCTGGTCCTGACCGCCGACGTGTCCCGCGAGAGCAAGCGCGCGGCGCTCGAGGCCGGAGCCAGCGACTTCGTCACGAAGCCCTTCGAGCAGACCGAGCTCTTGCTGCGCGTGCGCAATCTCATCGAGATGCGCTTCCTGCACCGCGACCTCCGGCGCCAGAACCAGACGCTGGAGGGGCAGGTCCAGGAGCGCTCGCATCAGCTGCTCGAGGCCGAAAAGCTGGCGACGATGGGGAACCTGCTCGCGGGCGTCGCGCACGAGCTCAACAGCCCGCTCTCGGTCATTCTCGGACAGGTCGGGCTGTTCGCCACCACCGGCGGCGATGCCGTCGCCCGCTCGCGGATCCAGGACATCGGGGAGGCCGCGGAGCGCTGCGTACGGATCGTCCGGAGCTTCCTGACGATGGCCCGGCGCCATCCGCCCGAGCGCGGCCACGTGTCGCTGAATCACCTCTTGCGCGACGCCGTGGAGCTTCTGGCCTTCGAGCTTCGCATCGCCAACGTCGAGATGGAATTCGACCTCGAGAAGAGCCTGCCGCTGATCTGGGCCGACGGACACCAGCTGAAGCAGGTCGTGGTGAACCTCGTCACGAACGCGCGCCAGGCGATCCAGGACGCACCGCCGCCCCGGCGGCTGAGTCTGGTGACCCGCTACGAGGCAGCGAACCGACTCGTGCGGATCGAGGTCGCGGACAGCGGTCCCGGGATTCCTCCGGAGATCCTGGGCCGCGTCTTCGATCCGTTCTTCACCACCAAGCCCGAGGGCGAGGGCACCGGGCTCGGGCTCGCACTGGTGCGCGGCATCGTCGAGGGCCACGGCGGGACGATCACGGTCGAGAGCCGCCCGGGCGACGGCACGCGCTTCGTCATCGAGCTACCGCTGGGGACCCCGCCGGACGCGAGCGACGAGCCGGACGCGGCCGAGGCTGTGATGCCGGTTCCGGGGAAGGCGATCCTGGTGGTCGACGACGAGCCCGCCGTCGCCGCGCTTCTGGCCGAGGCGCTCTCGCGAGACGGCTACAAGGTCGACATGGCCGCGAACGGCGCGGTCGCGCTCCGGATGCTGGGCGCGCGCAGCTACGACCTGATCATCAGCGATAGCGGGATGCCCGTCCTCAGCGGTCCCGAGCTCTATCGCGAGGTCGAGCAGCGCGAGCCCCATCTGACCCGGCGCTTCGTCTTCGTCACCGGGGACATCCTCAACCCGAGGACTCGAGCGTTCCTGGCGCGGACGGGCGCTCCGCAGCTGGAGAAGCCGTTCACGGTGGAGAGCGTCAAGCGCGTCGTCCGACGCGCTCTGCTGGCCCAGTAGTCTACCGGATCCAGCCCCAGCGAACCGCGGACCGATGACGCCAGGCACCGCGCTGCCTGTGAACCGCCAGGCCCCGTCCTCCGCTGACGGCGTCGAGCGCGACGAGCCGCCCGTGGGGTGCCAGCGCTTCGAAATCGAAGCGAAACCTGAACCAGATCGTGCCGAAGAGGCCGATGGCGGCCGCCGAGGGGGGCATCGCGTCGAAGCTCATCACGTGCCACTTCGGGGAAGGCGAGTGGAGAGAAGGGGAGATCTCCCAGCGCGGCGGGCAGGGCGCCGGTCCGTCCGCCGTCAGGTACTTGCGGAGAGTCTCCAGCGGGGGGCTCACGAGAGCCGTCTCACCGAGCTCGAGCAGGAGATAGCCGTAGAGGATCTTCGCGGCCGCCCGGTGAGCCAGGCGCCAGTCGTTCCGAGAGGGTTCACTGACGCGCGACTGGGGCTCGACGCGCGCGCCGGGCCGGGCTCCGCGCCGACGCCCTCCGGCCATTGCGGCCGTCGTGGGCGCGAACCTGCCTGAGAGGAAGTCGTCGTTCTCCCTGGCGCGCGCGGCGCAATCGGAGCACGCCGCCCGCTCGAGCAGGAGCCGCCCCCCGAGCGCAGCAGGCACGACGGGCTCTGCGGTCAAGGCGACAGCTCTGAACTCCGTCAAGCAGTAGATGCAGGCGCGGCCGCGTGTCATTCGATTCGTCTCGCGGCAGCGGAGGGGTGCACGCCGGGTGCCACGAGCTGACGCGCAAGCCTTCGCGCGGTCGTGCCGATCGAAAACCTGGAAATCGCGTGGGCCTCGAGAGCCGCCTCACTCGCGCTCGAATTCTGGCGGAGAGAGCGGTGCGATTTTGTCGTGACATCCAGTCCGCAACGGCGGCGCCGTTGCTCAATCTGGCATGTCGATTCCGCCACGCGTCTCCTTCCCCGCTTCACCACGACATGAACCCTCTTGAACTCTCGATCCGACGCGTTCGCGAGCGCGCGGCGGACAGGCGGACGGTGCCGGAGCCGGGCGAAACTCGTACGTGGGAGCGGGCGTGGAGGGCCGCGGCGCAATGCTGCTGACCGTCGGGGAAGGCGTCGAGCCGAGAATCTGAGCGCGCGCGGGGCGCTCCACCAGAGGGTGGAGCGCCCCGCGCTGGCTCTCAGAGACCGCTGGCGATGGTCGCGTTACTGATCGCGCCGCCGACGTTGGCGATCGCGACACCGAAGACGAGCGTCGAGGCAGGCGCGACCGTGCTCCTGTAGAAGACGGTACCGTTCTTCGAGTACTGGACGACTCCCGACACGACGGCGATCCGGAAGACGTCGCCCGCCGCGAACGTCACGTCCGCGCGGTAAGCCCCGCTCTCACGCACCTCGGCGATATTGCCCTGCAGCCGGATGCCGAACGCGATGCTCGCGGGATTCGAGACGGTGAAGCTCTGCGCGAGCCCGGCGACACTCAGGGGCCCGGCGGCGCCCGCGGTGAATTGCGCATAGCTGTTGGCGCCGGTGAGCTGTTGCTGCGAGGCTGCCCCGGCGTCGTTACAGCCGTCACAGCCCGTCGTCTTGGTCAGCGAGCCCGTGGCGGCGCTGACGTTGACGGGACCGGTCCACGTGATGCTGGAAGGCGCCGCGGAGCCAGAACCGGACCCGGGAGCGGGGCTGGGGCTGGAGCTGGTGGACGAGCCAGAGCCCCCCGAGGCGGCGGCGGTGATCATGGCGTTACGGACCCACCCTCCGAGGTTGGAAAACGAAGCCGCCAGCAACAGCGGATACGCGGGCGCGACCCCGCTCGTGTAGAAGACCGTTCCGTTCTTCGAGTAGCGGACGACACCCGACTGGACGCTGACGCGGAACACGTCAGTGGCCGCAAACGAGGTGTCCGCGCGATAGACGCCGCCTTCCCGGACCTCGGCGATGTTGCTCTGGAAACGGATGCCGAAGGCGATGGAGCCGGGGCTCGAGACCGCGAAGGACTGGGTGAGACCCGCGACGCGCAAGGGCCCGACGTCGCCGGCGGTGAACTCCGTGTACGCGTCACCTCCGGTGATCCTCTGCTGCGAGATGGCGCCGGCGTCGCCGCAGCCGTCGCAGCCGCTGGTCTTGGTGACCGAGTTGCCGCTCGCGGTGGTGTTGACGAGGTTGGTCCACGTCACGGCCTGGCCGCTGCTGGGAGACGGCGTCGGCGCTGAGGACGGTGGCGGAGTCGGGGCTGGAGCCGGAGCCGGCGCGGGGGCCGGGGCGGGCGCCGGTGCGGGATCTGCGGCCCCGGCCCCGGCCATGGCCGCCGCCATCGCGGTGAAGTCGACGCCGACGTCCTTGCCGTCGGTTCCCGCGCCGAGGTACTGACTTCCCGCGGCGAGCGCGTAGTTGCGGCCGGCAAGATCGACGAAGCCGACGGCGGAGAGCGCCGACGGATAGTAGTTATCGGCCGGGAAGTTGGACGCCAGACCGGCCACGATCGCGTTACGGCTGAACGTGGAGCTGGGGAAGTAGGCGGTGATCGCCGGCATACCGATACCGATCCCGTAGTCGCCGAAGACCCCGTAGAGGTTGTAGGACACGATGTTGTTCGTGAACTGGAAGGCCGTGCTCGGGATGAGCCCCGACTGGTAGGTCGCCGTGATCATGTTGCCGGTCTGTGTCACGGTGTTGTGATCGACGACGATGTCGGTGCCGCCGTCCATGACCTGGAGGAACGTGCCGTTGCCGCCCCAGGCCGTGCTCACATCGTCGAAGAGATTGTTCTTGATCTGGACGCGCTGTGTCTGCTGGCTGGGGTGCAGATTGTCGGTGGCCAGGATATTCACGGCCGCCCCGGTGTGGCGCACGATGTTGTTCGAGAACGTGACGTCCCGCACGGTCGACCAGGGCGCGGTTCCGTCCTGGTTGCGAACGGTGAAGAGGACGCCGAAACCATTCTGGGCGTTCGCCCAGTTGTTCTCGAGCAGGTTGCCGTCGATCAGCACCCGCTGCGCGTTCTTCAGCTCGAGCAGATTCTTGACCGACCAGCTGGCCCCGCGCCAGGACGGCTGCTTGAAGATGTAGTTCTGACGGATCTCGATGTCGGACGGGACGAGGTTGGTGATGCTCGGGTCCACCCCGCCGAACATGACGTTCTCGCCAGCACCCTCGAGATAGTTGTTGACGATCTTGAACGGGCCCGGTCCGTTCCAGCCCGCGAGCGCCTGACTGTCGGCCCCGGCTTCGTGGAGGTCGGACACATACGAGTCGACAACCGCCGTCCGCGCGCTGTTCAGCATGATCGCGCGGCGGACGTTGCCGGTCGGGGTGCCGTGGATGTAGCAGCGGTCGAAGACGAAGTCGGTGGGCACCTGGGACAGGGAGGTGTTACCACCCGGCGCTTCCAGCGACACCAGGACGTAGTTGGTGGCGCTCGTCGAGGCCCACGTCGTCGTGATCTCGACACCGACGAACCGGAAGTGGTGCGCGGCGGCCGCCGTGCTGATCGCCGGCATCGTGTTGGGGCTCACGATCTTCGGCATGAGATTCGCCTGCGCCGGGCCGACACGAGTGCCCGCCGCGGGCAGGCTCGAGAGCGCCGAGCTTTGCACGTAGATCCAGCCGCTGCCGCTCTTGGTCGGAAGGGTGAAGTTGCCGCTATAGGTCGCGCCGGCCTGCAAGATGATCGCGTCGCCGGGCTGCGCCGCGTTGAGGGCGCTCTGAAGATCGCCGCCGGCCGGAACGCTGGTCTGCTGGCCCGTCGGCGCAGTGTACGTCGTGTCGAGTCGCACCTGCGGGAGCTGCGGCGCCTGAGCGGAAAACGTCGGCGGCGGCCCGAGCAGCGTGAGGGCCAGGGCCAGGCCGAGCACAAACTTCCAGCGTTGGGACATGGTGATCTTCCTCTCTCAATTGCGAAGACCACCCAGTCCCGACCGACCGTCCTACACCATGCAGGACCTCGGCTCGCTTAGACCCGCCGCGCGACGAGTACCATCGGGTGCGGTCGTCTCGCTGCGGCGCCCCGGGTGCACGGCGGGTGCCACAGCGTGAATCGACAACGAAATTCGCGTGCTCGATGCGACAGAAAATCTGGAAATCGCATGGCCACTCACGGCCCGTCGCGGCGCGTTCACCCGACTTCTCACGCGTGAGAACGCCGGCGTCGCGTGACATCCAGTCGCGAACGGGGCGCGACTTGGCTCATTCTGGCATTGGCGTGCTGTCCCACTTTCTACTCCAACGTGACGAAGATGCAGTTGCGCAGCTTGCCGTCGAGCGCCTTCGACAGATGTCCCTTGCCATGCGTGTCCTCGACGAGCAGGACTTCGCCCGCGCCGATGCGTCGCGACTCGCCGTCGCTCGCGGTGATCTGAACGCCCGCGTCGAGGTTGATGATGTACTGGCGGCGCGGAGCGGGGTGCCAGTCCAGATCGTAGTCCGGCTGAACCTCGCGGAAGATGATGCCGGTGGCCGGCATCCGCTTCGAGAGCCGGCCGGCTCGGGTCGACTCGGCGTACTCGATCTCGACGTCCTGGAAGTGCGACTCGCCGTTCTTGTCCGCGTAGAGCCGATGGATCTTCATGAGGATCTCCTCCTGTGTGGGTGCGCCGATGATAGAGACGGGTGGCCCGCGTGGCAAGCACGCCCGGAGCGGCTATACTCCCGCAAATGGCCACGAAGCCGGCGGTCGGTCTCGTCGCGGTCGCCGGGCGGCGCCGCGCGACGCTCGAGATGGCCCAGCGGCTCGAGCGTGAAGGGTTCACCGGACTCTACTGCCCGAGCCCGGGTGACGGTCTGGCGCTCTGTCAGTCGCTCGCGCTCTCCACGCGCGAGATCCCGTTCGGCACCAGCATCGCCAACATCTACACGCGCCATCCCTTCGACTACGCGCAGACCGCGGCCGTCATCCACGAGCTGTCGGGCGGCCGGTTCAGATTCGGGATCGGCGTGAGCCACGGTGCCACGCACGAGCGTCTCGGGCTTCAGGCCGGCCGGCCGCTCGACGACATCCGGAAGTTCGTGGCCGAGGTGGCCGCGCTGGCGCCTCAGGTCGGAGCGCTTCCACCGATCGTGCTCGCGACCTTGCGTCGGCGCATGGTCGAGGTGGCCGGCGCGATCGCGCAGGGCGCCGTATGGGCGAACGGCTCCCGATCGCACATGACGGCTTCCCTCCGTCACCTTCCGGAGCCCGCGCGACACGACCCCGGGTTCTTCATCGGCAACATGGTGCCGACCTGCATCGACGACGACCGCGCCGCGGCGGCCGCCGTGATGCGCCGTACCCTCGCCTCCTACGTGCGCCTGCCGAACTATCAGAACTACTGGATCGAGGCCGGCTACGAGGATGAGATGCTCGCGATCCGCGCGGCGCTCGCGCGCGGCGAGACCCAGCGTGTGCCCGAGCTCCTGTCCGATCGCTGGCTCCGGGACGTCACGCTCTTCGGCAGCGTGAAGGACGTTCGCGACGGCGTCGAGGCCTGGCTGGCGACCGGGGTGCGGACACTCATCGTGGTCGCCTCCTCGACGCGCGGCGGTCAGATGGTCGCGCTCGAGGAGCTCATCCAGGCGTTCCGCTGACCGTCGGCCGGTGAGCGCGGAAAGACCATCGAGGGGCACGGGAGGCGGGCCGATGAAACAGCTCGAGGGCAGGGTGGCGCTCATCACGGGCGCGAGCAAGGGTGTCGGACGCGTGATGAGCCGCATGTTCGCCCGAGAAGGCGCCGCGGTCATCTGCGCCGCGCGATCGCGCGATCTGGTGGAGGAGACGACGGCGCTCGTCAAGGCCGACGGAGGCCGGGCGATCGCGGTGGTCGGCGACGCCGCCGTCGAGGCCGACGTGCAGCGAATCGTGCAGGCCGGGCTCGAGGCCTTCGGCACGCTCGACACGCTCGTGAACAACGCGGGCGACGGCGGTCCCACCAAGCCGGTCCAGGACTACACCGCCGAGGATTGGTTCTATACGATCAATTCCTGCCTCACGAGCTCGTACATGTGCACGCGCTTCGCGGTACCCGAGATGATGAAGGCGGGTGGGGGCGCGATCGTGAACATCTCGTCCACGGCGGGACGCCGCGGGCTCGCCTATCGCATCGGCTACTGCTCGGCCAAGGCCGGTCAGGTCGGGATGACCTACGGGCTGGCGCTCGAGCTGGCGCCGCACAACATCAGGGTCAACGCGATCGCGCCCGGAGCCGTCGCGGGTGATCGGATCGATCGCGTGATCGCCGGGCAGGCGCAGGTCAAGGGCGTGCCGGTCGAGGAGGAGCGCCGGCGGTTCGTCGAGCGCTCCCCGCTCAAGCGCATGTCGACCGCCGAGGACATCGCCTCGCTGGCCGTCTACCTTTGCAGCGACGCCGCCAAGAACCTCTCCGGCCAGTGCATCGCGGTGACGGCCGGCGAGCCCGCCGGCTGAGCGCTACCAGGCCTTGCGGCGGTCCAGGCGGTCCTCGACCCAGTCGAAGGACTGGACGGAGACGCGATAAGCGACCGCCGTCGGCACCGCGACCTCGAAGAACGCCCGGTTATTGGGCGGCACGTCACGGACCCACGTCGTCGTCTTGTTGACGGTCTGTCCCGAACCGTCGAGCCCCTCGACGAGGAGGATCATGTGCGCGGCGCGACGGTTTCCGGCGTTGTAGACGTAGCCGTTGACGTTCCGTCCGGCTCGGGACCACTCGAGCTTGAAATAGCGATCCAGGGTCTCCGGGGCGTAGAGCTCCGCGGCGCGGGCCGGCCCGCTGATCGGGCCCGCGGCGGCGAGCAGGCCAATGGCCGCTCCGAGCCCTAGAAATGCCCTTTTCATGAGATACCTCACGCCCTCAGTGTGACACGCGGTCGGGCGACCTGCCAGGCGAGACAGGAAGGGTAAATTCGGGTATCTTCGACGCACCGGCTGGGTGATTCAAGGAGGCGCGGGACATGGCAACGCTAACCGGGTCCGACATTCTCGCCAAATCACTCGTCTCGCAGGGCATGGACACGCTCTTCTACATCATGGGCGGTCCGATGATCGAAACCGAGGCCGCCATCATCAAGCTCGGCGCGCGGGCGATCGACACCCGCCACGAGCAGGCCGCGAGCCTGATGGCGCACGCCTACAGCCGCATCACGCGAAAGCCCGGCGTCTGCATGGGCGCCTCGGGGCCGGGCGCCACCAACCTCGTCACCGGCGTGGCCAACGCGTTCGTCGACGCGGCGCCGATGATCGCGGTCGGCGGATCGAGCCCGCGCGTCTTCTACGAGATGGAGGCCTTCCAGGAGATCGACCAGCTCGCGGTCTTCAAGCCGATCACGAAGTGGGCGGCGCGGATCTACGACACCAAGCGCATTCCCGAGATGGTCGCGATGGCCTATCGGCAGGCGACGACCGGCAAGCCCGGCCCCGTCTACCTCGACGTTCCCGGTGACGTCCTCGGCGAGTCCCTCGATGAGTCGACGATCGCGTATCCCAAGCCGTGGGCGCCGGCGCCGCGCACGCTCGGCGATCCCGGCGCGGTCAGCGAAGCGATCGCGCTCCTGGCGAAGGCCGAGCGCCCGCTGATCCTCGGCGGCAGCGGCGTGTGGTGGTCGGACGCGGCGGCCGCGTTCCAGGCCTTCGTCGAGGCGACGGGCATCCCGTTCTACACGACACCGATCTCGCGCGGCACCGTGCCCGAAGACCACGAGCTCGCGTTCCTCAACGCCCGCGCGAAGGCGTTCAGCGAGGTCGACGTGCTGCTGGCCGTCGGCACCCGGTTCAACTTCGTGATCCAGTTCGGGCGCCCGCCCCGGTTCGCCGCCGACGCGAAGGTGATCCACGTCGACGTGAACCCGAGCGAGCTCAATCACAATCGGGTGGCCGACGTGCCGATCGCCGGCGACGCGCGCGCCGTGCTCGAGCAGCTCACCCGCGAAGCGCGCGGCAAAGTCGACCGGAGCCGGTATGCGCGCTGGATCTCGAAGCTCAAGGTGCTGGACACGGAGAAGGCCTCCGAGATGGACAAGCAGATGAGCTCGGAGGACACGCCGATCCATCCGCTCCGGCTCTGCAAGGAGGTCCGCGACTTCCTCAAGCGCGACGCGATCCTCGTGGTCGACGGCCAGGAGATCCTGAACTACGGGCGACAGTCGATCCCGACCTACGTGCCCGGTCATCGGCTGAACTCGGGCGCGTTCGGGTGCATGGGCGTCGGGCTGCCGTTCGGTGTCGGCGCCAAGATCGCGAAGCCCAATACGCAGGTGGTCGTGCTCCACGGCGATGGCTCGTTCGGCATCAACGGTATGGAGATCGACACGGCCGTCCGTCACAAGATCCCGGTCCTGTGCGTGATCAGCAACAACGGCGGCTGGACCGCGGATCCCAAGCAGGACAAGCCCGGACGCAACCTCGGCTACTCGCGCTACGACAAGATGGCGATGGACTTCGGCGCGCACGGCGAGTACTGCGAGAAGCCGCACGAGATCCGGCCGGCGCTGGAGCGCGCGGCGGCCTCCGGCAAGCCGGCGGTGGTCAACGTCGTTACCGACTACCGGGCTCGCGCGTCGACCATACGCTTCTCGGCCTACTCGACCTAATAGGATGGGGGGCCTCGACGGGCCCCCCAAGCCCCCCGCGCTCGGAGACGGCCCGGCGTAGCCGGGCCGCCCCTCGGGTGCCTGGCATCGCGAGCGTGGCATCGCGGGCCGTGGTGGGGGCCTCGAAGGCCCGCCAGGCCCCCCTCGGGGCCTGGTATTGCAGGAGTGACGGCGTTACGTCGGCCGGCTTGGTGCGGCGTATTGTGGCGGGGGTATTTGCAGGGACTCGAACTGGAGAAAGTCATGGCCAAGGCGCTCGACGGGATCGTGGTGCTGGATCTCACGCAGTACGAGGCAGGGCCGAGCTGCGCACAGATGCTCGGCTGGCTGGGCGCCGACGTCATCAAGATCGAGCCGCCGGGGGGTGAGCCGGGGCGACGCATGGTGTCCGAGAACACCGAGCTCGACGCCTGGTTCTTCCTGATGCTGAACGGCAACAAGAAGGCTGTCACCCTCGACCTCAAAGCTCCCGAGGGCCGCGCCATCCTCAAGCGGATGGTCGAGCGCGCCGACGTCCTGATCGAGAATTTCGGTCCGGGCGCGTTCGAGCGGCTGGGCTTCGGCTGGGAGGACCTTCGCCGCATGAACCCGAGGATCATCTCGGCCTCGGTGAAGGGCTTTGGAAGCACCGGTCCGTACGCGAGCTACAAGAGCTTCGAGATGATCGCGCAGGCCATGGGCGGCGCGATGAGCGTCACGGGTGTGGCCGATGGGCCGCCGACGAAGGTCGAAGCCGGACTCGGCGACACGGGTGCGGGGCTCCATCTGGCCATCGGCATCCTCGCCGCGATCGTCCAGCGCCAGAGCACCGGCGTCGGTCAGCGCATCGAGGTCGCGCAGCAGGACGCGGTGCTCAACTTGGTCCGCATCCACCTGCGCGAGCACTACTCGCTGGGCAAGCCCGTGCCGCGACGTGGCAATCGGTCGCCCGGAGGCGCGCCCTCGAATATGTACCGCTGCCGGCCGTTCGGGCCGAACGACTACGTCTTCATCCACTGCGCGACCCTCGAGATGTGGAAGACGTTCTCGAAGATTCTCGGACGCCCCGAGCTCGGGGACGACCCGACGCTGGCTGACCGGATGGGACGTGTGGCGCGCAACGACGAGCTCGACGCGCTCGTCGAGGCGTGGACCGAGAAGCGGACCAAGCACGAGGCGATGGAGACACTCGGCGCTGCGGGCATCCCATGCGGCGCGGTGCTCGACTCGGGCGAAGTCATGACCGATCCGTCGCTCGTGCAGCGAGGCATGATCGTCGACCTCGAGCACCCGACGCGCGGCCGCTACCCGATGCCGGGCAACCCCGTGCGCATGTCGGATTCGCCCACGGAGGTCACGCGCGCGCCGCTGCTCGGCGAGCACAACGCCGAGGTATTCGGCCGCTGGCTCGGCTGCAGTGTCGATGAGCTGACGGCGCTCCAGAAGAAAAAGGTGATCTAGCGCCGCGACAAGCTCTGTAACTTCGCGACAAGGCTAATTTATTCCGGAAAGAACCGCGGGCCGGATTGGCAGTGCAGTCTGTCACAGTGTCCGGGTTCAGGCGCTGGAAGCGCCTCGTGTAACACGCTGAGAACAATTGAGATCCGCCATTGGGGCCCCGTGGCACTTCGATTGCTGATTACGGGAGATCGTCGCCCATGTCTGGCATAGTCAAGCGCTCCGACAAACCGTTCGAAAGACCCACGAAGCGCGTCCTCATCATCGACGATGAGGAGACCATCCGGCAGGTGCTCACCGAGTTCTTCAACAGCTTCAGTCACGGGACGACGTACAAGGTCGAGACCGCCGCCAACGGCGCCGAAGGCGTCATGATGATGCTGCGCGGTCGTCCCGATCTGGTCCTGATCGATCTGCACATGCCGGTGATGGACGGGCTGCAGGCGCTCAAGCAGCTTCGCGGTCTCGACTCGAACGTGCCGATCATGGTGATCACCGCGAGCCGCGACACGAAGGCCGCCGCGGAGGCCTTGCACCAGGGAGTCTTCGCGTTCATCCCCAAGCCCTTCGACTTCGGCCAGCTCGAGCATCTGGTCGCGCTGGCCCTCAACACGGGCCGTCCGCGACCGCCACGCCTGATCAGCGCCTGAGACACCAGTGGCCGGGAGCGATCTCCCGGCCACAAGTTTGCGCGTCGAAGCCCGGAGCTACCTGATCAAGCCGTAGAGCTTGCCGGCGTTCTCGCACACGACCTTGCGGCGCACGTCGGCCGGAAGGTGACCGAGCTCGCGGGCGATGTACTCGCGCGAGTCCGGCCAGACGCCGTCGGGATGCGGAAAGTCCGAGCCCCACATGACCTTGTCGGCACCGAGCTCGTCGAGGAGCTTCACGCCGATCGGGTCGGTCTGATACGTCGCCCAGCACTGGCGCTTCCAGTACTCGCTCGGGGCCAGTGTGAGGGAGAGGTCCTTGAACTGATCCTCCCACTCGGCGTCCATGCGCCAGAGGACGTACGGAATCCAGCCGATCCCGGACTCGCCGAGCACGAGCTTCATGCGCGGATAGCGCTCGAACACGCCCGAGAAGATCATCGATGTGAGGATGTTGGACATGTTCATCTGGAACTGCGTGATGTTCGAGGCGAACGCGGACCGCGCCACCGGGAGATCCACCTTCGGCGCGTCGGGGGCGTTCGCGCGCGTCGGATCCGAGCCGATCATGATGACCTTGCGGATGTGCTCGGGGGTGTAGCCGCCGACCGTGTGGAAATGCAGCGGCAGCCCGCAACCGTCGATCACGTCCCAGAGCGGATTCCAGTACGGATCCCACAGCGGCTTCAAGTCCGACGAGTTGGCGATGTCGAGCCCACGCAGAGCTCCGCGCTTCACGACGCGCTCGACTTCGGCGATCGCCGCCTCGAGCGGATGATTCGGGATGGACGCGAGACCGACGTAGCGGTCCGGGTGAGCCGAGCAGAAGTCGGCGAGCCACTCGTTGTAGACGCGAAGGACCTCGACCGCGGCCTCCGGATCGTTCATGCGCCCGGTGGTGCCGAGCACGCCGTAGAGCACCTCGGCCTGGACGCCATCGCGGTCCTGATCTTGTAAACGTAGCTCGGGGTCGGTGATCCGGCGGATCCCGCGCTTGCCGTCCGCGTAGAGCCCGGTCTCGGCCATGCGGTCGGAACGATGGATGCGCCCGGGGATGTACTCCCGGCCCGCCGAGCCCATGCCGCACGCCAGACCGAGGCTGGCGCCCCGGTTCGTGACCCATACGGGGCCTCGCGGCCCCTCCTTCGTGTAGGGCATTCGGTCCTTGAGGGCCGCGGACGCCCGCGACGTGAAGAGATCGGGGGGAAGCCAGCACAGATCGAGATGGCAGTCGGCGGAGATCATTTCGTATTTCATGGGCGGGAGCGTAGCAGCAGCGAATTGACAAGGCAAGTCGCGGGGCCTAGGGTCGGCGAGCGTCAGGAGGCGAGTCTCCGGATGAGACCGCAGAGGGAGGATCGATCATGAGATTCAAGGGACGAATCGCGCTGATCACCGCCGCGGGCCGCGGCATCGGGCGGGCGACCGCCGAGATCATCGGCCGAGAGGACGGGACCGTCGTCGGCGTCGAGGTCGACAAGGAGAGCCTCGACCAGGTCGTCGGCGTCATCCGCGCCGCCGGCGGCACCGCACACGGTCTCGTGGCCGACGCGCTCGACGCCTCCCAGGTGGCGGGCGTCGTCAAGCGGGTCGTCGACGAGCACGGCCGCATCGACATCCTGGTCAACGCGGTCGGCGGCAGCACGATCATCGCGAAGCCGGCCGCCGAGGTGGACGAGCTCACGCTCGACGACTGGCAGCGGATGCTCCATTTCAACCTCACCGGCACGTTCCTGTTCTGCAACGCGGTCGCCCCGGTGATGAAACGCCAGCACGGGGGCAAGATCGTCAACATCTCGTCGATCGCCGGCCGGGGATTGAGCCCCTCGAGCAGCAGCGCCTATGCGACGGCCAAGGGCGGGATCATCGCGTTCACGCGCAAGCTCGCGTTCGAGCTCGGCCCGTTCGGCGTGACCGTGAACGCCATCGCGCCCAGCCTCACCTTGAGTCCGCGACTGCGTCCGCGCTGGGATCGGATGTCCCAGGAGGAGCGCGCGCGTGAGGAAGCGCGCGTGCCCCTGCGCCGGGTCGCGCTGCCGGAGGATCAGGCGCGCGTCATCTGCTTTCTCGCGTCGAGCGACGCCGACTTCGTCACCGGGGTGACGCTCGACGTGAACGGAGGTCAGTAGCCCGCGGCCTGACGCGCGATGTCGACGTCGATCAGATCTTCGAAGCGGTGCGGCCGCTTGATGAAGCCGGCGTCCAGCAGGATGGTCTGGAGTGTCTCGAACCCGGTCCGCGTCAGCACCGGATCGCGGGCCCAGGTCGACTGCCGGAGATAGCGCTCGACGGCCGCGCCGCGGATTCGCGCATCGATGGCGGGGAACGCGGGCGCGATCACCGCGGCGATCTCGCTGGCGCTGCTCGCCGCTATCCAGCGCTGCGCGCGGGCGAGGCCGCGGACGAAGCGCACGAGCCGCTCGCGGTCGCGTGCGAGCGTCTCGCGGGTCGCCATGAACGAGCTGAACGGCACCGGCCCGGTCGCGTCGCCCATCGAGGCTATCAGATGGCCGGTGCCGTCCGCGAGCAGCTGGTCCACGACGGGGGGCCCGTGC
>QHSQ01000470.1 GCA_003221615.1 Candidatus Rokuibacteriota bacterium | reverse complement strand
TCCTCGTTCGCCTGCGGCGCGACGGTGATCGGATTGTCTGGGTGGAGCAGGAGGTCACCGCGGTTGTAGCGCGGCAGGAACTGGTCCACCTTCGCCTTGGGCGGCACCATCGTGAGCGCCTGGGAGTGGGTCAGGAACGCCCCGTCCGCGGAGATCGCGAGCGGCAGGAAGACGCGCCGATCCTCGGCGACGCGATAGGCGATCAGCGTGGTGTCGAGCGCTTCCTGCGACGTGTCGATCCAGCAGAGGAGCCAGCCGACGTCCCGGACGACGAGCGCGTCGTTGTGCTCGACGCCGAAGGCGCCCGGATCGTCGAGCGCGCGGTTGCCGACGAGGGCGACCATCGGCACCCGCAACGGCGGCGTGACGACGAGGCATTCCATCGCGTACATCCAGCCGACGCCGGACGAGCCGCAGAAGACTCGCGCGCCCACGGTCGACGCGTGCTTGACGATCTCGAACTGGCTGTGCTCGCCCTCGGCGACGATGTACTCGGCCACGAGCTGGCCGCCCGAGATCTTCTTGGCGATGGCCTGCATGACCGTGTCGTACGGCCGGATCGGATAAGCCGTGACGACATCGAGATCGGCGAGCGTGAGCGCCTCGGCGACGGCCTCGCTGCCCGAGATCAGGAGCTCCTTGTCGGCTTCGTGCGCGGCCGGAGCCGCCTGGGTGACAACCGCCATTGCGCTGGTCCTCCCTACCTATAGTCGCCTCGCTAACCGCTAAACCGTCTTGTGCTGCGCGTTCTCGCCCGGAATCCCGGCGGTGATCTCGACGCCGCCGCCCTCGAGGTTCGCCTCGAGCTCTTTCTCGTACTGCCCGCGGAACCGGAAGCCGTGCGAGCGCACGGTGGCCTTCTTGTCACCGATCTTCGAGGTCATCCAGACCTTGTAGGCGCCCTTGTCCTTGCGCCACGCTTCCCACTGGCTCGCGTTGTCGTCGAACACCGACTCGTTGACCATCGTGATGCAGTGCTCGACCGGGCAGACCGCCTCGCACACGCCGCAACCGCAGCAGGCCTCCATGTTGGCGTCGTACGTCCCGTCCGGCATGACGTCGAAGCAGGAGTCCGGGCACTGGATCCAGCAGAGCGTGCACTTCACGCACGTATCGAAGTCGATGACGGGCCGCATCGTGCGCGTCGTGAACTTCTTGAAATACGGGTTACGTTCCGGAACGTACCCCTTGCCCGCTTCCTTGGGCTTGCCCACCGGGATCGCCGGGATCGTCACGCCCTCCCGCATCTCCCACCACTTCGGCATCTCGAACGAGTACGGGATCTCGGTATTTCCCTCGGTCATCTTGACTTCGCGGGTCTGGATCCGCTCGTGGGCCTTCTTCGCCGACTCGACCTTCAGATCCGAGCCCCACTCGCTTTCCCGGATGGCCTGGCACACCCCGTCGAGTGACAGGAAGGACGGCGCGATCTTGGCGAGGGCACCCAGGATGCGGACCTCGGTATGGTCCTCTCGGTAGACCCAGAGCCCAGAGAACGACGCCTTCGCGCGAAGGAGCGCCAGCTTGTACGGTGCGTCCTTCTTGTGGATGTCCTTCAGCAGGCTGTCGAAGCTCTGGAGCGACGTCATCAACAGGGTGCCGTTGGGCACGGTGAGCCGGTTGATGGGCTGCAGCCCGTACCACGCCCACGACTCGACGCCCTTCGACAGCGTGTCGTCCACGGCGATCGTGACGTCGACGTGCTTGGGCTCGTAGCGCGCCATGTTCTGCTCGAGCTCTTCCTTGGTATCGGCGACGATCGCGAAGTCCTTCGCGGGAATTCCGTTACGCTGGGGGCTGTCTCCGTAGCGGCCGAAGGCGATACCCCACCGGCCCGACTTGCGTGCCGAGAGAACGATTCCGCGCGTGATTCGAGCGGCGAGGTTCTTCTGGAAGATGCCGCGATAGACGACCTCACAGATCAGGGCAGCCATTCACTCCTCCTCAAACTCGCCTACTGCATCGGGGCGCTCATCGTGGTCGGCTGGTCTGACCAGAGCCTACGGCCGGGTCCGTATCCTGTCAAGACGCGGATTCTCAACAGACGCGGATTCTCAAATCCGCGAGTCCGTCCGAAAACCCGACCGCCGCGGTCTAGCTGCGTTTGCCCAGGAAGCCGGTCAGAGCGCTGGTAAACGCGTCGGGCTGCTCCATGTTGGACAAGTGGGCGGCCGACTTGAGGATGACCAACTGGGATCCCTGGATCCGCTCGTTCATCACCTTCGACGCCGCGACGGGCGTGCCCTGGTCGTCCTCACCGACGATGATCAGGGTCGGCGCCTTGATGGCACTGATCCGGTCGGTGAGATTGAGGCCCGAGATCGCCTGGCAGCACCCGATGTAACCAGCCGGGGGCGTTGAGCGGATCATGCCACGCACGGTCTCGACGACTGCGCCGCCGCGCTCCTTGAACGGCGCGGTGAACCAGCGGCTGAGCGTGCCTTCCACGAGCGGCTCCATCCCCTTCGTCTCCGCGGTGTGGACACGCTCGTCCCACAAGGGCTTGGCCTCGGGCGGAATGCGGCTCGAGGTGTCGCACAGCACGAGGCTCGAGAAGAGCTCCGGGGCCTTGAGCGCGAGGGTCTGGCCGATCATGCCGCCCATCGAGAGCCCGACCCAGTGGGTGCGCGGGATCCCGAGGGCGCGGAGCAGCGC
>QHSQ01000479.1 GCA_003221615.1 Candidatus Rokuibacteriota bacterium | reverse complement strand
TCGAGGAGGATCTCGATCAGGTGATCGACGTCCTGCACAACGCCAAGCGGGTCGACGCGAATCAGCCGGTCCTGGTCGCGGGCGATCCCGAGCGCGCGAACAAGAAGGAGCGGCTCGAGCAGGGCGTGCCTATTCCGGACGACCTGATGGAGCAGCTGCGGGCCGTCGCGAAGAACGCCGACGTGCCCTTCGTCCTCAGCGGTACCTAGTGGCCCAGGTGAGCTGGATCGGGAAGTCGGTCAAGCGCGTCGAGGACGCGCGGCTCCTCACCGGTCGCGGGACCTACATCGACGATCACCCGCCGGTCGCCAACGCGTGCCACGCGGCAATCGTGCGCTCGCCGCTGGCCCACGCGACGATCCGCGGCTACGACCTGTCGGCGGCGCTGGCGCTCGACGGCGTCGTCGGCGCGATCACCGGCGCGGACGTCGCGCGGTACACCAAGCCCTTCTCGGTCGGCGTGACGGCGCCGATCCACTACTACTGCGCGGCGACGGATCGGGTTCGGTTCGTCGGCGAGCCGGTGGCCGTCGTGGTCGCCCGGAACCGTTATATCGCCGAGGACGCCGCCGATCTCGTCCGGGTCGACTACGATCCGCTG
Organism: Candidatus Rokuibacteriota bacterium; assembly: GCA_003221615.1. Lineage (GTDB taxonomy): Bacteria > Methylomirabilota > Methylomirabilia > Rokubacteriales > CSP1-6 > AR31. Next base: position 2,237 of record QHSQ01000479.1, on the reverse strand, counting down.
CCGGTGGTCGTCGATCCCGAGCGCGCGCTCGAGCCGAGCGCGCCAGTCCTGCACCAGGCAGTCGGCTCGAACCTGGCCGGCAACCGGCGGCTGGTCTACGGCGATCCCGACGGCGCGTTTCGTGACGCCGACGTGGTGCTGACCGAGCGCTTCACGTTTCCCAAGTACGGCTCGACGCCGATCGAGACGTACGGGGTCATCGCGCGCTGGGATCCGCTCGACGGCGTGTGCACGGTCTGGTCGAACTTCATGGGGCCGTTCATCATGCATCCGCTGACCGCGAGGGTGCTGGGCCTCGCGGAGAACAAGCTGCGCTTCATCGTGCCGACGGACATCGGCGGCTCGTTCGGCATCAAGTCGTCGATCTATCCTTACATCGCGCTGATCGCGCTCGCCGCGATGCGGCTGGGCGTACCGGTCAAATGGATCGAGGACCGTCGCGAGCATCTGCTGGCCTCGTCGAGCGGGACGGATCGGGTCGCCTACCGTGAGGTCGCGGCGCGCAAGGACGGCACGATCCTCGGCATGCGGTTCAAGTGGCTCGACAACGTCGGCGGCTACATCCGGAGCCCCGAGCCCGGGTGCAGCTTCCGACCGACCGGCAATTTCGTCGGGCCCTATCGCTTCCAGAACCTCGAGGTCGATGCCTCGGTCGTCATGACCAACAAGAGCCTCACCGGGCCCAATCGCGGCTACGCCTGCGGCCACCTGTACTTCGAGACCGAGGGCATGATGGACCGGCTCGCCGACCGGCTCGGACTGGATCCGGTCGAAGTCCGCCGAAGGAACCTCGTGCAGGCCGACCAGTTCCCGTATCGCACCCCGACGGGCGGGCTCTACGACAGCGGCGATTACCCAGCCGTCTTCGACAAGGCGCTCGAGCTGGCTCGGTATGACGAATTGCGCCGCGAGCAGGCGAAGGCGCGCGCGGCGGGACGCTACGTGGGGATCGGGCTGGCACTCGCCGTCGACCCATCGGTGTCGAACATGGGCTACGTGGCCACCGCGCTCGACCCGCAGTTCCGCGCGAAGCCCGAGTATCTCCCGAAGTCCGGCGCCGTCGACGCGGCGACGATCAAGATCGACCCGCTCGGCCGGGTCATCGCGATCCTCGGCACGACGCCGCAAGGCCAGGGCCACCAGACGGTCGTGTCGCAGATCGTCGCCGACGAGCTGGGATTGGATCCTCAGGACATCACGGTCGTCGACGAGATGGACACGTTCACGCGCGTGTGGTCGATTTCGTCCGGCACGTACTCGAGCCGCTTCGGGTCGGTGGGGACGAGCGCCGTCGCCCTGGCCGCCCGGAAGCTGAAGGCCAAGCTCGTGGACTACGCGGCGCACCTGATGGAGCTGCCGGTGGCCTCGCTCGAGTTTCGCGACGGCGCCGTGCGGTTGCGGACCGGCAAGGGGCCGTCGTACTCGATCAAGGACCTGGCAGGGCGCGCGCACTGGAACACCGAGTCGCTGCCCGAGGGGATGGAGCCCGCGCTGCAGGCGACCGCGGTGTTCGGGTTCACGGTGGCGAAGGCCGTCGACGCCGAGGACCGCGTGAACTCGTCCAACACGTACGGCTTCATCGCCGAGGTGATGGCGGTGGAGGTCGATCCCGAGACCGCGGCGATCGAGATCCTGCGCTACGTGACCGTGCACGACGCGGGCACGATCATCAATCCGATGATCGCCGAAGGTCAGATCTACGGCGGCGCGCTCCACGGGCTCGGCGGCGCGCTCTACGAGGAGCTCGCCTACGACGAGCACGGTCAGTTCCTGACTGGAACCTTCATGGACTATCTCGTGCCCACGGCCAGCGAGGCGCCGGAGATCGACATCGCGCATATCGTGTCGCCGTCGCCGCTGACGCCGCTCGGCTCGAAAGGGCTGGGCGAGTCCTCGTCGATGACGGTGCCCGCGGTCATCGCGAACGCCGTCAGCGACGCGCTGGCGCCGCTCGGCATCAAGATCAACGAGCTGCCCATGACCCCGTCGAAGCTATGGGCGCTCATCCGAAAGGCCCGCGAATCGTGAAACCGCCTAAATTCGAGTACCACGCGCCGAAGAGCCTCGACGAGGCGCTCGAGGCGCTCGGCCGCTACGGCGGCGACGCCAAGGTGCTGGCCGGCGGCCAGAGCCTGATGCCGCTGCTGAACTTCCGCCTGGCGCGACCGGCCGCGCTGGTCGACCTGAACCGGATCGCGTCGCTCGCCTACATCCGCGAGCAGGACGGCCAGGTCAGG
>QHSQ01000478.1 GCA_003221615.1 Candidatus Rokuibacteriota bacterium | reverse complement strand
TCACGAAGCACGGCGTCAGAGATCCGCGCCTGCACCACGATCGCTTCGCCATCGCGCTTGCGCTTGAGGTCCAGCATCTTGATGAGCGCCCCGAGTATCACCAGGACGGCGAGCACCGTGGCCACGACAACCGCTGTCGTCATCGCCCCCGACTGGGTCGCGCCACCCGAGGCGCTACTGGACGCCTGGGGTACGACCGCCTGGGCCCAGCCGTTTTTCGCGGGCCAGCCTACGAG
>QHSQ01000477.1 GCA_003221615.1 Candidatus Rokuibacteriota bacterium | reverse complement strand
CATCGGGGGATTTACGGCTTCAGTGTTTCACCGACCGCGAATTCAGTGAAAGAGTGACGGCAACTTCTACACGAACTCGCCGTAACTTCTACACGCCGGGAGTCGGGATTACACGGGGCCATCGAACCTCGATCCGGGAAGACTGATCGTCGCGGACGTGCGATGCCGATTTTTTCAGCGCGATCATGTAACGGCTACACGATCCATCGCTCATCGGCGCGCACAAGAGCGTTCGACATCTGGATGCCCGATTCGGGCGTTCGTGGCACCTGCCTTGCTCCGAGTGGACTTGATCACCAACATGAAGGAGGTCCTCATGATCCGAGTGCTGGCAGTCGTCGTCGCGGTTCTCTTGTCGGTATCGCTCGGCGTCACCGGAACGGTGGCTCAGATGAAGACCGATCCGGCCCAGCCGAAGATGGAGCAGAAGTCCGACAAGATGGGCCAGAAGGTCGAAGGCACGATCAAGTCCGTGCGCGGCAACATGGTGACGCTCGAGGACGGAACCCAGCTCTCGATCCCGAGCTCGGTGAAGGTCGCCAAGGACCAGTTGAAGCCGGGCGCGCAGATCACCGCGGAGTACGAGGAGAGGGCGGGTCAGAAGGTCGCCACGGTAGTCCAGATCAAGGGGTAGGGGCTCGCCCCACCCGGGAGGATCACGAGAATGAGAACGCTTCTATCCGGACTTTGTGCGTTCGTGCTACTCACCGCGCTCGTCGCCGGATGCACGGACTCGAACCAGGGTGGCCGCGTCGGCGACAGCCCGACTAGAGATCGGGCGCCCTCGGCTTCACCGCCGACCACGACGCCGGACACCGGGAGCACGATGAGCAGCCCGCCCAGTGGCAGTCCGGCTCCGGGCAGCGAGGCCCCGAAGAGCACGCCGTCGATGCCGGGCCGGTAGAACCCCGCCTCTCTAGACCCCCTCCCCGGCCCCTGGGAAAACTCTATTCCCAGGTCGGGGAGGGTGTGTCACAATCTGCTCGACGTAGGGAAACGCGGTAGCGCTCAGCTCCGCCCGACTCCCTCGCTCCATCTCGCTCGAAGGAGCTCGTACTGGTCAGACTGCGTCGAGCCGCGGCCACGGCGCTCGTCGTGTGTCTGGTCACTGTGCTCGCGGGCGGCAGCGACGGTCGAGTGGTCGTTCCGCTCTGGCTCGATCCCCTCGCCCTCGCCCCTCCGACCGATGCGAGAGCCCTGAGGACCACTGACGACGCCGTCCGCGGGATCGCGGCGATCATGGCGAAGAGCTTTGGGCTCGCGGTCCCCGATCGCGTGACGGTCCACGTCTACGGCGGGCGGCGCGCCTTCGAGCAGGGATTGATGCGGGACGCTCGAGTCTCGCCGACGCTCGCCGCGAAGCTGAGCGACTTCGCGATCGGCGTGGGGTCACGCGGCCAGGTACTCCTCAACGACCAGCCGCCGAATCGAACCGAACGTGAATGGTTACGCCTGATCGCTCACGAGCTCACCCACGTATCTCAGATCGAGCTCGCGGCCGGCGAAGGGCGCGGTGAGCAGTGGCTCGCCGAGGGTATGGCGGAGTGGGTCGCTTTTTCGACGCTCGAGCGCCTGGGCCTGGACACGCTGGAGCGGCGCCGGCAGGCGGCAACGGCCGGGCTTCGCAGCCATGCGACCTTGCTCCAGCAAGGACTCGATCTCGAGAAGCACGGCACTCCACAGGGCTTCACCGCCTGGCATCTGCGCGAGGGGTCGATGGCGGTCTACCAGCTCGCGTTTCTCATCACTGACTACCTGATCGAGCGTCGGGGGTTCGAGCGGATGCGGATCTACTTCGCGTCGTTCCGGCGATCGAGCGACCGCCGCGCAAACTTCCAGACCGCCTTCGGGGTGAGCCTCGCTGATTTCGAGGCCGACGCGCTCGTTCGTCTCAAGACGGCCTCAGCGCTCTAGCGACTCGAGAACGTCCCTACTTCGAAAAGACCGGCCCGGGGTCGTCTTCCCCGCGCAGCTTGCGGTAGAGCGAGGCCAGGCTGATGCCCAGCACGCGGGCGGCTTTGCGCTTGTCGGACTGGGTGGCGGCCAGGACCTCCATCAGATGCTGACGCTCGAACCGACGGACCGCCCCGCGAAGATCTTGAGGCGCCGCCCCCTGAGCCGTCGCGGGCTCGGCGGAGAGGTCGCGAAGCGAGATGAGATCGTTGCCGCCCAGGACGATCGCTCGCTCGAGGACGTTCTCGAGCTCCCTCACGTTGCCCTTCCACGGCCGGCCGATGAGGGACCAGAGCGCGTCCCGCTCGACGCCGAGGCAGCGCGTGCCGAGCTTGGTGTTGAGCCGGTGAACGAGATGATCGACCAGCACCGGGATGTCGCCGCGCCGCTCGCGCAGCGGCGGCACGATGAGGTGCACGACGTTGAGCCGATAGAACAGATCCTCGCGAAAGCGCCCGGCCTCGACCTCGTGCTCGAGATCTCGATTCGTGCTGGCAATGATCCGGGTGTCGACCGGCGTCGGCTTGGTCCCCCCGACCGGCAGCACGCACTTGTCCTCGATGACCCGAAGCAGCTTGACCTGGAGCGGCAATGGCATCTCGCCGATCTCGTCGAGGAACAGCGTGCCCTGGCTGGCCGCGACGAACAGTCCCTGGTTGGCCTGCACCGCCGTCGTGAACGCGCCACGCACGTGCCCGAAGAGCTGACTCTCGAGCAGGTTTTCCGGAATTGCTCCGCAATTGATCGCCACGAACGCGGAGTCGTGGCGCGTGCCCTCGGCGTGCACCGCGCGGGCGACGAGCTCCTTGCCGACCCCGCTCTCCCCGGTGATCAGCACGTTGCTCG
>QHSQ01000329.1 GCA_003221615.1 Candidatus Rokuibacteriota bacterium | reverse complement strand
TGGCTTCGAACAAGCGATCGACCGCTCGAACGGAGAGCCGCGCGATGAAGGCCTTGTCCCGACGGTAGCGGATGCGGTCGAGCTCGCTGAACCCTTCCCCGCGCGCCGCCCGGTCGAGGATCTCGCGGATGTCCTGCCGATGGAGCGCCCGCGCCGCGTCCACTTCGGCCGCGGCCTCGGCCAGCCGGAGCTGGAGCGCGACCGAATCCGCCGTGCGGCCCGGGCCGGACCCGCGCTGGGCCCGCGCGGTGAACTCGTCGATGGCGCCCTGGGCGATGCCGATGAGCGGAGCGGCCAGATCCCACCCGGCCAGACATCTGAGCGGCGCGCGATAGCTGAGCCGCCCGTGGAGCTCCCAGCCGGTCATCTCCTCGGCACCGCACCGGTCCGGGTCCACGACCCGGTGCGACGGTACGAACGCGTCCTTGATCACGATGTCCTTGCTGCCGCTCCCGCGCATGCCCGACGCGAACCACGTGTCGAGGATCTGGTAGTCCGGGCGCGGCAGCAGGAGCCAGCTCATTCCGTTGGGCCGCGGACCGGGAACGGCCACCATGACCCAGGTGGCCGCGTCGCAGCCGCTCGAGAACCCCCACCGCCCCGACACCTTGAACCCGCCGCTCGCCGGCTCGATCTTGCCGCTCGCCGGGTTCAGGCCGCTCGAGAACAGCGTGTCCGGACCGGTCGCGAAGAATTCCTCCTGACACCGCTCGGGAAAATGACCGAGCCACCAGTTGTGCGCCGTCCAGAGCGAGTAACACCAGGCGGTCGATCCGCAGCCGCGACCGAGCTCGAAGCCGGCCTCGAAGGCCGTGTCGACCTCGACGTCGTGGCCGCCGAAACGGCGCGGGTTGCCGATGCGGATCAAGCCCGAGGCCCGGAGATCCTGGACGCTTTCCGGAAGGACCTGTCTCAGATCCTCGGTGCGCGCCGCGCGCTCCTTGAGGACGGGAACGAGATCGGCGGCTCGACGAAGCAGCTCTTCCCGCGTCAGGGGCGACGGGGCGACCCCGGCGGGCGCGGATTTTCCTGGGCTCACGGCGCCCCCATGCTACGCCCCGTCGGGATCAGAAGGCGAGCCCCATCGCCCTGGCCAGGAACCGCATCAGCGGCACCGCGCGCCGGCAGGCAGCGACGAAGCGGGCGGAAAAGTCGGGAGCGCAGGCCTGGTGCTCGCTGAATCGCGCGCCCGAGGTGAACGACAGCCGCTTGAGATCGTCGATCAGCGGATGGTCGGGATCGAAGCCGCGCGGCGGCCGCTTCAGGGTCGCCTCGTCGTGCCTGAGGCCTCCACGCTTGGCCACCTTCCAGGCGCGCGGGTCCTTCACGATCGCCGTGCGGATCGCGCGGAGCGCGTCGGCGCCCGGATGCCAGATGCCCGCGCCCATGAACACCTCGCCGGGCTCCAGGTGGAGATAGTAGCCGGGGGCTTCGAAGTCCCTCGGTGCCTTCACACCGAAGTGGATGCCCACGTTGGTCTTGTACGGCGTCTTGTCGCGGCTGAAGCGCGTGTCACGGTAGATCCTCATCAGCGAGCCGCCGGAGGGCCGCGGGTCGACCACGATGTGCCGGCTGATCCGGGCGAGCGGCGCCGCGATCGAGCCGATGAACTCGAGCATCGGGTCGCGCACGTCGGCGAGATAGCGATCCTTGTTCGCGTTGAACCACACGCGGTCGTTGTGGCGCCGAAGCTCGGCGAGGAAGGCGAAGAGATCGCGAGCGACGCGCGTCATGCGCACTCAGACCGCGCGGTGCAAGCCGCCATCGACGTGGATGCGCTCGCCGGTGATGTAGCGCGCCTTGGGCGAGCACAGGAACGCGGCGAGGAATGCCAGGTCGGCGGGGTCGCCGAAGTAGCCGAGCGGGATGTTCCGCGCGAACTCGGCCTGGCTCTCCGGCGTCGGGTGCAGGCGCTGGTCGATCTGTTCGCTGTGGATGCGCCCGGGCGAGAGGCAGTTGATCGTGATTCCGTGCCGCCCGATCTCGCGGGAGAGCCCCTTGGCCCAGGCGTGAACGCCCGCCTTGGCGGCCACCGCGGCGTTCACGCTCGACGGCTCGGCGCTGCCGGTGACGCAGAGGATGCGACCCCAGCGCCGTTCGATCATCCCCGGCAGCAGCGTCTGGGTCGTCCGGCGCACCGCGGTGAAATTGATCGAGAACGATTCGTCCCAGGCCGCATCGGGCGAGTCCCACGGGATCGGGCGCGAGCCGCCGGCGTTGTTGATCACGATGTCGACGCGCCCGTAGGCCGAGATCGCGGCGTCGCGAATCCGCGCGGCGGCGTCCGGCTCGTGGAGGTCCAGCGGCAGCGCCAGAGGGCGCGGGCCGCCCGACCGCTCGATCTCGTCTTGCAGGGTCGTGAGCAGCTTGGCGCGCCGGGCGACGATGACGGTTCGCACGCCCTCGCCGGCCAGCACCCTGGCGATCTCGCGCCCGAGTCCGACGCTGGTGCCGGTGACGACGGCGATCTTGCCGCTCAGCTCGAGGTCCATCGCCACCTCCGCGAGAGATCCATGAGGCTTCCGACGATGCCCTTGGGCAGGAAGATGATGAACAGGATCAGCAGCACTCCGTAGACCAGATTGTCCCAGCCGACCGCGCGGGTGCCGAACCCGATTCTCAGGATTTCGGCGAGCAGGATCGTGATCACCGCGCCGATCGTCGGACCGAGAGAAACGTAAATGCCCCCGACGACGACGGCGAAGACCATCTGGAGCGAGACCGAGATGCCGCTGACCGTGTCGGGCGAGATGAACATCTGGTACTGGCAGTAGAGCGCTCCCGCGAGGGCGGTCATGGTGGCGCTCAGCACGGTGATCTTGAGCTTCTCGGCGGTCACGTGGACCCCGGTGGCGGCCGCGGCATCCTCGTCCTCGGAGATCGCCTCGAGCGCATAGCGAAGCATGCTTCGGTCGACGCGGTTCCAGATGAAGAGGCCGGCGGCCCACACCGCGAGGGCGATCAGATACCATGTCGTCTTGTCGCTGAACTGGAAGGCCCACAGCGAGCTGCCGCCCTGATAGCGCTCGGGCGTGTAGCCGAGCGAGCCGCCGGTGTAGTCGCGCGTCGCGGTGATCACCTGGAGCACGATGCCCGAGAGCGCCAGGGTGACCAGCGCGAAGTAGTGGCCGGTGATCCGGAATCGGAAGCAGGGATACGCCACCAGGGCCGCCAGCGCCGCGCTGGCGGCGACGGCCAGCGGGACGCCGACCCAGGGGCTGAGGTGACCGTAGTTCCACACGAGCGCCGTCACGTAGGCGCCGACGCCCATGAAGCCGCCGTGCCCGAGGGAGACCAGGCCGAAGCGGCCCATCACCGACCAGGAGGTATACGCGAACGACCAGATGAGAATGACGATCAGGATGTGAAGCGGATACGGGGAGCGGTAGACGAACGGCAGCGCGACCAGCGCCGCGCCGGCCACCCACGGCAGATAGCGGGTCACGAACGCCGCGCCATCAGGCCCTCGGGCCGCACGAACATCATCACGATGAAGAAGGCGAACGCGAACACGTACCCCCACTCGAGGTCGAGGTAGAGACCTCCAACCGAGATGATCTCGGCGAACACGAACGCGGCGACGAACCCGCCGCCGAAGTTGCCGAGGCTGCCCAGCACGCAGATCAGGAACGTGATCGGCCCGAACGTCAGCCCAACGAAGGGATGGACGTCGTACTGCAGGACGAGAAGGCACGCGGCGAGGCCGGCCAGCGCGCCGCCGAGCCCCGAAGTGATCAGGTAGATCCGGCGCGTGTCGACGCCCATGAGCGGCATGATCTGGCGGTCCTGCGCGATCGCGCGGATCGCGGTTCCCGTGTAGGTGCGGGTCAGCAAGAGGTACACCAGCACCATCGCGATCAGCGCGGCGCCGAAGGCCAGCAGACGCGAATAGCTGACGAACATCCCCGCCACCTTCAGCACCGGCAGACGCAGCCCGAGGTTCTTGAACTCGATGCCGAACAGCACGGTCGCGGCCGACTGCAGGAAGAAGAGGACACCGCCGGTCGCCAGGAGCTGATTGATCGGCGCCGCGCCGAGGAGCGGGGCGATCACGAGCGTGTGCAACACGAGCCCGAGGACGCCGACGCTCACGATGCAGACGGCCGCCGCCAGCACGATCGGCGCGTGGTAGACCGTGTAGAGGAAGTACATCCCGTACATGCCGAGCATGATGAGCTCGGCGTAGCAGATCCAGACGACGTCGATGACCCCGAAGACGAGGTTGAGGCCCAGTGACAGCAACGCGAGGACGCCGCCGAGCAAGAGCCCGTTGATCACCGCCTCGAGCAGGAAGATGTCGAAGATACCCAGGGCGCGGCCTCCTCGCTCAGACTCCGAGATACGCCTGGCGGATGCTGTCGCTCGCCAGCAGCTCGGCGGCTCCCCCGGTGGTGTGGATGCGGCCGGTCTTGAGCAGGTACGCGCGATCGACCACGCGGAGCACCAGCTGCACGTTCTGCTCGACGATCAGCACGGTCAGGCCGCTGGCGCGGATGCGATTGACCAGCTCGAACACCTGCTCGACGAGAACCGGCGCCAGCCCCGCGGACGGCTCGTCCAGGAGGAGCAGCTTCGGCTCGGACATCAGCGCGCGCCCGATCGCGCACATCTGCTGCTCGCCCCCCGACATGCTGCCGGCGAGCTGGTGGCGGCGCTCGCGCATCCGTGGGAACAGCTCGTAGACGACCTCGAGCTGGCGGCGGAACTTGGGGCGCGCGGCCGGCACGAAGCCGCCCATCTTCAGATTGTCCTCGACCGTCATCCGCGGAAACAGGCGGCGACTTTCCGGGACGTGGGCCACACCGAGCTCGACGATCCGATGCGCTGGAGTGGCCGCCAGATCGACGCCTTCCATGACGAGCGTTCCGGCAGTCGGCCGGATCAGGCCGGAGACGACCCGCATCAACGTCGTCTTGCCGGCGCCGTTTGGACCGATGACGCCGACCGCCTCGCCGCGACGCACCTCGAGTGACACGTCGAACAACGCCTGGAAGGTTCCGTACCCGGCGCGAACGGATTTCAGCTCGAGCATGCGCGCGGCCGGTCCGGTCAGGTGCGGGTGGCCGCCGCGGCCGCCGACACCGCCGCCGCGCGGGTGCCGAGATAGACCTCGATGACACGCGCGTCGCTGGCGACCCGCGCGGGTAGACCCTCGGCGATCTTCTCGCCGTGATCGAGCACCATCACGCGATCCACCACGCGCATCAAGACCCCCATGATGTGCTCAACCCAGATGATGGTGACGCCGAGCTCCCGGCAAATCCGACGCAGTAGCTCGGCGGCCTGATCCATCTCGTGCTCATCCAGGCCGCTGAGACTTTCGTCGGCGAGCAGCAGCTTCGGCTCGGTAGCGAGCGCCTTCGCGAGCTCTAGCTTCTTCAGCGCAGCCGCCCCGAGGCCGTCCACCGTGGTCGCGCGGTCGGTCGGTAGCCCGACAAGCCCGAGCGCGCGTTCCGCCGCCTCGAAGGCCTTCGCCCGCGAGTGCCGACCCTGGCCGAAGAAGCCCGCGAGCACGACGTTGTCGAGGAGCGAGAGTCGACGGAACGGCCTGGGAATCTGAAACGTGCGGCCGATCCCGAGATTGATGATCCGGTACGGCGGTTGCCCGGCGATCTCGCGACCCTCGAAGAGGATCGAGCCGGCGTTCGGCGCCAGCGTGCCAGAGAGCATGTTGAAGATCGTGCTCTTGCCGGAGCCGTTCGGGCCGATCAGGCCGAGGATCTCGCCCTTCTCGACCCCGAACGACACGCTGTTGACGGCCGTGAAGCCGCCGAAGCGCTTGGTGAGGCCCTGGACGGCTAGCAAGTAGCTATGTCGCGAGGCTCATTGCGCCGCGTACGGCGACGTGCCGGGCAACGGCAGGACTGGCTCGCGCTGCTGCTGGCTCTTGGGCCATACGAGATAGGGCTTGTCGTCGACGTACTGGAGAATCACCGGGAAGGCGCGATCGTTCTGGCCCGCCATGGGCCCGCTCTCGCCCTCGAATTTCACGCCGAATCCGAGCATGGTGCCACCCTCGGGCAGATCGACCTCGAGCGCCGCCTTCCGCAGCGCTTCGGCATCGATGCCGCCATGCTTCTTGATGGCGCGCGGCAACACTTCCGACATGAACACGTACGTGTTGCTGGCCGACATGCCCACGTGCGCCGAGCGCACCTGTGTGCCGGGCCGAGCCTTCTCGTACTCCTCCCCGACCATCTTGATCATGGCCGGCAGCGGGGCGCGCAGAGACTTCTCGTTGGTGAGCCAGATCGAGATCGGGTCGACATTGAAGAAGTAATTGACGTCGCGGCCGAGCGACTCTTTCAGCTTGTCGTAGACGCCGTAGCCGGCGCCGTGGCCGATCAGCGCGCTGAAGCGAAGCCCCTGCTCGCGGGCCTGACGGAGGAACAGCGTGATGTCCGGGTTGTAGCCGGTGTGGAAGATGACGTCCGGGCGGCCGCGCTTGAGCTTGGTCACCAGCGCCGACAGATCCGGGGCCGTCGCAGAATATCCTTCCTTCAGCACGATGTTGAAGCCGGCCTTCTTGGCGCCTTCCTCGTTGCCCCGCGAGACGTCGACGCCATAGGCGCCGTCCTCGTGGATGATCGCGACCCGCAGATCCTTGGGCTCACGGCCGAGCTTGCTCTTCGCGTTCTGGGCGAGGAAGTCCGTCGACATCAGCCCGAACTGCTTACCGCTCGGCTGCGTCCGGAAGACGTACTTCAGGTGACGATTCTCCAGCACGGCCGAGGAGATGCAGGTGGTGATCCACATGAACTTCTTGAGCTGCTCGACCCGCGCAGCCGCCGGCACGCACTGCGCCGACGAGTAGAAGCCGAGCAGCATGTCGACCTTCTCCTGCTCGATCAGCCGCACGGCCTCGTTGATGGCGACGTCGGGCTTGCTCTGGGCGTCGGCGTACACCGCTTCGATCTGATAGCCCTCGACGCCGCCCTTCTTGATGAAGTAGTCGATCATGATCTTGGCGCCGAGCGCGTGGAGCTCGGAGCCGCCGCCCGCGAGCGGGCCGGTGTAGTCATAGATGACGCCGATCTTCAGCTTCTTGCCCTGCGCCGGCGCGTCCGACGCCAGCGCGAGACCCAGCACCACCGCCAGCGCGACCAGCCCACACCCGACGCGCATCGGTCCGTTCCGGAACATGAAAGCCTCCCAAGCGAGCGTGGATCGGCAGCCGCGGGCATTAGAAGTTGGTCGTCCAACAATGTCAAGGGCCGCGCCGGGCGGCGGGTCGTGATACGGTTCGGGATCATGAGCGCGCCACCTTCCGCTCGCGAGGTTCCCGGCGGCGGCTACCGCTTCCTGCCGGGCATCGCGCCGTTCTCGTCGGGCGCGGTGGCGTCGTCAGGCTACCAGGTCGTCCACGCGACCCTCCGCGCGCTCCTCCCCTGGCGCGACGGCTTCACGCTGATCGACCGTCACCTCCACGCCGAGGGTCGACCGCGCGCGGCGCTGTGCGCCATCGAGCTGCGGAGCCGGGCGCCGTTCAGCTTCGAAGGGTTCGATGCGTTCAACGCCGGATATCGCGCGCTGCTGACGGACTGGAAGCGGCTGGTCGACGGCGAGAATCCGATCGCCCGCACGAACGTGGCCCCGGTCGTCGGTGCCCCGACGGAGCCCTCGCTCTACGGCTTCGGTTATACGATTCCGGGCGGGACGCCGCGCCCGACCTTCATCGTGGCCGGCGCGGGCGAGATGCGCGAGCGCGGCGTCGGTGTCGAGGGAATCGTTCGCCACGGCGAGACCTCGGCCGCGGCGATGCGCGAGAAGGCGGCGCATGTGATGGCGATCATGCAGGCGAGGCTCCACGGCCTGGGCGTCGCATGGTCGGACGTGACCGCGATCGACATCTACACCGCGAAGCCCATCGCGCCGTTTCTCGCCAACACCGTCCTGGTCCCGGCCGGCCCCTCCGCGATCCACGGCGTCCGCTGGTTCCCGAGCCGCCCGCCCATCGTCGGCCTCGAGTACGAGATGGACCTGTGCGGCGTCTCCCGCGAGCTGCTGGTTTAAAAAGATGGGGGGCCTCGACGGGCCCCCCAAGCCCCCCGCGCTCGGAAGCGCGCCGGCGTAGCCGTGGCGCTCCTCGATTTTGCGTTGCCCCCGTGCGCTAGCCTCCGACCTTTACGCCCGCGAGGCGCTCGAGCACCTGGATGATCGCGGTGCCGTCCTGCTTGCCGAGCCCGGCGGCGCGCGCCATCTGGTAGACCTGCTGGCTCACGTTGGCGAGCAACAGCGGCGCGCCGAGCTGCTTCGCGAACGCCGTCTCGAGCTCCTGATCCTTGAAGGAGATGTCCACCGTGCCGGCCGGTGAGAAGTCACGCGCCAGCATGCGCGCCGCGCCCCGCTCGAAGGCCGAGCTCGTTCCAGTGCTGACCCGCACGACCTCGTAGATCGTCCGCGGGTCGAGCCCGGCCTTGACGCCCAGCACCAGCGCCTCGGCCACGGCCACCATGTTGACCTGGACCAGCATGTTGTTGACGAGCTTCATCGCGAGCCCCTGCCCGAGCGAGCCGACGTGAAAGATCTTCGTGCCCATGGCCTTGAACAGGTCCCGGCAGGCCTCGAACGTCTCGGGGGCGCCGCCGGCGATGATCGAGAGCTCGCCGGACTGCGCCCGCTCGGTGCCGCCGCTCACGGGCGCGTCGAGCATCGTCACGCCGCGCGCGCCGAGCAGGTCGGCCAGGCGCTTGGCCACGAGCGGATCGATCGTGCTCATGCTGATCACGATGTGACCCGCCCCGGCGCTGCGGATGATCCCGCGCTCGCCGGCGATCACCGCTTCCGCCTGCGCCGTGGTCTCCACCATCGAGATCGTGCGATCGGCGGCGGCGGCCACGCGCTCGGGCGACTCGGCCACCGTCGCGCCGCGCGCGCGCAGGGGTTCGATCTTCGCGGGATCGATGTCGTGGACGATCAACGGAAAGCCCTGCTTCGCGAGGTTCAGCGCCATCGGGCGCCCCATGTTGCCCAGTCCGATGAATCCTACGGCTCCAGCCATCGTGCCCTCCCTGGCCCGTCAAGGTAGTCGTCGCGTCCCGAACAGTCAACACGCCCGTCCGTACGACCGGCGCATTCTTACTCGATAAGAATTACCCGGTCACGCCAACTCGTGTGACGAGATCGTCTTCGATGCGGCGGAGCGCTGATGTCATTGCGAGATCGGCGACGTCGCGAGTGCGCCCGCGCGTGGCACGTCTCTTGCCGCTCAACTCCCGGGAGGACGACCGAATGATCTGGAAAGGGCACGTCAGCTTCGGCCTCGTCAATATCCCGGTCGCCCTTCATCCGGCCGTGACCAGGGACGAGCTCGATTTCACGCTGCTCGACAAGAAGGACATGTCCCCGATCGGCTATCGCAAGATCAACAAGCGGACGCGCGAAGAGGTGCCGGCCAATCGGATCACGCGAGGGTTCGAGCATCCGAAGGGTCGCTACGTGATCGTCAGCGACGAGGATTTGCGGCGGGCAAGCCCGGAGCGCACGCAGCGGATCGACATCTTGTCGTTCGCCGACCCGAAGGACGTCGACTCGATGTACTACGATCACCCGTACTACCTGGCGCCGACCGCCAAGAACGAGAAGGGCTACGCGCTCCTGCGCGAGGCGCTCCGACGAAGCGGGCGGGTCGCGATCGCGACCGTGGTGGTGCGGACCCGGCAGTACCTGGCCACGGTCGGCGCCCACGGATCCGTCCTGGTGCTGATCCTCCTGCGCTATGCGTCGGAGCTTCGAGACCCGAAGGCCCTCGCCCTGCCCTCGGACAATCTGAAGGCCCTCGGCATCAGCGAGAAGGAGCTCCGGATCGCGGAGCAGCTCATCCGCGACATGACCGACTCGTGGGACCCGACGAAGTATCAGGACGAATATCGCCGCGAGGTCCTGGCGTTCATCCACGAGCGGGCCAAACGGGGCGACGTCGAGGAGGCTCCCGCGCCGGCCCGGCCGAAACGCGAGAAGGGCGAGGTCATCGACCTCATGGAGCTTCTCAAGCGCAGCGTGGCGAGACGCGGTCACGCGGCGGCGGGCAGGCGGCGGTCGCAGCCCAGGGCGCGCCGATCGGCCTGACGCGGCGTCGACGGCGATGAGCGATACGAGCTGGCTGGTCGTCGCGGTGATCGCCGGCACCTTGCTGGTCGTGGGATGGGTGTCGCGGGAGGTCGCGATCCATCGCCGCCGCAGGCAGCGTCGATAGAGAGGAGACGAACCAATGACTCCGATAGTTGGCATTTTCGTCGATAGAGCTTCGGCCGAGCGCGCCGTCGGCA
>QHSQ01000119.1 GCA_003221615.1 Candidatus Rokuibacteriota bacterium | reverse complement strand
TTGAGCAGGCTCGACAGGGTCTCGGACTTCTCGATCGAGACGGTGCCGACGAGGCAGGGCTGGCCCTTCTGGTGGCGCTCGATGACGTCGTCGACGACCGCGTTGAACTTCTCGCGCTCCGTCTTGTAGACGACGTCCGGGAAGTTGACCCGGCCCAGCGTCCGGTTCGTCGGGACCACCGTGACGTCGAGCTTGTAGATCTTGGCGAACTCCTCGGCCTCGGTCTCGGCGGTCCCGGTCATGCCCGCGAGCTTGTCGTACATCCGGAAGTAGTTCTGGAAGGTGATCGTGGCGAGCGTCTGGTTCTCGCGCTCGATCCGCACCGCCTCCTTGGCCTCGACCGCCTGGTGGAGACCGTCGGACCAGCGGCGGCCCGGCATCTGGCGCCCGGTGAACTCGTCGATGATGACGACCTGCCCGTCCTTGACGATGTAGTCGACGTCCCGCCGGAAGAGCGCGTGCGCCCGGAGTCCCTGCTGGATGTGGTGCAGCATCGTCATGTTGCGCGGGTCGTACAGATTCTCGACGTTCAAGAGCCGCTCGCAGGTCGCGATCCCCTCCTCGGTCAGCGCCACCGCGCGCGCCTTCTCGTCGACGATGAAGTCCCCCTTCTTCTCGGCCTCGATCTCGGAGAGCTTGCCCTCGACGATCGTCGCCGCCCGCCGGAGCTTGGGGATGATGCGGTCGATCTTGTAGTAGAGGTCGGTCGACTCGTCGGCCGGGCCCGAAATGATCAGCGGCGTCCGCGCCTCGTCGATCAGGATCGAGTCGACCTCGTCGACGATCGCGTAGTGGAGCTCGCGCTGCACTAGCTCGTCGAGGCTGAACCGCATGTTGTCGCGGAGGTAGTCGAAGCCGAACTCGTTGTTGGTGCCGTAGGTGATATCGGCCCGGTACGCTTCGGGGCGCGTGCACGGCCGGAGCGAGGTCAGCCGGATGTCCGACGTCACGAACTTCGGATCGTAGAGGAACGAGGCCTCGTGCTGGATGACACCGACGGTCAGGCCGAGCGCCTGATAGATCGGGCCCATCCACTGCGCGTCGCGCTTGGCCAGATAGTCGTTGACCGTGACGATGTGCACGCCCCGGCCGGTGAGACCGTTCAGATACGCGGGCAAGGTCGCGACGAGCGTCTTACCTTCGCCGGTCGCCATCTCGGCGATCTTTCCGTCGTGGAGCACCATGCCGCCGATCAGCTGGACGTCGAAGTGTCGCATCCCGACCGTGCGTCGAGCCGCCTCGCGGCAGACGGCGAACGCTTCCGGCAGGATGTCGTCCAGGGGCTCACCGCCCACGATCCTTTTCTTGAAGTCGTCCGACTTCGCGCGAAGGCCTGTCGCGTCGAGCGAGGTCAGCGACTGCTCGAGCGCGTTGATGGCCTGCACGACCGGCATCATCCGTTTGACGTCGCGCTCGTGCTTGGTGCCGAAGATCTTCTTCAGCAGAACATCGATCATGTCGTGCTCATTATACAGGGCGCGTTCGCGAGGCCGGCCGACCCAGAAGCTCGCGGGCGTGGCCCCGCGCGGTCTCGGTGACCCGCTCCCCCGCCACCATCCGCGCGATCTCCTCTACGCGCGCCTCGCCGGTCACCGGATCGGCGCTGACGCGGGTCCGGCCGCCGCGCACGCTCTTCCCGACCCGCACATGATGGGCGGCGCGGGCGGCGATCGGCGCCAGGTGCGTGACGCAGAGAACCTGGCGCCCCTCGGCGGCCGCGGCCAGCTTCTGAGCGACCACGGCCGCGACGCGCCCGCCGATCCCCGAGTCGACCTCGTCGAAGATCATCGTGGGCACGCGGTCGGCGCGCGCCAGGATGGCCTTGAGGGCGAGCATCGTGCGCGAGAGCTCGCCGCCCGATGCGATCCGCGCGAGCGGCCGCATGTCCTCGCCGGGGTTAGTCGACAGGCGGAACTCGACCCGGTCGAGCCCCCGCGGCCCGATCTCCTCGAACGGCGCCCGCGAGATGGCGATCTCGAAGCGGGCCCGCTCCATGCCGAGCTGTCGAAGCTCGCGCGCCGTGACACCGGCGAGGCGCTCGGCGGCGTCATGACGCCGCTTCGCGAGCTCGTGGCCTGCCGCCGAAAGCTCCGCGTCCAGCTCGCCGAGCGCGCGCTCTTGCTCGGCCAGGATCGCCTCGTGACGGCCGAGCCGCTCGAGCTCGGTCGCCGCCTCGTCCCGGAACGCCAGCATCGCGGACTCGGTGTCGCCGTACTTCCGCTTGAGCCGCGTGAGCGCGTCGAGGCGCTCGTCGACCGCTTCGAGCCGCCCTAGGCGTTCGGCGTGCTGGAGCCGTCGACGCTCGACCCGCAGCCCCTCCTCCTCGCCCTCCCTGAGCCGCGCGGCGTCGAGCTCCGACACCTGCAGGCGCAGGAGATCTTCGCGCTGGGCCCGATCGCGCTCGGCCGCGCGGGCACGCTCGAGCTCTGCCTTCGCCGCGCGGTGCTTCGCGAACAGGTCACCCACACGATCGCGGAACTCTTCGGCGTCCGCGAAGCGGTCCAGGAGCTCGAGCTGCCGAGACGGCTCGAGCAGGCGCTGGTGCTCATGCTGACCGTGGATCTCGACCAGGTGATCGCCGAGGCGCTCCAGCAAGCCGACGGTCACCGGCGAGTCGTTGACGAAGGCGCGGTGGCGGCCCGAACGCGAGAGCTCGCGGCGGACCACCAGTTGGCCCTGATCGAGACCAAGCCCTGCTTCCTCGAGCACCGCCGCCGCCGGGCCCCGTGGCGCCACGTCGAACACCGCCTCCACGGTCGCCGTCTCGGTGTCGGTGCGGATGACGTCGGTCTGGGCACGGGCCCCACGGATCAGGAGGATCGCGTCGAGGAGCATCGACTTCCCCGCGCCCGTCTCGCCGGTCAGCACGTTGAGCCCGGGCCCGAAGGTCGTGGTGACGGCGTCGATCACGGCGAAGTTGCGAACGCGGATCTCGAGGAGCATCTGGGCCGATGCTAGGTCAGCGCGTCGCTGACCTCAAGCGGTATCCGAGCGAATACGGCGCTAACGCTCACCCCACTTGAGTTTCGTGCGGAGGACGGAGAAGAAATCCTTCTGCGGAAATCGGACGAGCCTGATGCGCGAGGCGGCTTTGCGTATCTCGACTGTGTCCCGCTCTCGGAGCCCGACACCGATCTGCCCATCGACTGTCGCCATGACCTCCTGGTCGGCCAGCAGGGTCACTTCGATACGGTCCGCACCCGGCAACACGATCGGGCGGTTGGTCAGGGTGTGCGAGCAGATGGGAGTCAGGACGACGGCGTCCATCGTGGGGAAGAGGATCGGCCCACCCGCAGAGAGCGAGTAGGCGGTCGATCCGGTCGGGGTCGAGATGATGAGGCCGTCAGCGCGATACGCGGTGGCATGGCGGCCATCGACGGACACCGAGAGGTCGATGATGCGGCTCATCGCGGATTTCGTGATGACCACGTCGTTGAGCGCCGCGTATTCGCAAATCGGCTGGCCGTTGCGGACGACCCTCGCGGCCAGGAGCATCCGCTCTTCGATGGTCATCCGGCCCGCCAGGTATGCCTCGAGCGCGGGGAGCATCTCGTCGAGCGTCGTAGCGGTGAGGAACCCGAGTCCACCCAGGTTCACTCCGAGAAGCGGCACGCCCAGATCGCCGACCGCTCTGGCCATCGAGAGAAGGGTCCCGTCGCCGCCGAGGACGATCAGCAGATCCACCTGGGACGGCAGCTCCGCCTTGCCGGCCGCTGCCGGGACCTCGGATGCTAGGTCAGCGGTCTCCTTCTCGAGCACCGCGCCGAGCCCCTGGGCGGAAAGCCAGGAAAGCAGCTCGGCGATGACACCCCTGGCGCGGGGCGCGTCCGGCTTCGCGACGATCCCGACTCTGGTCACGCAAGGGCCTCGACGCTCCGGCTGATCATCGACTCCAGGTCACTGGCAGTCCGGCCGTGCGTCGAGAAGTGCAGGAAGAACTCGTGATTGCCTTTCGGGCCTCGCAGCGGGGAAGCAGTGACACCAAGCACATGCCAGCCTCGCAGCACAGCATAACGCGCCAGCCGCTGGACCGCAGCCCGATGCTGGGCGGGCTCGCGAACGACGCCGCCCTTGGCGACGTGCTCGCGACCGACCTCGAACTGCGGCTTCACGAGCGCGACGACCTCGCCGCGAGAGGCGAGCACGCCGAACACCGCGGGCAAGATTTTCTCGAGCGAGATGAAGGACACGTCGATGACCGCCAGCGTCGGCTGATCGCCGAAGACCCGCGGATCGAGCGCGCGAGCGTTCGTGTGCTCCATCACGACGACTCGCTGATCCTTGCGCAGGCGCGGGTCGAGCTGGCCCGTGCCGACGTCGACCGCGTAGACCCGTGCGGCGCCGCGCTGGAGCAGACAATCGGTGAATCCGCCCGTGGACGCGCCGACGTCCATGCAGACGCGCCCGGCGACCTTGATCGGGAAGGTGCTCAAGGCGTGCACGAGCTTCTCGCCGCCGCGGCTCACGAACGGGCTGCGCGCTCGGACCTCGACCTCGGCCCCCGGCGCTACCAGGACGCTCGCCTTATCCACTAGTTGGCCGTCGACGAACACCTCGCCGGCGAGGATCTGGCGGGCGGCCTTTTCGCGGCTCTCGATCAGTCCCTTGTCGACGAGCAGCTTGTCGATCCGAACTTTCGCTGGACGTTTCATGACGCGCTTCATTATAGGCGAGCGACTCTCCTGGGCCGCATCAGAAACAGCAGGGCCATGCCCGCCAGGAAGCCCCCGATGTGGGCAAACCAGGCCGTTCCACCGGCCTCGCCCCCGCCCCATGCCGTCGAGCTGAATGTCAGGATCCCGCTCAGGAACTGGATGACGATCCAGAAGCCGAGCACGATCAGCGCCGGCCAGCGGACGACCCGGGCGAAGAATCCAAAGATCACCAGCATGTGAACGCCCGCGAACGGGAAGAGCAGCATGTAGGCCCCCAGCACGCCGGAGACGGCGCCGCTCGCGCCGATCATGGGCACGGAGGACCGAGGGTTCGTGGCGACCTGGGTCAGCGCCGCGGCCACGCCGGCCACGAGATAAAGCGCCGCAAACCGCCCGTGTCCGAGCGTGTCCTCGACGTTGTCGCCGAAGATCCACAGGTAGAGCATGTTGCCGCCGACGTGAAGCAGTCCGCCATGCAGGAACATCGACGTGAAGATCGTCGCGATCGGGCTCGGGAAATCTCCGGGCACTCGACACGCGCCGGTGAGTCGGCACGGGGTCGCGCCGAACTCGAAAACGAACGCCTCCGCGGCCCGTGGATCGCCCCCGATGCCGATCGAGGCCTGATACAGAAACACGAGCACGTTGAGTCCGATCAGGCCGATCGTGACGTACGGGACGGTCGCGCTCGGGACGTCGTCCTTGAGCGGGATCATCAGCGCCCCGGCTGGAGCACGACGATGCTCGGCCGCGTCAGATAGCGCTCCGCGGCCCGCGCGACGTCTTCGGCCGTCACCGCATCGAGCGCCCGGGCGTAGCGGTCCGGAAAGTCCCAGCCGGCCCCGACCGTCTCGAAGAAGGCCATGTACCACGCCAGGCGCGCGTTCGTGCGCCGATCCATCGCGAGCTGGCCGCGCACGTACGCCTTGGCGCGCGCCAGCTCGTCGCCGTTCACCGGTGCTTCTCGCACTCGCTCGAGCTCGCGCAACACGCCCGCCTCGGCCGCCGCGGCGCTCGCCGGCGCCGTTCCAAGGTAGGCGACGAAGAAGATGGGGCCGGTGCGGTACGGCGTGAGCACGCCCGTCGAGTACGCGAGCCCCCGGCGATCCCTCAGCTCGACGAAGAGGCGGCCCGCCATACCGCCTCCGAGCGCGGCGGCGAGCACGCGGACAGCCGGATAGAGGGGATCCGAGAGGCTGGGACCGAGATAGGCGACGAGAATCTGCGCCTGCTGAGCCGGGCGGGTGATGACCCGCCGCTCTCCCGAGGGCTCGGCGACGGTGAGCGTGCTCTGCGCGTCCGCCCCGGAGCGGACCATCTTGCCGAAGAGCCGCTCGGCCGCCTTGATGACGCGCTTGCGCTCAATCTGGCCGCTGACGGCGAGCACTATGCGGTCGGGCTGATAGATCGCGCGGTAGTGCGCGAGCAGATCGGCGCGCGTAATCCGCTCGATGCTCTCCTTGGAACCGAGCTGGCTCCGGCTGTACGGATTGGTTCCATACAGCTCGCGGAGCACGGCATCGACGCTGAACCAGAAGGGCGCGTCAGCGCGCGTCTTGATCTGGCCGAGCAGCAGCCGACGCTCCTTTTCGATCTCGTCTGCACGCAGCGACGGGAGCAGTGCGACCTCGGCAACCAGCCCGAGAAGCGTCTCCCAATGGCGCGCGAGCGCCTGGCCGCGCACCTCCGCGGTCTCGACCTCGCCGTTCGCGTCGAGACCACCGCCGATGTCTTCCGAGCTCGTCGCCAGCTGCACCGCCGTGCGGCGGGCGGTGCCGCGAAGCATCGCGCGGTGGAGAAAGTTCGTGATGCCCGCGGTCGATTCGGTTTCGAAGCCAGAGCCCGCGCGAACCTGCAGCGAGACGGCGACGACGCCGACCGCGGGGTTCTCGCGGACTAACACTGTCAGTCCGTTGGGCAGGACGTGCCTGGCGACCTGAGGTTCCTGCGCCCCGGCGCTCGCGGCCGCGACGATCAGCGCGAGAAGCGCGGAGGCAAGCGGCACTCCGAGGCGATTCATCGAGCTTGAGGAACGAATGCGAGCCGTCCGTAGCGCTCCAGGTCCAGGTAGCGCCGAGCCGCGAGGCGGATCTGATCGGGTTTGACCGATCGCAACCTATCGATGTACGCGAGCTCTTCGGTGAGCCGCCACACCGTCTCCGCGCGGCCGAACAGTCGCGCCCGTCCCTCGGCCGTCTCGCTTTCGAACTCGTGGTCGGCCTCGGCGCGCGTGATGGCCCGGCGGAGCTCCTCGTCGGTCACCCCCTGCTCACGGATGCGACGGATCTCGCTCAGGATCTCGGCCTCGGCGCGGGCGAGATTCTCGGCCTCGAGCTGCGCGATCACGGTGACCGCGCCGCCGGTCTCCAGCGCAGCGTAGTCCGAGCTCACCGAATTGACGAGCGCGAGCCGTTCGCGCAGCGACTGGACGAGCCGCGATGAGCGCGACTGGCCGAGGATCGAGACGAGAAGCTCGACGGCGGGCGTGTCGGCGTGGTCGAGCTTGGGCCCGAGCCATCCCATCCCGAGGTAGGCCAACGTTCCGGGCCGCTGGACTTCCGTCTTCTTCGGCGTGAGACTGGCGGGCATCGATTGAGGCAAGCGCTGCGACCCGCTCCTCGGTAGTCGACCGAGCGTGCGCTCGGCGGCGCCGAGCATCTCGCTCGTCTTCACCGGACCCACGACCACCAGCGTGAACGACTCGGGAACGTAGTGGCGCCGGTAGAAGGCGAGCAGGGTCTCTCGATTGAGCTTCTGGATGATGTCGGCGGTGCCCAGCACGGGGCGGCCGTACGGGTGGCTGTCGAACACCATGCTATAGAGCTGTCGCGCCAGGTGCCCTCGCGGTGCGTCTTCGCTCCGCCGCATTTCCTCGATGACGACTTTCTTCTCGAGCTCCAGCTCGGTCTCGTCGAGGGTCGAATTGACGCTGATGTCGGCGAGCATCTCGATCGTGGCAGCGGCGCGCGGCGCCGGCAGCACCGCGTGATAGAAGGTGAAGTCGAGCGAGGTTCCGGCGTTCATGCGCCCGCCGACGCCCTCGACGTCGCGGTCGATGAAGCCCCTCGGGCGAGTCGTGGTCCCCTTGAACAACATGTGCTCGAGATAGTGCGCCAGACCAAGCTCCGCCGCGGCCTCGTCCCGACCCCCGGCACGCACCCACAGCTGGACGGCAACGACTTCACTGGAGGGGTATTCTTGAACGAGGACGCGGACACCATTGTGCAGCACGTGTCGCGTGGGCGCCTCGACCGCGGGAGGAGGTTTGGCGCTACCGGTGATCGAACAGCCTACGAGGACCAGCCCGCACAACCCGAAAGGCAGCAAAACGCGCGGTATCCCGAGCATATCGGGTGTCAGGCTACCACAGCCCAGCCGACGGGCAGAATGCCGCACCTCCGGTCGAGGCGGTACAGGGCACAACGCCATCTGGCGGCGCCGGCAATTCCGAATAAGTAGCTTGTTTCGTTCGTCCTTACCTGGACGGCCCCATCTGGCACCACGGTTGCTCCTTGTCCCTCCGAGAGTTGTTAGCCACCAACGAGACCTCAACGCCGAGGGGGTGACGCCGGATCGAGCTGGTCGCGGGTGAAGCGATTGAACCACTCCAAACTAACCGAGAGGGAATGGGAAGACCGATGATGAAGAGATTTTTCGCGGTAATCATGAGCGTGGCAATCGTCGCGGCGGTGGCGCCCGTCGCCGACGCGCAGTCGCAGTGCCCGGCCGAGGTCGGCCAGGCCAAGGCGATGCTCAGCAAGGTTTCGAAGGCTCAGGACGTACAGGCGCCGCGGTCGCTAGCCGGTTCGCGCCAGGATATCCAGGCCCCGCGTGCGGGTCAGGACATCCAGGCTCCTCGCGGCCAGGACATCCAGGCGCCGCGGTCGCTAGCTGGCTCGCGTCAGGACATCCAGGCCCCGCGTGCGGGCCAGGACATTCAGGCTCCGCGTAGCGGCCAGGACATTCAGGCGCCGCGCAGCGGTCAGGACATCCAGGCCCCGCGTAGCGGCCAGGACATCCAGGCCCCGCGTGCGGGTCAGGACATTCAGGCCCCGCGTAGCGGCCAGGACATTCAGGCGCCGCGCAGCGGTCAGGACATCCAGGCCCCGCGTAGCAGCCAGGACATTCAAGCGCCGCGCAGCGGCCAGGACATTCAGGCCCCGCGTGGCAACAACCCGCAGCAGCAGGCCCCGCGTGCGGGTCAGGACATTCAGGCCCCGCGTAGCGGCCAGGACATTCAGGCGCCGCGCAGCGGTCAGGACATCCAGGCCCCGCGTAGCAACAACCCGCAGCAGCAGCAGGCCCCGCGTGCGGGTCAGGACATTCAGGCCCCGCGTAGCGGTCAAGACATCCAGGCTCCTCGCAGCGGCCAGGACATCCAGGCCCCGCGTGCGGGTCAGGACATTCAGGCCCCGCGTAGCGGTCAGGACATCCAGGCGCCGCGGTCGCTCGCCGGTGCCAAGGCTTCGAGCGGTGATGCGGCGAAGCTGGTCCGCGACGCCGAGGCCGCTTGCAAGTCCGGGAACATGGACGCCGCGAAGGCGAAGGCCGTCGAGGCGATGGGACTGATGAAGTAAGTCTCCGAATTTTTGCAGTAGGCGGCAAACAGGCTCCAGGGGTCACCCCCTGGAGCCTTCTTTTTGGATTTCGCGCAGTATAGAATTTTGAGGATGCGCAAGTGGATCGCGAGCGCGCTGCTTCTCGCGGTTCCCGGTGGCGCCGCCGCGGCAGCGCCGTCGGTCCAGGAGGTTTTGCTCCGAGCGAAGCCCGCCGTCGCGCTCGTCGTGTCAGAGGTTACGGCCGAGATCACGGTCGCGTGCCCGGGTGGCGGCACGCAGCAGGTCACGCCTCCGCCCCTTCGTGAAACCGGGACCGGCTGGTTCATCAGTCCGAGCGGCTGGGTCATCACGAACGGCCACGTCGTCTCACCGGCGCACCAACCCAAGCAGGACATCGCGCGCGAGTTGCTGGAAGGCGCTGTTCGTCAGGTTTGCGGCGATGTGAATGACCGGGTGTTCGGCGCCGCGGTCGCGCGGGCCAAGGTCAAGGTCGCCCCGTCGATCTCTGTGATCCTTGGCAACGGTATGCGATTGCCCGCGACTGTGGTCAAGTACAGTCCGCCGGTCGCGGGCGAGAGCATGTCGGGACGCGACCTCGCCCTCTTGAAGCTCGAGGCCTCCGACATGCCGACGCTGACCCTGGGTGACTCGTCGAGCACGAAGGCCGGCGACAAGCTCTACATTCTGGGATTCCCGGGCGTCGTGCTCAGCCATGAGCTCTTGAACGCGTCGGCGAAGGCCGAGGCGTCGGTGACCAACGGCGCGATCTCCGGCTTCAAGCAGGACATCACCAATCAGCCGGTGATCCAGACCGACGCTCCCGCGGCGTGGGGTAACAGCGGCGGACCGGCGGTCGGCTCCAGCGGAGAGGTGCTCGGTGTCTTGACGTTCGTGCCCCTCGAGTCTGGTAACCAGCGCACGCTCGTCCAGGGATTCAATTTCGTGATCCCGTCGGTCGCGGTTCGCGAATTCCTGAAAGGTACCGACGT
This sequence comes from Candidatus Rokuibacteriota bacterium, assembly GCA_003221615.1. Taxonomy (GTDB): domain Bacteria; phylum Methylomirabilota; class Methylomirabilia; order Rokubacteriales; family CSP1-6; genus AR31. Next base: position 27,190 of record QHSQ01000119.1, on the reverse strand, counting down.
CAAGCTCGACGAAATGAGCCGGTTCAACGCCGCGTGGCACGCGGGGCTCGAAGACTTTTTCGCCGGCAGCTATGGACGCGCCGAGAAGCACTTCGCCGAGGCGAACCGACTTCTCCCGGATCTCACCGACGTGCGCCGCATGATGGCCGAAGCGAAAAACCCGCCGCCCCGCTCCTTCCCGTGGATGCAGTTCGCCACGGCCGTGGTGGTGGTCGCCATCGCGGTGGCTGGCGTCCTGCTCGTGATGCGGTGGAGACGCAACCGCTATCGTATCCGGCCCTCTGAAGTGATGCGGCTCATCGAGGCCTCGCCGGAGGCGCCTCCGATCATCCTGGACGTTCGCGACGGCGCGACGTACGCCAAAAGTCCGTTCAAGATCCAGGACGCGCGCCACATCGCGCCCGAGGAGCTCCAGACGGGCATCGGCACTCTCGACGTCGACACGAATCGCACCGTCGTCGCCTATTGCTCCTGACCCGACGAGGCGACGAGCGCCCGGGTGGCGCGCCAGCTTCGCGAGATCGGCTTTCGAGACGTGAGGATCCTGAAGGGCGGACTCAGCAGCTGGGCGGACGCCGGTCTTCCCCTCGACGCGAAGACCGCGGCGAGCCCGGCCTGACGAGCGCGGGTCTACGCGCCGCGCGACCGGCCGCCGGCCAGGAAGTGCACATGCACGTGATAAACGACCTGCCCGCCCTCGGGACCGCAGTTCACGCGCAGCCGATATCCGCGCTCGGCCAGTCCCTTGGCTTCTCCGATCGCTCGCGCCGCCAGGAGACAGCGCCCGAGAACCTCGGCATCGCTGCGCTCCATCGCCATGATCGAGCTGATATGGCGCTTGGGCACGATGAGCAAGTGGATCGGGGCCTTCGGATAGATGTCCTTGAACGCCAGGACCGCGTCGTCCTCGTACTCGACGTCCGCGTGAGTCTCACGAGCCACAATGCGGCAGAACACGCAGTCCGTCACGAGGCTCCTCCCGACGCGCCTGCTATACTAGCGCCGCTCGATCAGCATTTGGAAAAGGAGCGCGGATGGGAACGTGTCCCAAGTGCAAGCGGAAGATTCGTAAGAACGGTAACCACATCAAGCTCGGCTCGACCTGGTACCACAAGGCGTGCCCGCGGCGTCGTGCCGCTCAAGTCAAGGCGTAGCCCTCGGGCGCGCTCCGAGTCCTCGCGACTCCTCGTAGCACTCAGAACGAAGTCCCGTAGAGCCCCATCGGACGCTTGACGTACTGCCCCTGCGGCTCGCCCATCACGGCGCCGTCGCGGAACACCGTGCGTCCCCGCAGGAGCGTGTGGGTCGGCCAGCCTCGAACCCGCATGCCGGCGAACGGCGTGAAGTCCTGCGCCGAGTGGAGAACCTCGGGCGAGACAACGTGCTCCCGAGCGGGATCCACGACGACCAGGTCGGCGTCGCCGCCAACCGCGATCGTGCCCTTGCGCGGATAGAGACCGAAGGCCCGGGCGGGGTTGGCGCTGACCAGCTCCACCAGCCGCGTCAACGGCAGGCCGCGCCGCAGGTGCCCTTCCGAGATGAGATAGGGATAGAGCAGCGCGGTTCCGCCGAACCCCGGAAGCGCCTTCCAGAGGTCCTCGCCCTTGTCCTCCTCGGCGCAGCACGCGTGATCGCTGACGACCGTGTCGATGCGACCGTCCTGCACCGCCTGCCAGAGCGCTTCGCGGTCGGCGTCGGTCCTGATGGGCGGATTGACCTTACCGACGATGCCGCCGGCCGTCGCGTGGGTCAGCGCCAGGTGATGCAAGGTCGTCTCGAGCCGAATGTCGAGATGAGGATGCCGGCGCCGGCCGTCGGCGCCGCTCGTGACCGCCTCGGCGCTCGAGAGATGGAGTAGATTCACCGGGCAGCGCGTGGCATCGGTCAGCACCAGCGCCTCGGCGATCGAGAGCTGCTCGGTCAGCGGGGGCCGCGAGCGATGGTAGCCCTCGAGACCTCCGGGACCCGAGCGCTTCACTTCCTCGATGAACACGCGGATGAGCTCGGCCTGCTCACAGTGCAGGCTCAGCGAGACGCGACCGTGAGCGCCGTACTTCCCCGCGGCGGCGGCGACCTGCCGCATGAGGAGGTACAGGTGGCCGAGGTCGTAGGTGTCGGCCATCGTGTAGGCGCTGCCGCGCGTGGAGTCCGAGGTGAGATTCAGGCCCTTGTAGAACATGTAGTACTTGAACGAGCCGACCCCCTGCTCGCCGACGAGCCAGTCCACCTCGCCGAGCTGCTCGGTCGTCATCACGCCGATGTGGTACCCGAAATCGGTGTGCGCATGGCCGACGGTCGCCGCGACGACCTCGGGGAAGATCGTCCGGTAGGGGCCGCTCTTGTTCAGGTAGTTCTGTCCCGTGCGGAAGTAGCTGAGGACCGTGGTGACGCCGCCCGCCAGCGCGGAGCCCGTCTCGCTCCGGGCGTCGGTCGCGAGATCGCGGTAGATCCCGAGGTGGAAGTGCGAGTCTATCGCGCCCGGAAGCACCAGCTTGCCGCGAGCGTCCACGACGGCGTCGGCGTCGCTCGGGGCGATCGAGTCGACCAGCGCGGCGATATGCCCGGCACGGATGCCGACATCGCAGCGCAGGGCCCCCATGTGGGGAACGACCACCGTGCCATTCAGAACGGCGGTATCGTAGCGAGGCATGGCGACGGAGCGAGGAGAGGTGGGCGGAGCGGTCCCGTCAGTGGGCGTTGAGCGCGGTCGAGATGACCCACACGAAGTCGACGATCAGCGCCGCGACGAGAATCACCGTGCCGATGTTCAGCCAGAGCCCAACTCCCTTGTCCATTGACTCCCTCCGCGATGAGTTCTGGGCGCGACCGTAGCATATTCGTCGCGAGTCGACAAAGCTCGCGCCGCGGGCCGTCGCAGGTCTGGGACCCGCCAGGCAAGGGCGGCTATTGATCAAGGAGGCGACGATGAGGCTGCGTGGCAAGGTGGCGCTGGTGACCGGCGCCCAGCAGGGTATCGGACGCGCCATCGCTCTGGCGTTCGCGCGCGAGGGCGCGGACGTCGGCGTGAACTATCTCGATGATCACGGCGCGGCCGAAAAGGTCGTCCAAGATGTCCGCGGGACCGGCCGGCGCGCGGTGCTCGTGCAGACCGACGTCGCGGAGCCGGCCGGCGCCCAGTCGATGGTCGCGCAGATCGTCGGCGAGCTCGGCGGCCTCGACGTGCTCGTCAACAACGCCGGCGTCTATCCGCGCGTGCCCTTCCTGGAGATGCGCGAGAGCGACTGGGATCTCGTACTCGACGTCAATCTCAAGGGCGGGTTCTTCTGCGCCCAGGCGGCCGCGCGCGCCATGATCACGGGCCAGCGTCGGGGCTCGGTCATCAACATGGCGTCCCAGGCGATCCGCGGCGCCGTCCGGGGTGTTCACTACTCGGCCAGCAAGGGCGGCGTCGTTGCCATGACCCGCGCGATGGCGCTCGAGCTGGCGCCCCACGGGATTCGCGTGAACGCGATCGCGCCCGGGCTCACCGATACCGCACAACCTCGCTATGGCAATACCGAGGAAGAGCTGACCGTGATGGCGAGCGCGGTGCCCCTCGGGCGCATGGCGCAGCCCGACGATATCGCCTCGGTCGCCGTGTTCCTCGCCAGCGATGACGCGCGGCACGTCACCGGCCAGACGGTGCACGTGAACGGCGGCTCGTTCATGCCCTGAGCTCGGCGACGTGACCCCCGTGATTCGGCGGATCCGGCCGCATGAAGGGCCAAGCCAGCGAGCCTTCCGGCTGCGCGCCCTGGCAGATGCGCCGATGGCGTTTGGCTCGACCCTGGCGCGAGAAGAGGCGTTCACCGACGATGTGTGGCGCCAGCGCGCCGAGCGGGGGGCCTCGGGCGCCGACAACGTCACGTTCGTCGCGGAGCAAGATGGCCGGTGGCTGGGGATCGCGACCGGGCTCGCCAGCGACCCTGATGTGCCCGACGATCCTCGGCCTGCGCTCGTCGGGATGTTCGTCCTTCCAGAAGCACGAGGGCGCGGTGTCGGCACAGCGCTCGTGAACGCGGTGGTCGACTGGGCACGGCAACGTCGAGCTACGGCTCTCTGCCTCTGGGTGACGGCCACGAACGATCCGGCCATCGCACTATACGAGAAGTGCAGCTTCAGGCGGACCGGCGAGAGCCAACCGCTGGCCCACTCCCCCGCCGTCGCGTTGTTTCGGATGGCGCGCGATCTAGTCTAATCTGGTTCTCGATCGAAGCGACGCCGAGAGGAGGAGAACATGACGCCGAGCCCCGAGGTGTCGAGAGAATCCGCAACGCGACGCCGTTCATCGACGATCGTCGTCTACGAGATCCTCGGCTTCGTCGCGATCATCGCGCTGTCCTGGATCAACGAGCTACTGGGATTACCGAGCCTGATCTTCGGAACGGATCATCTCGGCGGCTGGCACGAGAGCCTCCTGGAGACGAGCATCATTCTGTTGGGGGCGATTCCCGTGGTCATACTCACTCGACGACTGGTGGCGCGACTGCACTACCTCGAGGAGTTCCTCCGCCTGTGCGCGTGGTGTAGAAAGCTGCACCTCGATGGTGAGTGGGTCCCGGTGGAGGAATTCGTTCAGCGCAAGTTCGACACGCAAACCTCGCACGGAATCTGCCCCACCTGCAGGGCGGAGCAACGGAAAGTCTCGGCAGCGCGGCGGGCGAGCTAGCCCGAACGACCGTTCCGCATGAAATACCGCCGCTCCCGACCGCGTCTAATCGGGCGGGAGGATTTACATGGCTCGCAACAAACTCGGCCGTCTGGCCGCTTCGTTGTTCGTCGTTGGAGCGATCGCGGTGAGTGCTGCCGGGTGCGTTCTCGTGCCCGTCCCGGCCCCGGTGGCTCGCCCACCCGTCTTCGTGGCACCCCGCCCCGTGGTCGTCGTCCCGAGGCCGGTGTACGGCTACGGCTATTACCGGCCCTACTACGGGCGAGGCTATGGCTGGAGTCCGTGATGTTGAGTGAGGCCGGGGCGTGAACTGCCCCGGCCTCCCCACTTTCTCGGATGGCCTTTAGACCGATCGGTGAGTCCGGACGTCCTCGGTCCGATCGTCACGTTTGGCGACTGCTGCGCCGCCGGCGGCCGCTGCCCGCGCACCTCGGGCGCCGGCGCTTGCGGCACGGCGCCCTTGTCCGTCGTAGCCGGAGCCGGTTGCGAGGTCCCTTCCCGCTGCGCGGGCGGAGCGCTCGTTTGAGCGTGAATGTCGACCACGAAGAGGCCGAGAACCAGAGCCAAGCCTAGCAACAGTGTCCACGCCAACTCGCATGCCAGAGCGATCCATCCTGTGCGATCAGCCGTTTGCCGAAGAGCACCTGGCGTCGATGAGTAAGGCTTACGTGGTTCGCCCGTAGGAGATCGAAACCGGCAAACCTTACCGTGTAAGACGTTCGCCGGAAGCGAAACAAACTTCTTCCCCGGGCTTTCAAATCGCTGGCTTCAGCACTGGCACATCTCATGCTGTCTGAAGCAAGACTGGCGCGAGTACGGTCGCGAGAGAGGACAAGCTCCATCAAAGCCTGGTTCTCATCAAAGCCTGGTTCTATGGAAGGAAGGAAGACGATGCACGCGATGTCCAGACGCTCGCTGCTCACGGTCGCGATCGCCGCCGGCGTCCTCGTCATCGGCCCCGCGTACCCCGCTCTGGCCGAGGACGTTCAAGTCATGCTGAGCGGGAGCCAGGAGGTCCCGCCCGTCACGTCGTCGGGGTCGGGCAGTGGCATGATCTCGATTCGTGACGACAAGACTGTGAGTGGCAGCGTGACGACCACCGGCGTGACCGGAACGATGGCGCACATTCACAACGGCGCCGCCGGCAAGAACGGCCCCGTCGTCATTCCGCTCACCAAGACCGGCGACAATGGGTGGGCCGTCCCGCCCGGAGCGAAGCTGACCGACGCGCAGTATACGGCGTTCAAGGCCGGCGATCTCTACGTCAATGTGCACAGCGCCCAGCATCAGGGCGGTGAGATCCGCGGGCAGCTCAAGCCGTAGACGCTCCACGCCGAGCGACACGTCACCGGTGAAGAAGCGACGCAAGACGGCGACACCCCGCTCGGCACGCCCGGTGCCGAAGGCGGGGCTCGTCGAGTATCGGCGCAAGCGCGACTTCCGGCAGACGCCGGAACCGTCGGGCTCCCCGTCTCCGTCACGCCGCGAGCGCGACCGCATATTCGTCATCCAGAAGCACGCGGCATCACGGCTGCACTACGATTTCCGTCTCGAGCTCGACGGCACCCTCAAGAGCTGGGCGGTCCCCAAAGGTCCAAGCCTCGATCCCACCGACAAGCGCCTGGCGATGCAGGTGGAGGATCACCCGCTCGAGTATGCCAGCTTCGAGGGCACCATCCCGGCAGGCGAGTATGGCGCGGGCTCGGTCGTGCTGTGGGACCGCGGCACCTGGCGGCCCGAGGGAGACCCGCAGGCGGCCTACCGAGCTGGCGCGCTGAAGTTCTCTCTCGAGGGAACGAAGCTCCACGGTAGCTGGGTGCTCGCGAAGATCCGCGGCGGACGTCGGGACCGGAGCGATCAGCGTAGCTGGCTCCTGATCAAGCATCGCGACGGTGAGGCGCGCCCGGCACGGAAGTTCAACGTGCTCGAGGCGCGACCCGAGAGCGTCGCGAGCGGACGAACTCTCGAGCAGATCGCGTCTCCGGTCGAGCCGGTCGTCGCCGGCGTGAGGCTCACGCACGCCGACCGCGTCCTCTTTCCAGCGCAAGGCACGACCAAGCTCGACCTGGCGCGCTTCTACGAGAGCATCGCGGAGTGGATCCTGCCCCACCTGAAGGATCGTCCGACGGCGCTCGTCCGCTGTCCCGAGGGTGCGGAGGGACCGTGCTTCTATCAAAAGCACGGCGGGCCCTGGGCTCCCAAAGCCATCCGCCGGGTGAAGATCCAGGAAAAGACCAAGGCCGGGGAATATCTCGTCGTCGATTCGCTCCCGGCACTGATCGGCCTCGTCCAGATCGGAATACTCGAAATCCACACGTGGAATTCGGTCGTGCAGCACCTGGAGCGACCGGACCGCGTCGTGTTCGATCTCGACCCCGGCCCCGGCGTCGAGTGGCGCCGCGTCGCCGACGCGGCGCGCCTGGTCCGCGAGCGTCTACAGACGGTCAGGCTCGAGAGCTTCTTGAAGACCACCGGCGGCAAAGGGCTGCACGTCGTCGTGCCGTTGCGCGCGAGCGCGACCTGGGACGAGTGCCGCGCCTTCGCCCGCCGTCTGGCCGAGGACCTCGAGCACGCGGAACCCAAGGCGTACGTGGCCCGTATGGCCAAGGCGGAACGAAAGGGCAAGATCTTCATCGACTACTTGCGGAACACGCGCGGCGCGACCAGCATCGCCGCGTTCTCGACGCGCGCTACGCCAGAGGCGCCGGTCTCCGTGCCGCTCGCGTGGGACGAGCTCACGCCGCGGCTGCGTTCCGATCACTACACGATCGCGAGCCTTCCGCGACGCTTGGCCGACCTCAAAGCCGACCCGTGGGCCGCCTATTGGACCCTGCGCCAGAACCTGCCGGCGCTTTCGACCACCTGACGATCGCATCGACGACGTCGATTTCATGGCCGCTGCCGGCTAGCGGTATGACGTGGTGCACGGGGAACGAGTCGGCCAGGGTGTGTCATCGCCCTCGCGACCTGGGCCGGTGAGTCGCCCCCGATCGCGCATGTGGTACGTAGTGTGCATCGTCGAAGCTCCATGCACGAGCGATTTCGAAGATTCGCGCGCCGCAGCTCGGAGATCGTCGGCTCGGCGGAAGTGTTTCTGGCAGCATGCGTCGCGATCCTTGTCTGGGGTGTGCTCGGCCCAACTTACAACTTCTCCGATACCTGGCAGCTCGTGATTAATACGGGGACAACGATCATCACGTTTTTGATGGTTTTCATCATCCAGAACTCCCAGAACCGAGACGCGCGCGCAATCCAGCTGAAGCTCGACGAGCTCATTCGCGCGGTCAAGGGAGCCCGGACCGGGATGGTGCGCTTGGAGGAGCTGACGGATCAGGAGCTGAGCGCGCTTACCGGAGACTTCGAGAAGCTCCGCGCTCGACTGGCGGCGACCGGGCAAGGCCCGAAGGCCGACCGTGCTGTGACTAACCCGCCCGCATCGAATCTGAGGGCCGAGCGCTCAGGAAGCACCGAGTAGCCGCGATGCAGACCATCGCCGCATTCAATTCATCGCACGCCGCCGACTCAGAACGTCGACCGAGACCCGGTGAGGCTCGCGCAGCCCGATGCGCTCCAACCAGAAGATGTCTACGTCGACTCCCGGCGAGTGGTGGTACACCGGCGAATCGATCGGCGCGGGGAGGCCTGCCGCGCCGAGCAACGTCTCGGATAGCTGCTCGACGGCGACTTCTCGGAGCGGATAGGGGCGGTGACGCACCCTTCCGCGATAGATTGCCCCACCGCGCCGGACGTACAGGTTGTACCGCTCGATCAGGAAATGATCTCGTGTGCCGACGGGCGCGCTCCCGACGGAGGCGCCGACCACCCAGTCGACGTCCAGCTGGGCGTCTCGCGCGCCCTGTCTGCGCGACGAGTACTCCGTCCGAGGCCCTTCGGTTCGTACGGACATGACGGCCGGGAAGTAAGGCAATCCGTAGAGGAGGCGCGCGGCACTGACGGCCAGGAGTGACGAAGCGTCCAGCGAGAAGAAGTAGATGCCGGCCTCGCCATCGGCGGCTCGCACGTACGTGCGTAGATTCGTCTCCAGAAACCGAGTGGCCAGCGCGCGTGGTATCCCCCGTGGTCGAGACTCGGCGACGAGAAACGGGACCAACGAGAGGTAGGCTTGACCGTCGTAGAGATCCAGGTCGAGCTGACGTGGCACGAGACGACGCAGCGCCGCGGCGGGCACGGGCCAGTGGATGAAGAGCAGATTACGCCAGCGCTGGTAGCCGACTGGCCGGAGGCTCGAGTCCGAGAAGGAAAAGCTCACGATAGCCAGAGCATCGTGGCCGGTGGACGAGACGCCGACTGCCCGGCATCTCGTCCATCCGCCCACTACACAACGATCTCGATCTCGGTGAGAACGAATCGACCGCCGCGTTGCTCGTACCTTGCCTTGACCAGGTCGCCCGACTGGAGCTGGTCGGCGGTGGGGACGTCGTCCGTCCAGAAGAGCTTGGTGCCGTTGTCGAGCGTGATGACCTTCTGCGTCATCTCGATAGCCTTCACCCTACCCTGCACGTCGTCGGCCGCGGCGAGGCCGGTCGAGACCAACACGGTGAGTACTAGTGTCCCCGCTAGGATGATTCGCCTCATATGCTTCTCCAAGGTATGAGATCTCTGTAGACCCGGACGCGGATCCAGCAAGGACGCTGCCAGCTCGACAGCGACGTGGGGCCGCGGGAATTTCCAGCCGATACACACCAGAGGCGAACGATGAAGCTGGAGAGCGTGGAGAAACTACGGGTCCTTTCTTTACACATCGTGTAACCTCGGCGTTTCTCGAAAGGTCGGAGTGGATCAGTGCCAAACCGTGATGACGTTCCTGTAGGAGCGCCACAGCGGCCGAATTCGTTCGGGCACGTCCCTTGCACGACATTCGTGTCATGACGGGTGATAGCCACCTCATGCGCGGAGCTCTTCTCGGCATGGTCGGCGGTCTGGTGGCGGCCGGCGCGATGAGCCTCGCCCATCGAGTCGCGAGGGCAATCGCCCCCAAGGCCGAGGCTGCGCCCGCATCACAGGAAAAGGATTCGACGATCAAGGTCGCATCCGCAATCGCGAGGCAAGTCGGCTACGACTTGACCGAGGACCAGGAGCCGCGGGCCAGCTCGATCGTCCACTATGCGTTCGGCGCGGCGGTCGGCGCGTTCTATGGCGCGGTTGCGGAGATCGTGCCGAGAGTGACCGCGGCGGTCGGATTTGCCTTCGGTGTGGCCGTCTGGCTCGGGGCTCACGTCGTGGCCGTTCCCGCGCTGGGTCTCGGGAACCCTCCGACGCGTCGGCCCATTCGTCAAGAAGCCGAAGAATTCGGGTTGCACACCGTCTACGGCGTGACGACCGAGCTCGTTCGGCGGCGACTGCTACTGATTCGCCTGGCCTGACGAGGAGCGCAGGAGGAGAAAATGAGTGTCATCGGCTGGATAATCTTCGGCTTGATCGTCGGAATCGTGGCAAAGTTCGTGATGCCTGGACGCGATCCCGGCGGTTTCATCGTCACCGTGCTGCTGGGCGTCGCGGGGGCGCTGCTTGGCGGGTATCTCGGGCGAGCGGTCGGGTTGTACCGAGAGGGCGATCCGGTAGGCTTCATCATGGCCGTCGTCGGATCGATCGTGCTACTCATCCTCTATCGCGTGGTCGCCGGACGGCCGCGCCGTGCCTGACGGCTAGTGACGCGGGACACATTTACACGGTAAATCCTTCCCTCGCCCACGCCGCCGGGCGCTACGGTGGACGATCAGCCAAGGATGGAAACCTACGACGCAGTGGTGCTCGGGGGCGGCTCGGCGGCTGAGACCGTGGCGATGACCCTGGCGGAAAACGGGAAATCGGTGGCGGTCGTCGAGGAAAGACTCGTTGGCGGCGAGTGTCCCTACTTCGCCTGCATGCCCAGCAAGGCGATGCTTCACTCAGCGGAAATTCGCCATCAGATCTCGGTGGCCCAGGCGGCCGGCGCGGTGAGTCATCCGCTGAGCCTGGACGATGGACGAGTCGCGTATCGCGCCGCGGCGGCGCGACGCCACGAGATCGCCGACCGCCTCGACGACTCCGGCAGGGTGCGAGAGCTCCAGGAGCTCGGCATCGCCGTCCATCGCGGGCGCGGGCGCATCGTTCGTCCAGGCGTCGTCGAGATCGACGGGCGAGCCATCGGTTGGATCGACCTCGTCATCGCGGTCGGCAGCGCGGTCGACATTCCCGAGATCGAGGGACTCCACCGCAAGGCGACCTGGACGAGCGAGGACGTCTACACGGCAACCGAGCTTCCCGACTCCGTGATCGTGCTCGGCGGCGGACCGGTGGGATGCGAGACCGCTCAGATGCTAGCGCGGTTCGGTTCAAAGGTCACGATCGTGCAGAGGGCGCCGCGGTTGATCCCGGAGGAAGAACCAGCCGTGGCCGCCGCTCTTGCTGACGTCTTTCGCCAGGACGCTATCGACGTGCGTCTCGGCGGCAAAGTCGTCCGGGCGGAGCTGCGAGGGGACGCCGCGGTCTTCCTGAGCGACGGGACGCGGCTGACCGCGACACGGCTCGTTGTCGCCACCGGACGCTCTCCTCGACTGGAAGGACTGGGCCTGGAGACCCTGAACATCCGACCTGGAGGCGGCGGGTTCCTCGAGGTGGACGAGCGGTGCCGGGTCCGAGGCCAGGCGCACGTGTGGGCGGCGGGCGACATCACGGGCATCGCCCTCTATACACACGCGGCGAAGTATCAGGGCCGCGTCATCGCGGCGAATCTGCTGGGACGTGAGGCGCGCGCGGACTACCGAGCGATCCCACGCGGCGTGTATACGGAGCCGGCCGTGGCGTGCGTGGGGCTTTCGTCGGACAAGGCGAGGGAACGAGGGCATGACGTCGCGACCGCATCCATGGAGGTGCGTCACACCGCCCGTGCCGATGCGACGGGGTTGAAGTCGGGGCAGCTGGTCCTCGTTGCCGATCGGTGGCAGCGCACGCTGATCGGAGCCGCGGCGATCGGCCCACATGCCGAGGAATGGATCGGCGAGGCCGTTCTCGCGATCCGGGCGCAAATCACGATCGATGTGCTGGCGGATGTCGTCCACGCATTCCCGACGTTCAGCGAGACCTATGAGCCGCCGCTGCAAGAGTTGGCGGCGCTGATGGCGTCGTCGAAGAAGTAGCCCGGCCATGAAAAAGACCAGGAAGGCAGCGAAAAAACGACCGAAGAGCCAGACGCGCTCTCGCCCCAAGTCGACGGCACGTCCGAAACGCGCCGAGCGGCCGTCTTCCGACCTGGAGCGTGGGTCGGCGACGAGCGAGCTGCTGCGTGAGTTGACCGAGCATCACGGAGTGAGCCCCACTGATAGTGGCGGGGACGTCGACGCGGACTGGCAGCGCGCGCAGAGCTCGGGAGAAGAGGCCGTCGGGGGAAGCGTCGCCACGCCCGATCAGGACATCGTGGACGAGCTGGCGCGCCCGCTGGGCGTCGAGCGGCCTCCCAATGCTCAAGTCATCACGTCCGACGAGATTCTGAGCGCGAGAGACCGCCGGCGCTGGCGAACCGAGCAACAGACCGACGAGGAGGCTCGAGACGCCGACCGCACCTGAGGTGTCGCGATCGGATCGCCTCCGATCAAAACACTAGCGGCCGTCGACGTCGATAGCGCAGAATCCTGGTCGGTGACCAGCGACGCGACGCAGCTTGCGCTCTGGATCAAGCTCGTCTACACGATGTTCGTCGCAGTCCTGGTGCCGATCTATCTCAAGCACTACGGCCCGGCGAACTTCCTCTGGTTCTCGGACGTGGCGCTTCTGGGCATGGTGCCGGGATTGTGGGCAGAGAGCCCGCTCATCGTGAGCGCCCTGACGGTCGCGGTCGCGCTACCCGAGATGCTCTGGAATCTCGACTTCTTTGCGCGCATGCTCACCGGGCGAGCCCCGCTGGGGATGGCGACCTACATGTTCGATGCGAGCCTGCCCCGCTACTTGCGAGGACTGTCGCTCTTCCACGTGGTATTGCCCGTCTTGCTGGTGGGGACGTTGACGCAGATCGGCTACGACTCGAGGGCGTTACTGGTCCAGACCGTCCTCGGAACGGTCTTGTTCCTCGTCTGCTACACGCTGACGAACCCGAGAGAGAACATCAACTGGGTCTTCGGGCCCGGCAGCAAACCCCAACGCCGGTTCTCGCCGAGGGTCTACCTGGCGATGATCATCGTCGCGTTCCCGGTGTTCGTCTACTGGCCCACCCACCTCGCGCTCGTGAGGCTCTTGCCGCTGGCGCGTTGAGGGGAGGCCGCCGCGAGCTCTCCTGATGGGTCTGGGATCTACGACGCCAAGCGGCTGATCAGCGCTCCGCTGTCGTGGGGTCGATCATCGTTCGAACCTCGGAGACACGGTTGGCCGGAAAGCCGCCCTGCCGAGCATGCTCCCGAACCATCGCTTCGTCGGGGGCGATGTAGACACAATAGATCTTGTCGTCTGTCACGTAGCTCTGCACCCACTGGATCTGCGGCCCCAGCTCGTCGAGGACCGAGCACGACTTCTGCGAGATCGCTTGCAGCTCTTGCCGTGACAACTTCCCCGCGCCAGGCAATTCTCGTTCGATCACGTACTTGGGCATTCTTGCACCTCCTGTGCAGGTAAAGAGTGTACGTCAACCCAACACGGGGGGGACACGGCAAGAACCGTACCGTTGGGCTCAGCGGGTGATTCACGGACGATTCGTGATAATGGTGCTCATATCTCGGGCAAGCGTCCCACGGGCAGCTCGGGCATTACGCCCGAATCGCTCCTCGAATCTGTGCGACTCCGGCCGCCGTCCTACGTGACAGAACAGGCGCGAAGCGCGCGAGCGGGAACCGGAGGTGGAGAGCATCATGGCGAAGCTCGACGGAAAGATCGCACTGATCACGGGCGGCACCAGCGGCATCGGCCTTGCGACGGCGAAGCAGTTCGTGAGCGAGGGCGCCTACGTCTACATAACCGGGCGGCGCGCCCCGGAGCTGTCAGCGGCGGTGAAGGAGATCGACAGAAACGTCACCGGCGTTCAGGGAGACACATCGAACCTTGCCGATCTCGATCGTCTCTTCGCGCAGGTCGAGCGGGAGAAGGGCAGGCTCGACGTCGTGTTCGCGAATGCCGGGATCGCGCAGTATGCCCCTCTCGGCAAAATCACCGAGGAGCACTATGACTCCATCTTCGATGTCAATGTGAAGGGCCTCCTCTTCACGGTACAGAAAGCGCTTCCGCTGATGCCGGATGGCGGCTCCATCATCCTGAACGCATCGATCGTCGCCAGTAAGGGGCTGCCGGCGAATAGCGTCTACAGCGCCACCAAGGCTTCCGTGCGTTCGTTCGCGAGGACATGGACAACCGACTTGAAAGACCGGCACATCCGCGTGAACGCGGTCAGCCCAGGTCCGATCCTGACGCCGGGCCTGCACGACTTGGTGGGTTCCACAGGCGCGGGCGAACAACGCCTGAAGATGCTTTCCAGCACCGTTCCCCTCGGCCGGCTCGGTGCCCCCACCGAGATCGCGAAGGCCGTCGTGTTCCTAGCTTCCGACGACAGCAGCTACATCACGGGAACGGAATTGTTCGTCGATGGCGGTATGGCGCAAGTGTAGGCTCTACTCGACTGCGGGGATTCTAGGGGCGCTGTTCCGCGTGAGGGAACGGCTGACGAGCCTACTCGCAGTGTTCGACCCGCTCCAGATCCCAGACCTGGAAGCAGTCGATGTGCAGGCGAAGGCTTCTCCAATCCTCTACGACTATCCCGCAGACCGCCTTCTGGTCCTTCGCCAGGATGGCTCCGCAAGCGTCGCAAGGCTGGCCGTTGCCCGCACCATCCAGGACCTCCGCGACCGGGCCGCGCGGGAGCCGGCCGTCCTCCAACCGAAGCTTGATGAGCCTTCGCATCAGCGGGTCCATGCGCGACGTGTAGTGTCGTCCTCGAGGCGGCGGCTGTCCATCAGGTAAATACCTTTAGGGATCATACCAATCAGTATCCATCGATGGCCCGGGACCGGCCGGTGCTAGACTTCCCGCTCGGTAGCCACATGCCGACGAAGACGATGCCCGTCCTGGACACGCCGCATCTGCGCCTCAGAGCGTTACGGGGAGAAGACGCACCAGCCATCTATGCATACGCCCACGACGCGGCAGTGGCGCGCTTCGTGAGCTGGCCTCGGCATCGCTCGCTCGACGACGCGACCGCCTTCCTGAAGTACGCCGCCCAGGCTGTCGCCTCGGGACGCGAGTTGCAGTGGGCGCTTGCGCGCCGTGACGACGATACCCTCGTCGGCGCGGCGGGCGTCAGACTCCAAGGACATCGCGTCGAGCTGGGCTATGTGATCGCACAACCCCACTGGGGGCGTGGGTATGCGACGGAAGCCGCTACCCGGATCGTCGAGTGGGCTTTCGACAATCCAGGAGTCGTCCGCGTGTGGGCCTATTGTCATGTCGACAATGCAGCGTCGGCGCGAGTGCTGGAGAAGGCCGGTATGGTTCGCGAAGGACGGCTCAGCGCCTGGGTTGTCTTTCCGAATCTCGATGGCGCAGCCGGCGACTGCTGGTGCTATGCGCGCGTGCGAAGGTGAATCAACATCCCTTCGTCGGCCGTAGTCCTGACGATATCGACGATGCTCAGCCGAAACTTCAGGGTGTAGCCGCCCGCGGACCAAGCCACATGGCTGAGCTCGAACGTCTCTGCCCGCCGCGCCATCACGGCTTCGATCCGTCGTCGGGGGCGCCTTCCCGATTCGGTCCGCGGTTCATGCCTAGGCAGTCATTGTCCGTCGGCGCTCTCACGAGCAGCCAACGGGTGAAGCCTCTAATCGGCGCGGGGAAACACTCGACGACAGTCCGTTCACTGATGCCCGAGCCTTGCTACACTCCTGCGAGCCTTTCCCAACCGAGGTGGGCATGCGGCTGATCGGGCTCGCTCTGGCTCTTGATGTTGCGCTGCTGGTGGTCCTGGCGGGGTGCGCGCAGCAGGCGAAGACGTCAGTGTCGTCCACAACGGCACAGCCGGAGTCGCCGACTAGACCGCCCACACCCCCAGCCGTCCCGGAGCAGACGCCGACGACGACGCCAACGGATTCAGCCGCGACGTCGGGGGCCCCGCAGAACCTCGATGAGTTCACGGACGAGCCGGCGCTCAAGGACGTGCTCTTCGAGCCCAATCGCGCGGACATCGTCCGCGACGGGGCCAGCATCATGATGGGCAACGCCCGCTGGTTGGTCGCCCGCTGGCTGGTCGACAATCGCGACTACTTCGTGCTCCTCGAAGGCCACACGGACGCCAAGGAGGCCCGCGAGGACAACGCGGCCCTCGCGGAGCTTCGGGCCAAGGCGGCCGCAAGGTTCCTCCTGGCGATGGGCGTCCCTGAATCGCGCCTCTTGACCGTCAGCTTTGGCTCAGACCGCCCGGCGTGCAAGGACAGGTCGGACGCGTGCGCGGCGAAGAACCGGCGCGTACACTTCCGCGTGAAACGCCCGTGAGCGACCCGCCCGGTGCCGACCGCCTCGAGCCCATCGTCAAGCTCACCGACGCGCCTACCCCGGACGAGGAGCATGCGATCGGCTCCGGGCTGGCACGATTCAACGAAGAACAGAGCGGGATCAGGGACAGTCGGCCGTTGGCGGTGGTCGTCCACGATCCTCGGACCAACCAGCCAGTCGGCGGCCTTCACCGGCCGGACCTCGCTCGGCCTACTGTTCATCGACCTCTTCTTCATTCCAGCCGATCTGCGGCGTGACGGACTCGGCGGTCGTCTCTTGCAACTCGCGGAGGACGAGGCTCGGCGGCGTGGCTGCGTCAACGCCGTTCTGTACACGATCAATTTCCAGGCGCCGGGCTTTTACGAGCGACACG
This sequence comes from Candidatus Rokuibacteriota bacterium, assembly GCA_003221615.1. Classification (GTDB taxonomy): domain Bacteria; phylum Methylomirabilota; class Methylomirabilia; order Rokubacteriales; family CSP1-6; genus AR31. The sequence goes on along the minus strand of QHSQ01000119.1, from coordinate 10,685 downwards.
GCTATCGAATCCTCGGCAGCGTTCCATGCCTTCCGCCGGGCACCAGCCGCATCTTCATGACGAAGCCGCTCAGGTAGTGTCAGAAGCGGACCCTGACGCCGCCCCAGCCGGAGATCGGAGCTCCCGGGGCGACGAACCTCTCGACGGCGATAGGATCGGCGAAGGCGTTCAAATTCAGGGCACCCCCTGTCGAGTAGTGAGCGTTCGTCACGTTGTCGACGCGTCCCCAGAGCTCCACGTGCTTGATCGGAACGTATCGGATGGCCAGATTCAGCGTCGTGTAGCCGTCCAGCTTGGGCTGGTTGTTCCCGTCGTCGCCGCGTAGATAGCTCCCGGACGCGTGGATGACGTTCGCGCCCGCGAAGAAGTCTCTCAGGATCTCGACCTCCGCCCCTACCTTGACGTTCTGTGCTGGGATGCCGGGGATGTGGTCACCGGAGCGAACTCGGACGCCGCTGGGATCCGTGACACTCGCCAGCGTCTCGCTGCTCTGGTAGGTCGCATCGACAAAGGCGTAACTCAGAAAGTAGCCGAGTCGCTTCCACCTCCCCTGCAGTCCGACCTCGACGCCCTGGCGACGGGTCTTGGCCACGTTCTGGAAAAAGCCAGCCCCTCCCGTCTCGGCGACGATGAACAGGATGTCGTCTTTCAGATCGGTGCGGAAGAAGGCGAGGCTCCAGGCCAACGCATCCCCGAGCGGCAATTTCCCCCGCAGGCCGAGCTCGTAGGTGCGCGCAATGACGGGGTCGAGTGGGGGATCCGCGACGAAGGCGTTGGGGAGCCGGCAGGGAGCGTCGGGGGTGGCGCAGGTGAGCTCGGCTGGGGTCGGAGCCCGGAACCCCTCGCTGTAGGAGAAGAACGTCGTCAGACTGGTGATCGGTTGGTAGGTGAACCCCACCGCCGGGCTGAAGTGATCGAAGTGGTGGTCCCCGTCGAGATCCGGATTGCCGCCCGAGCGGTCGCGGAGGCTGATGCCCACGCGCTGAAATCGCCCTGCCAGCGTGAGCCCCAGCCGCGGCAAGATCTCGAGCGTGTCGGCCAGGTACACGCCGAGGTTCTGTTGCCCGGTGCGGACGTCAACGTCGGGCTCGAAGTCACCGGTCCGGACGGTACCCACGCTGTGTCCCTGGCGCACGAAGTCCGACGGAGCTTCGCTCTGAGCGAAACGCGTGGCGTGCCCATCGTAGGCGACGCCCAGGGTGAACCGGTTGTCGCGCTCGAAGATCTTGCCTTGGTGCTGCAGCTGCAGCGTCACGCCCCAGTCCTGGGTGCGTGTCCTGGTGATGCGGTCCCGGCCCACCGCTTCCAGCTCCAGGTTCCCGGCGAGGGGGGTACCCTGGGCGTCGAAGAACCCGACGGCAGAGCCTCGGCAGAGCCCCAGATGCAGAGTGCGCCTGTTCGCGGTGAACACCTGGGTATCGGCGACGTCGTCGACGCAGTTGACCTCGGCGTCGCCGTTCAGCGTCTCGCGGGTGTAATTGCGGTAGAACACGTTTCCAGACAGCAGCACCGCGTCCGACAACCACTGACTTCCCCGCAGATTGACCAGATGCATGACGTTCCTGGTCTGGTCGGGGAACGTGTGAACGGCACTTCGATCCACGGCCAGCGTGCTCTCGGGCACCAGCCCATTACCGGTGAGCTTGTTGCTGGCGAAGATGTAACTGAGCTCGAGGTCGGACTGGGACGTCCGGTATCCCGCCTTGGAGAACAGCTGGCGCAGATCGGTGGGCGATTCGTCGCGCCAGCCGTTCTCGCTGAGAACGTTGAACCCGAGGAACCAGTCGAACGGGCCTTTGGAGCCTCCGTAGGCACTCTCGACGGTCCAACGTCCCCAGGAGCCCCCGGAGGTCCCGAACTCGAACCCGGGAAAGTCGAAGCCGCGCTTGGTGCGCATGGAGAGCGCGCCGCCGAGCGTATTCAAGCCGAAGAGCGGATTGGAGCCGGGAATGACGTCCACCCCGGAAATGGCGAACTGAGGGACGAGGTCCCAGTTGATCGTGTCCCCAAACCCATCGTTGAAGCGCATGCCGTCCAGATACACGGACAACCCGATGGGACTGCCGGTCAGCGGTCCGCCCAGAAAACCCCGATAGGTGAGGTCGTTCTGCCAGGGGTTGCCCTGGGCGCCGATCGTGTTGACGGAGCCGAAATTGCGAAAGAGCTGCTCGGGGAGATTGACGAGGTTCTGTTTCTTGATGTCCTCGGCTGTCACCCGTTGCGCATTGCCGGGATATTTCTCGAGTGGGACTCCCAGAGCCGGGAGCGGCGTGGTGCCAATGACCTCGACCGGCGGGAGTTGAATGACTTCCGGTGGCGGTGTCTGCTGTGTCTCCGAAGGAGTCGCCGGCGCCTGCGCGGCCACCGGCGAGCTCGCGACGAGGAGCAGCACTGCCGCGCGCGGGAAGGCGGAACGCATCCGTGTCCACTCCTGATAGCGGCAATGGAGAAGCCGCGCAATGCCCAGATGGCCACGAACCGGATGGCCACCTGGCCACGACCATCTGCTAGAGCGCCCTTCACCGCGCCGATGGTGGCTGGCGGGGTTGGGTCACGGGAGAGTTGGGACAAGAGCGCGCAAATATGATCGTCCAGGCGAACGGAAGCTACAAAGCTTCGACCACGCGGGGCTCGATGTCCGAAGGCCAGTTCTACCTGCAGGACGGAAAGCTGCGATATCGATCGTCGCGGACGACGGGGACGGTGAGCCTTTCCGAAGACAAAGGCACGACGACTCTGACGGTGACGCCTGAGGATCCTTGCGTGGACTGCTCTCAACACCTCTAGAGGCGCGGAACGCATCGTCCGACCGACGATGCGCCCCATGCCCTCACTCTTCGGCCGTGCTCGCCGTGTCGATCAGAAGCGCTTCGGCGATTCGCCTGGCGTCGAAGGGGCCGGCTCGCCTTGCCTCAGGGAAAGTTTCGTCAAGATCTTGTCGCCGTTTTCCTCTCGGTACACCGCGACCACGACCATGCCCTCTTCGAGCACCCCGGGCCGAAGTATCGATCCTGGCGGTGTCAGTAGCTTGGTGCCGTCCGTGAGGGTAATCTGGGTTCCGGTTTCGTCAACGCTCTGCACCTGACCAACCAACATCTTCTCTTCCGCTTGCGCCTGAGCCAGCGCGAACGCCGGGGCGAAGCCAAGCACTGCGACCAGGCCTGCGAGAAACAGCTTCTTCAATGAGTCCCCCTGACTGTCTGCGGCGATTAAGTTGGTGACTTATCAGTGCCGCGGCCTGACGTGGGAATCCAGCGGGGCATTCCTGTAACGCTGGATAGGGACTTTCCCCCTCTGGAGACGAACAGCGCCCGAGGTACGATGAATCTGCGGAAATGAAACTGCCATGAAGAGTGCCCTCGCTGCCTTGACGGTCATTCTCAGCGTCGCGATGCCGGTCATTGCGAACGCCCAGCCGTCGTCTCCATCGGCGGATCTCACGCCTGACCCGGTGTGCCCGCTCGGTCGAGTGGCGACGGTGCGCGGCAGCGATTCTGAGGCGCGTGAAGGCGGGGGATTCTATGCGGCGCGGAAGAACGGCATTCACGGAGCCGTGGATCTGAACGGTTGGGTGGGCGAACCCGTTTTCGCCGTCGCGAATGGGAGGGTGGTGGTGGCTGCGCGCAGCGATTGGGGAAAGCTCGGCAAAACAGTCGTCCTCGACCACCTGGACGGCGGCTATACCATCTACGGCCACCTGCACACGGTCGAGGTTGACGTGAGCAACAACGTCATCGCCGGCCACATGATCGGCACGATCGGCTACTCCGGAAACGCCGCGAGCCTACAAACGAAGAACCTGCCGCCCCATCTACACTTCGCTTATCTTCGGGCAGTCACGGGCATAGATGGGAAGGCCGCACCGCTCGCTAGAATCAAAGACTCTGGCGAGGGTTTTCGAACCCGCTCCGCTAAGGACGCCATCATGGCGGATCTGGCGGGTATTCTCAATCCAATCCGGGCCGTCAGGTTCCTCAAGTGCTGGGAGGATCCGCAAGCCGCTGGAGTGCCTTCTACGCCTTCCGCTCTCAAGATGCCCTGAGGTACAGAATTGCGCGTGATGCCAGGGCGGGCCCATCGTAAAGGTGATCTCCCCGACCGCGCTTTCAATCCGGGGGCGACGGAAGACCAGAAGCGGGCGCTAGGGGTACGCGTCGCCAACACTCTGTAGGGCGCGCAACCCCGCGTCCACGATGGGTGATGTGTTGGTCGGCGGCGCCGCGCCTCCGCTGCTGTAGGCGTAATAGTGGGGGATCGCGCCGTCGTCGAGGCGCGCGAGCAGCGGCGACCCGCCTTCACCGATCAGCATCAGCACACGGCGCGTCGGGCAGGCATTTGCCACGCACCCCGTGACCGCGACGTAGTCTTTCCCCGAGATACTGACCATCCGCAGCGGTCCCCCCTTTTCGAAGAACGCCGCCGCACCCAAAGCGACCTGCCCGCGCCCCTGTGAAGTCGGCATCCAGTCCGCTCCGAAGAGACCGGGGATCTTGTCTCGTAGCTCCTGACTCTGGATCACCTCGCTGACCGTCCGACCGTAGACGAGCGCACGCGCGTCAGCGGGTAGCACCTGAGCTGGCAGCGTAGCCGACGAGCCCGGCGCAGGCGGGATCGTGCATGCAGTGGCGAACAGGCCAGCCACGGCACAGAGGCATCCATTGAGCAGCAAGCGGCGCATATGACCCTCCTCCCGTCCCACTATTTCTACGCCTTCAACGCGCTAGCGAGCCCTGTGGAGGAACAGATCGCGGGACTGGACGGTGGCCTCGCTCCTGCGGGCATCGCCGTGATTTCAGGAGAGGCCGGTGATGGATCTGCTCGATGCGTGGGCGTCCAGCCCGGCTTAGTCTACTTCACAAACTCCCAATCGCAACTCACCTGCCCGTCGTCCTGAGCCAACGGGCGCCCACCTCACGCTGATCTTCGCGCGCGCGCCAGGTCCGTGTATATGGTTGGTTGTTATTTGTTATGTAGTTGCGAGAGTCAGTGAATTTCAGTCGAGCATTCTGGGGAATTCCCTTATTGTCGGGTTCACTCCTCTGGCCTATGGGTAGGCATCAAGGTGTCACGAATGGATTCCCATCAGGTCACCCAGGAGCGCATCCGTCAGCGCTACGGTGCGCCCATAGCTCTCTTGGAGTTCGTCGAATCCGCCTTCCGTCTCTCTGGTCGCGGCGTCTTCTGACTACTCAGCTTCCCACTGCACTGCGCCGGGCGCCCGGCGTCGCGCGTCTGTCCTTGAGTGAATCACGGGCCTGAAGCAAGTCAGCGTCTGGAATCCAGCGGAGGCGATCGTGGCAGACTTGGTCTTCATCGTGTCGCGCACCGAGCCAAAACAGTATCTGTACCTCAAGCACGTATTCGCGGACGAGACCAGAGATGTGGTTCTCGACCGTCGCACCGTCGACCGGCGCCGGACCTTGAGGCCGCCGCCGATCGAAAGGCGCCACATCGACCGGCGCCACCGTGACATCACGAGGGAGCTCCAGTCGTCGGGTTGGGCCCTGGTGAGGCGCCCGGTGACATACACGGTCGTCCGATGACTTCCCCTGTTCCTGTCTCATCAGTGATCCGCGGACCCTGCCCCGGCGCGTCACGAGCGCGTAGCGGGGCGCTGTTCATCCCGCGGTCATTCGGCACGCCGAGCGGGAAGCGCCCAGACTCGCGTGAACGGGCGCCGCGACCCGACGTAGTACGTCAGCCATTTCTCAAGGTCCACGCGCCCCTCGTGACGCTCCGCATCGGTCTGCGCGTACGGCTCGCCACGGCGCCAGTGCACGCCGTACTCGTGGGGACCGTCGTTCCCTTCGCTCCACGTCACGATGACGCGTGCGCCTTCGGGCAAGGTTCGAATCTCTCTCGTCGAGAGCGGCGGATAATTCGGCTCAGGCTCCGTCATTCCAACTACTCCATCACCGGCACGCCGAGGGCGCGGCCAAGCGCTCGAGGCTCTTCAGGCGACAGGGGGCGGCAACTCTCAGAAACCTCGTAGTAACTCCGCGAGAAGAAATGTGGTGGAGGTAAGGAATTCGTAGGCCCGCCCTCCATTTCCGTCAGGGTCTCGTGGTTCACGTCGTTGCAGATCGTGGCAGAACGCGGCAGGCGATGCAACATCACCGCAACACGCCCCTGCTCAGAGCCATCATCTTCGCGCTCGTGAACGCATGATCACTGTTTGAGACGCCCACCGGCGACGATCCGGGATCGTCGCCGATCGAACGCGACATCATGCGCCGGTGTCCGTGCGCGAATGGATGGTTGGTGGACCGTTGCCCCGGCCAGGGACCTCCGAGCTCATCATTGAGTTGCACTCTGTTTCAGGGGCTACCACACACACACTGGGAAGGAAGCGTAGCGCCGAGCAAGCGCGCTAGAATGGCCTACCAATGCGATATACGGCATCCAGCTTGATCGCACTTGCAGTGGTGCTTGCGGTCGGTTTGACCTGGGGAGACGACCCGCCCACCCTTGAGGAACTCGCAGCCGCCATTGAGAGAGCGCGAACCGGGCCGGATGGTGAACGCGTCGTGGTCGGTCATATTTCACGCAAGCTCGCAGTCTCGGCCGAAGCATTACGGGCGCAGCGCACTCGTACCGGACTCAGTTGGGGCGAGTTTCTGATCGCCAACCTGCTGTCCCAAGCGACGAAGCTGACCGTCGAGCAAGTCGTTGTCGAGTTCAAGGGGGGCAAGGGGTGGGCAGACATCGCACACCACCATAATGTGAACCTGGACCAACTGAGGAACGAAGTGCGGCAGGCCCAACAGGCGATGGAGCAGCGATCGGAAGATCGGGCACCGCCTCGCAGCAGCGAGACACAGTCCAGTCCGGGGACAAGCACACCGACAACTGTTGTGCCTGCAGGAAAGAGTTCGGGTACGCGTTACTAGGTCTGTGATCCCGGGTCTAAGGTGTCAGGTGATTACCCAATGCCGCTTATAGGGAAAGACTCTATTCCATCGGGGAAACCGATTATGTGATGCTGCTCTTGGGCATGGAACCGACCCTCCTTCAGGAAGTAATTCGGCAACGGATCCATGACGGCCGACTGCCAGGAAATCACCTCATCGAGCTCGGGCATGGCCAAGGTATCGGACAAGCCTGCGATGCCTGCGGATCGATCATCGCGAGAACCCAGAGGATGACGGTGCGCATGAGCGCCGATGATTGGCGAACGCTTCGGCTCCACGACACTTGCTTTCAGATTTGGGCCACCGAGAAACACACCAACGGTCGCCGGACCTAGTCGTACACAGGGCAGCGCAGAACCTCACGGTAGGCGCTTCCTCGCCACGCTAAGCAGGGAAATCGCGACGAGCAGGGTGGCCCGCCGCCGCGTCCGATATCGCCGGCGCTCTCCGGCTGCGTAGGCGGAAGAACGAGACCGCTAGACGAGCCGGACGCTCTTCAACGGCAGGCTGCGCACCGGCTTACCGGTCGCGGCGAACACGGCGTTTAGGACCGCCGGCGTCACCACGGAAATCGTCGGCTCGCCGACGCCGCCCCAGAAGTCGTAGGACGGGACGATCACCGTCTCGACCTTCGGCATCTCGGCCAATCGTAGAATCTGGTAGCGGTCGAAGTTCAGCTCGGTCATACGCCCGTTCGCCACCGTGCAATCGCCGTAGAACGCGGCGCTCAGGCCGTAGGCCACCGAACCTTCGACCTGGGCCACGATCTGGTCGGGATTGACCGCGTGGCCGCAATCGAGCGCAAGCACCATCCGGTGCACCTTGACCTTGCCCTCGCCGCTTACCGAGACCTCGGCGACGGCGGCGGAATAACTGCCGTATCCCATGAACTGCGCGATGCCGCGATGCACGCCGCTGGGCAGGGGCCGGCCCCAGCCGCCTTTGTCAGCCGCCGCGTTGAGGACGGCGAGATGCTTGGGATGTTTGGTCATCAGGGCACGACGGAACTCGAGCGAGTCGGCGCCGGCCGCCCGGGCCACTTCTTCCACGAAGCATTCCATGTAGACGGCGTTCTGGTTGGTGTTGACCCCCCGCCAGGGGCCGACCGGCACGTGCGTGTTGCGCATTGCGTATTCGATCAAGAGATTCGGCACGGTGTAGCCGAGCTCCGCGTCCCCGGGCTTGTCCGAGTATCCCTGGAGCTGGCGCGCGTCCTGGCCGTTGGCAACCAGCGCCGGGTTCACGAACGCGTTGATCGACTGGCCGGAGATGCGCAGGTGTAGTCCGACCAGCGCGCCCTTCTCGTCGAGCCCCGCGGCCAGCTTGCACTGCGAGATCGGCCGGTAGAAGTCGTGGGCCATGTCCTCTTCGCGCGACCAGATCATCTTGACGGGGACGCCGGGGAATTGCTTGGCGATGTTGACGGCCTGGCGAACGTAGTCCTGGTTGCCGCCTCGGCGGCCGAAGCCGCCGCCGAGGTCGTGCCTATAGACCTCGCACTTGGTCAGCGGGACTCCCGACTGCTCGGACAGCGCGGCCAGCGACGCCTCCGAGTTCTGGGTGGGCACCCAGCACTCGGCCCGGTCCGCCGAGATCTTCACGGTGCAGTTCATCGGCTCCATCGTCGCGTGGGCGAGAAACGGCGTGCTGTACACCGCTTCCACCCGCTTCGCCGCGCCCTGGATCGCGGTGACGGCGTCACCTTCGTTGCGGAAGGCGTAGGCGTCCTTCGCGGCCAGGCCCTCCTCGAGGTGCGTGGCGATCCTCGCGCTCGATTGGGAGGCGTCGGGTCCCTCGTCCCAGACGATCGGAAGCGCCTCGAGCGCGGACTTGGCCCGCCACCAGGTGTCGGCGACGACGGCGACGGTCGAATCGTTGACCTTGACGACGCCGCGGACACCGGGTCGCCCGGAAATCTTGGCCTCGTCGTAGCTCGCGAGCTTGCCGCCGAAGACGGGACTCGCCTTGATCGCCGCGTGCAGCATGCCCGGCAGCTTGACGTCGATCGCATAGACCTGGGTGCCGTTGAGCTTGTCGGCGGTGTCCAGCCGCTTCATCGGCCGGCCGGCGATCTTCCAGTCCTTCGGATTCTTGAGCGCGATGCTCTTGGGGTCCGGCGGCGTCAGCTTTGCCGCAGCGGCGGCGACCTTGCCATAGGTCGTTTTCCGTCCGGAGCTCGCGTGCGTGATGACACCGTTCGCCACGCTAACCTCGGCGACCGGCACCTTCCACTCGTCGGCCGCCGCCTGCAGAAGCATCATGCGCGCGGCCGCACCGCCGCGACGAACGTAGTCGTGCGAGGTGCGTATGCCCCGGCTGCCGCCCGTCGACATCTCGCCCCAGACGCGCTGGCGAGCGAGGTTCTGGCCCGGCGTGATCGACTCGGTAGTGACTTTCTTCCAATCGCACTCGAGCTCCTCGGCAACGAGCTGGGCGAGGCCGGTCCGCGTTCCCTGCCCCATCTCCGAGCGCGCGATGCGAATCACGCAGGTGTCGTTCGGCTTGACGACGACCCAAGCATGGACCTCGGCGCCGGCCTCAACCGCGCCCTGCGCCTCGGCCGATCCGGATCCGAACGGCAGGCGAACGCCGATAGCCAGGCCGCCGGCTGCGGCTGCCGTGCCGACGATAAAGCTGCGCCGCGAGAAGTTTCGAGCGTCGGTGCTGGCTCTTCCGTCTTTCATGTCACGCCTGCTTCCGGCCGGCCGCCATGTGTACCGCCGCGCGGATGCGCTGATAGGTGCCGCACCGACAGATGTTGGTCATGGCGTCGTCGATGTCCTGGTCGGTCGGTTTGGGCTTCTTCCTCAGGAGGGCCGCCGCCGCCATGATCTGCCCTGACTGACAGTAGCCACACTGTGGCACGTCGACCGCCGCCCAGGCCTTCTGCACGGGGTGCGAGCTGGTGGCCGACAGGCCTTCGATGGTGACGATCCTGTCCGTGGCCTTGACGCCGCCGACGGGGAGGACGCAGGAGCGCACCAGCTCATCGTTGATGTGCACCGAGCAGGCGCCACACTGCGCGACGCCGCAACCATACTTGGTGCCCGTCAGGCCGACCTGCTCACGGATGACCCAGAGCAGCGGCGTGTCCGCCTCCACCTTCACATCACGGACTCGGCCATTGATGTTGAGCTTCGCCATGGACCCCCTCCCGGCGCGATCCTAACAGATTCGGCGGCTCCTCGAGGCGGATGCGCCCTTGAAGCCTTTGGACAAGAGTCCCTCGCGGCCTCGGCGGCCTGCGCGGTCCACCCGACCGACACGAGGTTCTTGATGGCCTCCTCGTTCACCGTGCGCCGGTCCGCCAAGGGGTGCTCCCGTAGGGCCAAGAGGCTGGCGATCATGTACTGACCGCACTGAGTGCCCACGATGTCTCCGCGCAGCCAGATGTCGAGCCCGCCAAAGCCACCCTTCCAGACCGGCATGGTTTGCACAACGCCGAGATAATCCTCTGGGGACCACCCTCCGTGGACACGAACCCGGCGATGGAGGGCATTGGCCAGCCGTTGATGGTCCTCCAACTGAGGAGCGATGGCTTGGGGTGCCGTAGTCGCGCAGCCGGTCATGAGGACCGCGAGTAGCAGCAATGTGGCCATCCGTGGTGGCGTCATCGCTCGGTCCCCCGCCTCACACTGACCCTCTCGTAGGAGCCCCGCAGCTTGACCTCGGTGACGCCGGGCTCGTCCACTCGCTGGGACCCGCACACAGGCGGTGGCTTAGCCATCCACAATCACGCGACGAGTCTAGCGCAGTCGCAGCGGATGTCGCCGC
>QHSQ01000476.1 GCA_003221615.1 Candidatus Rokuibacteriota bacterium | reverse complement strand
GACTTTGACAATGATGTTTACGCGCCGATTCGAGAGCTTCTGCGGAGCCCGCGGATGCTTGCGCCGGTTAGTTTTGTCCGGCACGGGCGCTGTGGCTGCCTCACCTCGCTTCAGGACGGCGATGAAGCCCTCAACGGCCTCCATGTCGATCTCTGACACTAGATGACCGCCGAAGGCAGGGATGAGTCGGCTCTCCACGATGCGCTGCCAATCATATGCAGTCCCGGCGCCAAGGCGGGCTGTCTTGTCGGCAAGCCACCTCTCGACGTACTCGCGATAGAGCGGCGGCCCGTTCGATTCGGTCGGAGCGAAGAGCGCAGCTTTCCGGCCATGCGGGAACCATCGGAGGTATTCGAACGTGCCGGCGGCCATCTCACCATCGATCTGGCGAATGTCTCGCCGAACCTTGGCCCGGTTCTCCGTCGTATCCGCCAGGCGCGTTGCCTCCTGGCAGCGCACACCACGCCACCGGAAGTCGATGTAGAGATAGGTGTCCTTGATGTAGAACGAGGCCATCACCCTGCATGCTTTCGGTCAGGCTGTGAACGGGTCCACTCCTGGACAGCTGGCCAATGAAAGATGGGTCGCCCACCGTTTGGCTTGGTGTAGTGAACGCCAAGACGGAAGACGCCGCGGCTCATCATGTTGCGAATGGCTCCCTCTGAGTAGGGGATACGATCCGCGAGCTGCCGGATCGAGAGATACTCCGGAGCCGATGTGGCGTCAATGGGGTCGATCGGAGACGCGGCTGGGGAGAACGGGATCCCGCACGTCTCGCATGCCCACCACGCTCGGTTTCCATCGGTGCGGAGCTTGACGACCGCGTGGGCGCACGCGAGCAAGTTCACCTCACCGGCGCTGTAGCCACCGAGGCTCCCGGACGGCGTGCTCGACATAGAGCGAAAATCTCACTGACGCAAGGGCCTTGCCATTCATGAAAGGGCGTCAGGCTGAGGGCGGTCCCGATCCGTAACTGCACGCTCGACTGGCGACATCCTGTGCGGCGGCGGGAAGGTTCGTTCGCACTGCGGGTCTTTCATTTCCGCCCGGGCTGTCGCAACGCAGCGCTTGGGTGCCGCAGTTTGCCGCTCTCTGCGAAACGCGCGAAGAGCGGCTTCGACGCCCACGGGCGATCGGCTCTCGCCTCGGTCACGCACCCTCACGGCGGGAGACAGCTGTGTCAACCGGGAGCGGCCGCGCGACCCCAAGCGCCGCGCCAGGCACCCCGGGGTTGCGCCTGTCACGGGCTTGGAACGGGCGCGCTGGCCGAAGGTCCATTCTGCGGTGGCACTACGCGCGTTCCGGATATGGCTCTCTGTCGCTCCCTCCTGTCAATGTGAGAGGGAGCTCCAGAGAAGTTACTCATTCGCCACGTCCGGGCTGCTGGCGGTGGACCTGATGGCTGGCGACGGCTCCGCTATCGCCGGTTAGAGTAGGAGCCCAGTCAAGACGCATAGGGCGGCGGGCCGCCAAGACGGAAGCTGGGCCCGCGCTGCCGCGAAACTGACGATGGTCACGAGGGCAATTGTTCCCCTGGCGCGATGCATGCTGAGGTCCTGGAGGAGCTGGCAACGGCGCGTGCGAGCGTGGCGATATAAGGGTGGATTGACTCGGAGGGAGGTCTCGATGAACGCCGAGGTCCATGACTATATTGGGCGAGGCTGGTCGATCATTCCGATTAGGGCTGAAGACAAGCGACCCCTGGTCCGCTGGGAGGACTTTCAACACCGACGTCCTACCGAGGCGGAAGCGCGCGCCTGGTTTTACGGATGCCCCGAGGCGGGCATCGGCATTGTGACCGGTACAATCTCTGGCCTGGTTGTCGTCGATATCGATGTGAGACACGGTGGCGATGGGGCGCTGGAGCACCTCGAGCGGGAGCACGGCCGCTTGGCGACAACCGTTGAATGCCGGACCGGTGGTGGCGGCCGCCATCTCTACTTCGCGCATCCTGGAGGGCTCGTTCGCAACAAGGTTGGGCTAGCGCCAGGAATCGACCTCCGTGGAGATGGAGGGTACGTCGTAGCGCCGCCCTCGCTACATGGGTCGGGCCTCCGGTACGTGTGGGTCGATGGTCGCGCGCCGGGAAACACGGCGATCGCGCCTCTACCGGACTGGCTGCTGCAACAGACGCTCGAAGAGCCGGCGCGACGTGGTCACCCGATTGCGTACTGGCGGCGACTTGTCTGCGAGGGCGTCGCGGCCGGGGAGCGCAACAACACGATCGCCTCCCTGGCCGGGCACTTATTCAGGCATAGGTTGGACCCGGCGATAGTTTTGGAGCTCCTGCTTTGCTGGAATCGGGTGCGCTGCCGGCCGCCGCTCGTTGACGAGGAGGTTGCCTCCGTGGTCACGAGTATCAGGCGCCTCCACGAGCGTGACGCGCAGGCGCATCGTCAGTCCGGATACTAAGACGCCATTCGCGGTCGCGGCCTGCCTGATCGGCGTGGGCGCACCACGCGATTCAGCTAAGGCAAGTGAGCTCGGATGAACTCCCGGATCGCCTGCGAAACCTCCTCCGGATGCTCGAGCAAGAGCATGTGGCTGCCGCCTCTGATCTCACGTACTTCGCGATTCGGCAGTCCGTCCGAGAGCGCCGCAACTCCTTCTGCTGAGGTCACGATGCTTTCGGAACCTCGAAGGACGAGCGTCGGGCACGCGACTCTTGGCAAGACCGGCCGAAGGTCACCCGGCTCCCACGTCTCGTACGTAGCGGGATCGAGTTTCATTCGCCAGCCACCATCGACTTGACGTAGTCCTTCGATTACAAACGACCGGAGCCGGTCGTCGGGGATGTTGGGGTAGATTCGGCGAAATCCGCGGAGTGCATCGTCGATGGTGGGAAAGATCCTGGCCACCGAGGCCACGCCCTGGTGGAAATAGTCAACTTGCCAGCGGGGGACGAGAGGGTCGAGATCCACCCAGACGAAAGCCGCAGGCATTTCAATAGGACTCGACGTCCGCGTGTTCGTGATGAAGCGGGCTGCCGCGAGCGCGCCGGCAGAGTGGGCGAGGATTGCATATTGGCTTCGCACCAGCGAGTCGCTCGACGCGGTTGTCGTTCTCCATTCCCGCCTCGGTTTCCCGGGCCGGCGTTTCATCATAGCTGTTCTGGGCTGTTTCGAAGGCGTTCCACGCGCCATTGATCTCAGGCCTGCATTCTTGGACCGGAGCTTCTTTGG
>QHSQ01000511.1 GCA_003221615.1 Candidatus Rokuibacteriota bacterium | reverse complement strand
GGGTCGTCGGCCAGCGGCGGTTCAATTCGAGGATCAACTTCACGAAGGCCGCAGAGTGCTTGGGGTCGGTGAGCCCGGTCACCAACTGGTCGGCGAGGAGGTAAGCCACGGGCCCGTCTACGAGCGTGTCCGTTCCAAGATCTATGAACCTGACGTCAATGACGCCGTCGCCAAGAGCCCGTACGACTTCCTTGAGCGACTTGGGGATCTTATTACGGCTGCCGGGCGGGCGTCCCGGGCCGGGCCTAGTCCCCTTCGCGAAGTGCCCATCCGCATCACGCTTCTCGTCGCCACGCGTCTCCTCCTTGGCGGCAGGCGGTGTCTGGTCGGCCCTGGTGCGTATCTGGTCGAGGAGCTTGTCGACGGCTTGTTGGGCTTTCGTAGGGACCCTGGGGGCCGGTGCCTCTCGGTTGAGGGTCCTTCTCGAGGTCACGCCCGCCGGTGCCGCACGCTTGCCGGGGGACAGTCCCGGAGGTCCACTGCCTGGGCCAGTCAGGGCATCGGTCGTGGGAGAAGCGGGTGCTGGAGCAGTGGAGTCCCTTCGAGGTGGCGACATCGGTTCATTGAACATGGCTTTGACTATGTTCGGTCATCTCTCGCGCGCGGGCAACGTGCCGTCCGGCGCTTTTTGGTCATGCTCAGGACCGGTACGCTCGGCAAGGCAGGCCCTTGGGTGAATAGCGATGCGAGCTCTCGCATTGTTGCCCTGACAGGCCCAGACAACGGGATGTTGGCCGTGCCGGGGTGCAGCTTGACTCAGGGATAGAGCGACACGTAGCCTACGATAGAAGCCATACCCGGGCATTCGATCCAACGCGGACCCCGGCGGGCCGAAAGGCTCTCCGGGGTCTTGTTGTTTCGGACGCTCGCGGCTGTCACCAACGCTGCCGCCGAGCGGATCGGCGAGATTGCCAGCCAACCCGAAAAAGGCGGGACGAACCAATGTTGCCAGAGCCCTCGGTGTCCGTCCCCAACAGGCAGCGCGATCAGAACGGCCGCTTTGCGCCAGGGCACACGAAGCTCGGCGGCCGGCGACCAGCCCGGGAGAAGGCGGTAACCCTGACTCCCGAAGCCGGGCGCCGGCCGGCCTCCCAGTCTCAGGACACGCCCGCCGATGCGGCAGTGCATGACGAGAAGGGGCGCTTTGTGCGGGGGCACCGGAAGCTGGGCGGCCGACAACCAGGGAGTCGGAACAAGCACGGGCGCAAGGCCGCGCTCGCCGAGTTGATGATGGTCGCGAAGACCAGCGAGGCCGAGGGCCAGGACCCGCAAGTGGCCGTTATCGAGGCGGTGGTGAAGGGCCTCCAGGCGCCGCCGGGGAAAGGCCTCGGGTACGTGAAGTTCATGCTGAAGCACGGGATCGGCCCGGAGAAGGTCGACAACGGTCCGGCGTCCAGTCCTGATCGCCGGTGGCTTGGGTTCGGGAAGAAGAAGACCATCCGACCACCGCGAGCCCCTCGAGCAGCGGCGACCCGTCGGGAGCGGAAGGGCCCCGCGCTGGTGGTGCGGGACGGGGATGAGGAGTTCGCAATAGTCAAAGACCAAGCCACCACAATGTGCCGGAGCTGCCAGGGGCGGGGATTTTGCTACTGGGGTGGCCGGGCGCGCCAGATCGAGA
>QHSQ01000328.1 GCA_003221615.1 Candidatus Rokuibacteriota bacterium | reverse complement strand
GGCGTCGTGACCGGGATCACCCCCGTTCGCTGGGACACCGACCGGCTGATCCTCATCGACCAGACCTTGCTTCCCGAGCGCGAGGTCGAGCGCGGCTACCAGAGCTGGCCGGACGTCGGCGCCGCGATCCGCGCGCTCGTCGTACGGGGCGCGCCGGCGATCGGCGTGGCCGCCGCCTTCGGCGTGGTGCTGGCAGCCCGCGAGAGCGGAGCCGCGACGTTCGACGGCCTGATGGCCGACCTCGAGACGGCCGTCAAGGGGCTCGCGGCGACGCGGCCGACCGCCGTCAACCTGTTCTGGGCGCTCGACCGGATGCGGCGCGTCGCGATGGCTTCGGGCGCCCTTCCGCTCGACCAGGTGCGCGCGCGCCTGCTCGCCGAGGCCCAGGCGATCCGCGACGAGGACATCTCGGCGAACCGCGCGATGGGTGCGCACGGAGCGTCGCTGGTACCGCCGAACGCGCGCATCCTGACTCACTGCAACGCGGGCGCCCTCGCGACGGCCGGGTACGGCACCGCGCTCGGGGTCGTGCGCGCCGCGCACGAGCAGGGCAAGGTGGCGCTGGTGTGGGTCGACGAGACCCGCCCGGTCATGCAGGGCTCGCGGTTGACCGCGTGGGAGTGCGTGCGCGAGGGGATCCCGCACCGGCTGATCGCCGACGTGGTCGCGGCATCGGTGATGGCTCGCGGCGAGGTCGACTTGATCGTGACCGGTGCCGATCGCATCGCTGCCAACGGCGACACCGCCAACAAGATCGGAACCTACTCGCTGGCCGTGCTGGCCGCCCACCACCACGTGCCGTTCTACGTGGCGGCGCCGTTCTCGACGATCGATCCCACGCTCGCGTCGGGCGCCGAGATCCCGATCGAGGAGCGCGACGCATCGGAAGTCCGCCGGGTCGGCGCGCAGCAGACCGCGCCGAGCGCCTCACCGGTGTTCAACCCGGCCTTCGACGTCACGCCGGCCCGGCTCATCACCGCGATCGTCACCGAGCGCGGCGTCATGCGTCCGCCGTATCGGTTTTGACCGCCCGCGAGTATCACGACCGGACCGCCCACTCGCCCGCGTCGGTTCGCACGAGCGGCCACACGCTCGAGTGGGACATCAAGCCGTTTCCGTTCAAGGTCTACACGGACCTCGCCGCGATCGCGCTGCCCCGCGAGCTCGACCCGCTCGGAACCGACACGCTGGCCGCGCTGGCTGATCCCGCGCCGGCGGTCTCGAGCCTCGGCCTGAGCCAGCTCGCGGCGGTTCTCTACTACGCCGCCGGCGTGACGAAGAAGAGGACGTATCAGGGCGGCGGCGAGATTCTCTTTCGCGCCGCGGCGTCGACGGGCGCGCTGTATCAGACCGAGGTGTACGTCGCGGTCGGCGAGGTCGCGGGGCTCGAGCCCGGCGTCTATCACTTCTGCCCCGGCGACTTCGCGCTTCGGCGTCTGCGCGGCGGCGACGTCCGCGCGGCGCTCGCGGAGTCGGCGGCCGACGACTCGATTCGGCGCCGGTCGGCGACGATCATGTTGACCGCGATCTACTGGCGCAACACGTGGAAGTATCAGGCGCGCGCTTACCGTCATCTCTTCTGGGACTCCGGCACGATGCTCGCCAACGTGCTGGCGGTCGGCGGCGCTCTCGGGCTCGCGCCGCGCGTGCTGACGGGCTTCGTGGACGCCGACGTCAACCGCCTGCTTGGGCTCGACACGGCCCGCGAGGTCGCGCTCGAGCTGGTCGTCGTGGGGCCCGAGACGCCCGCCGCGGCCGCCGCCGCGCCGCTCGACACGATCGATCACGCGACCTTGCCGTTGTCCTCGTCCGAGGTCGACTATCCGCTGATCCACGAGATCCAGGCCGCGTCCCGGCTCGACACCGCGGCGGACGTGCGCGCCTGGCGTAGCCGCGCGTCGTCGAGCACTC
This sequence comes from Candidatus Rokuibacteriota bacterium, assembly GCA_003221615.1. Taxonomy (GTDB): domain Bacteria; phylum Methylomirabilota; class Methylomirabilia; order Rokubacteriales; family CSP1-6; genus AR31. Next base: position 7,780 of record QHSQ01000328.1, on the reverse strand, counting down.
CGCCGACCCCTCCATCGAGCGCGAAGCTGCTGATGCTGCCGCCCCCGCGCGCGCGGGCGGGGCGCGGGCTCGGGGAGACGATTCAGCGCCGCGGCTCGACTCGACAGTTCGGACACGCACCGCTGAGCGGCGAGGAGCTCGGGACGACGCTCTGGGCGGCGGCGCGGCCCTTCGAGGCCGACGTGCCCCCCGGTCTCGTCGATCTCTACCTCATCGTCAACGCCGTCGAAGGAATCTCACCCGGCGCGTATTTCTACCAGCCGGCGGCGCACGCGCTGGAAACCCTCGCCGCCGGCGACTTCCGCAATCGGTCCGCGTATCTCTGCCTGGAGCAGCCGCTCGGCGGGGACGCGGCGGCCGTCCTCTATTGGATGGCGCGGCTCGACGAGCTCGCCCGCGCGTTCGGTGACCGCGGCTATCGTCTCGCCAACCTGGAAGCGGGACTGGCCGGCGGCCGCGCCTATCTGGCCGCGTACGCGCAGGGATTCGGCGCCTCCGGTCTCACGTTCTACGACGGTCACGTCGTCGAGTTCTTTTCGCCCCACGCCGCCGGCAAGGACGCGATCTTCGTGACCGCGCTGGGCCGGTCGGGCGTGGGAGGGCGTGTTACGATCGAATCGAACCTGATCACGCGAAGGAGGCCGTCTGCATGAAGAAGTATCAGTTGATGGCGCCGGGTCCGACTCCCGTGCCGAGCGAGGTCCTGCTCGCGATGGCGCAGCCGATCATCCACCATCGGACCCCGCAATACGAGGCGCTCTTCATCGAGGTACGCGCCGCGCTCAAGAAGCTCTTCCAGACGACCGCCGAGGTGATCCCGCTCGCGTGCTCGGGAACGGGCGCGATGGAGGCCGCCGTCGTCAATACGCTGTCGGCCGGCGACCGCGTCGTGATTGTCCGCGCCGGGAAGTTCGGCGACCGCTGGCTCGATCTCGCCAGAGCGTACGGGCTCGACGTGATCGATCTGAGTGCGCCGTTCGGTCAGACCGTCGATGCCGGGCGGCTGGCCGAGGCGCTGAAGAGCCATCCCGAGGTGAAGGCGGTGCTCGTGCAGCACAGCGAGACCTCGACCGGCGTGCTCCACAACGTCCGGGCGTACGCCGCGGCCACCCGCCAGCACGACGCGATCCTCATCGTCGACGCGGTGTCGAGCCTCGGTATCGCCGATCTGCCGATGGACGCCTGGTCCATCGATCTGGTGATATCGGGCTCGCAGAAGGGCCTGATGCTGCCGCCGGGCCTCGGGTTCTGCGCGCTCAACGAGAAGGCGTGGCGGAAGACCAAGAGCTCCACCCTGCCGAAGTTCTATTTCAGCCTCGCCGACGAGCTGAAGTACGTGGCGAAGAACGAGGTGCGCTTCACGCCGGCGGTGTCGATCGTCGTCGGGCTGCGCGAGGCGCTGAGATTGATCGAGGCCGAGGGGCTGGCCAACGTGTTCAAGCGTCACGATCGTCTCGCGCGCGCCACGCGTGCCGGGGCCGAGGCGCTCGGGCTCGAGCTGTTCGCGAAGGCCACGCCGAGCCCGGCGGTGACCGCCGTCGCCGCGCCCAAGGGCGTCGATAGCGAGAAGATCGTCGCGGCGTACTCGCAGGGCCACAACATCACGATCGCCGGCGGGCAGGGCGAGATGAAGGGCAAGCTCTTCCGCCTGGGTCACATGGGCTACGCCGCCGAGTTCGACGTCATCAACGCGCTGGCGGCGCTCGAGCAGGTGCTCGCCGAGCTCGGGCAGCCCGTGGACTTCGGGTCGAGCGTCCGCGCCGCCCAGAAGATCTTCGCCGAGAAGTCGTGAAGCGGGTTCTGGTCGCCGACGGCCTCCAGGCGGTCGGCGTCGACGCGCTCCGCAAGCACGGCCTCGAAGTCGAGGTCGTCGGCTCGCTCGGCGAGCGCGAGCTCGTCGAGCGCATCGGCGAGTACGAGGGGCTCATCGTCCGCAGCGCCACCAAGGTGACTCGCCCCGCCGTCGAGGCGGGCCAGCGTCTCGAGGTCATCGGTCGGGCGGGCGCCGGCGTGGACTCCATCGACGTGGACGCCGCGACCAAGCGCGGCGTGATCGTGATGAACACCCCGGGCGGGAATACCACCGCGGTCGCCGAGCACACGCTGGGTCTCTTGCTCGCGCTGGCCCGTCGGCTGCCGGCCGCCGACGTCGCCCTGAAGGCCGGGCGCTGGGAGAAGAACCGCCTTCAAGGCGTGGAGCTGCTCGGCAAGGTCCTCGGCATCGTCGGCCTGGGTCGGATCGGCTCGGAGGTGGCGCGCCGCGCGCTCGGGTTCCGCATGCACGTCATCGCCTTTGATCCCTATCTGACGCGCGAGGCCGCCGAGCGGCTGGGCGTGGAGAGCGTCGAGCTCGACGACCTGCTCACGCGCGCTGACTTCGTGACGATCCACACGCCCCTCACCGGTGATACGCGCCACCTCCTCGGAGAAGCGGAGCTCGAGCGCCTCAAGCCCGGCGCGCGGATCATCAACTGCGCCCGCGGCGGCCTGATCGACGAGCTGGCGCTGGCGCGCGCGATCCAGGCGGGCAAGGTCGCGGGCGCCGCGCTCGACGTGTTCGAGCAGGAGCCGCCGCCCCCCGATCATCCGCTACTCAAGCTCGAGCAAGTGATCGTGACACCGCATCTGGGCGCCGCGACCGACGAAGCGCAGGCGGCGGTCGCGCTCGCCATCGCCGACCAGGTGGCGGACGCGCTGCTGCGCGGGGTCGTCGTCAACGCGGTGAACCTGCCGTCCGTCGACGCCGAGACGCATCGGGAGCAGGCTCCCTACATGGGACTCGCCGAGAAGATGGGCCGGTTCCTCGCCCAGATGGGCGACGGGCGCATGCAGGAGATCCGGCTCACGTACGCCGGCGAGATCGCCGGGCGGCCGACGGCGACCCTCACCCTGGGGCTCGTCCGCGGTCTTCTCGGCACGATCCTCTCCGAGCACGTGACCGACGTGAACGCGATGCTGATCGCGAAGGCGCGCGGTCTCCGGGTCACCGAGACGGTGACGACGGAGAGCTCGGACTACGCGAGCCTCGTCGCCGCCGAGCTCCGCACCGATCGCGGCGCCACCTCGGTCGCGGGCGCCGTGTTCTTCAAGCGCGAGGCCCGGTTCGTTCAGATCGACGGCTTTTCGCTCGAAGCTCTGCCGCAGGGCTGGATGCTCGTGTTCGCGAACCTCGACGTGCCGGGTGTGATCGGCCGCATCGGCACCCTCTGCGGACGCCACGGGATCAACATCGCCGGCATGCAGCTCGGACGCGAGCGGCGTGGCGGGCGTGCCGTGTCGGTGCTGAATCTCGACGATCCCATGCCGCCGGCCGCTCTCGACGAAATCCGGGCGATGCCGGACATCGTTCTCGCCAAGCTCGTCAAGCTCTAGCGTTCACGCTTTCGCTTTCTCACGGTTCGGCGGCGGCCGGTCAGCGTGGCGGGGCTGTGCGCGGGTCCTGTCGCCCGGGGGTCGCCGCATGCGTCGGCTCCGTCACCCACTCGCCCGATTCGCCGCTCTTCGAGCTGCGGGCTGGCTCGTCGCGGCTGGCCCGTCTCCTTGGCGGGACGTGACGGTTCGGGGAATCGGGATAGAATGGCGGGGTTGTGGCTAGGCTGAGGCTTTTCGTAGTACGGCATGGGGAGACGGAATGGGTCCGGGAGCGGCGGTTTGCCGGCTCGCGGGACATTCCGCTCACCGCGGCGGGGCGGGACCAGTGTGCGGCCGTTGCGCGCGCGCTGGCCAGCGCCACGGTCGCCGCGGTCTATGCGAGCCCGCTCGAGCGGGCCCGGGCTTCGGCGGAGGTGATCGCCAAGCCGCACGGCCTGCCCGTGCGCATCGTGCCGGCCTTCAGCGAAATGACCTTTGGTTCGTGGGAGGGACTGACCCGTGACGAAGCCCGGGCGCGCGATCCAGAAGCCTGGGCTCAGTGGCGGTCGGCGCCGCACTTGCTCAAGCTGGCGGGTGGCGAAACCATCGCGGAGGTGGCGGCGCGGGTGACGGCTGGCATCGAGGCCCTGCAGGCGGCGCACGACGGGCAGACCGTCGTGCTCGTGAGCCACGGTGTCGTGGCGCGCGTGATCGTGCTGGGTGCGCTCGGTCTCGGGCTCGACCGGCTCTGGACGCTCGACGCCGCGCCGGCGGGAATCACGGAGATCGAGTACGAGCCCGGCTGGGCGACCGTACATCGGATGAACACGGTGGCGCACCTGGAGGTCGGTGCGCCGTGAAGCCCCGTCAGACTCAGCTCCCCAAGGGCGCGCGGATCTATCTGCCGGACGAGGCCGAGCGCAAGCGGCACGTCGAAGCCTCGTTGCTGGGCGTGTTTCGGCGGTGGGGCTATCGCGAGATCGTCACGCCCACGTTCGAGTTCTCGGACGTGCTGGCGACCGGGACCGACGTCGACGTACAGGGCAACATGTTCACGCTCGTCGACCGCGAGACCGGCCGCACCCTGGCGCTCCGTCCGGACATCACGCCGCAGATCGCCCGGGTGGTGGCGACCCGCCTGCGGGACGAGCCCAAGCCGATTCGCCTGGCCTACGTGACCAACGTGTTCCGGTACGACGAGCCGCGCGTGTCGCACTATCGCGAGTTCTACCAGGCCGGTGTCGAGCTGGTCGGGCTCGATCAGCCCGAAGCCGAGGTCGAGGTGATCGCGATGGCGATCGAGGGGCTTCGCGCGCTCGGGCTCGAGCGCTTCCAGATCGATCTCGGCCATCCCGATTTCTTCCGCGGGCTCCTCGACGAGGCCAAGACCGACGCCGCGCAAGGACGCGAGCTTCGGGCGACGCTCGTGCGGAAGGACGGGTCCACGCTCGAGCGGCTGGTGGCCGAGCTCGCGCCGCCGGCGCACGTGCGTGACGCGCTCCTGGCCTTGCCGACCCTGTTCGGCCGCGAAGCGGTGCTGGAGCGCGCGGCGGCGTTCGCGCGCAACGAGCGGTCCTCGCGGGCGCTGGCGAACCTGTCCGAGGTGTACCGGCTGCTCAAGATCTATGGCCTCGCCGAGAGCGTGCTGCTCGACCTGGGCGAGGTTCGTGGGTTCGACTACTACTCGGGCACTTACTTCGAGGCGTACGTGGCGGGGTTCGGCGCTTCGATCGCGGGCGGCGGGCGCTACGACGACATGCTCGGACGCTTCGGGTACGACTGCGCGGCGGTCGGCTTCGCCTTCGACGTGGGCCGGGCGCTCTCGGTGATGGAGACGCAGGGCGTCGCCGTGGCGCTGCCGGGGCCCGACTTCTTCATCATCGACTTCACGCCAGACAAGACCGCGGCGCTCTCGCTGGCGCGCCGGCTCCGCGACCTGGGCGCTTCGGTCGCTCGCGATATCATCAGCCGCGGGCTCGAGGAGTCGATCGCCTACGCGCGGGCGCAGCGCGTCGGTCAGGCCCTCGTCATCGGCCACCCGCGCGCCGGGGCGGGCGAGGTCGTCGCGATGAATCTTGCGGATGGATCGGAGCGCGTGCTGGCCGTGGGCGAGATCCTCGAGCATCCAGAGCGCGTATTCAGGGGAGGAAGCCATGCCTAACATCGTGGTCGTCGGGACGCAGTGGGGGGACGAGGGCAAGGGCAAGGTCGTCGACATGCTGGCGCCTCACGTGAACGTCGTGGCGCGGTTCGCGGGCGGCAACAACGCGGGCCACACGGTGGTCGTGGGGCGGGAGAAGTACGTCCTGCACACGATCCCGTCGGGCATCCTGCATCCGGGCTGCCGCTGCGTGATCGGCTGCGGGGTCGTCGTCGATCCGGGCTCACTGATCGAGGAGATGGAGGCGCTCGTTCGTCGCGGGGTGACGCTCGACGGCAACCTCTTCATCTCCAAGAACGCGCACCTGATCATGCCCTACCACCCGGCGCTCGATCTGGCCTCGGAGGCCAAGCTGGGCAAGCGGCGCATCGGCACGACCGGTCGCGGCGTGGGGCCGGCGTACGTGGACAAGGCCGCCCGCGTCGGGATCCGCATGGCCGACCTCCTGAACGAGCGGCTCTTCCGCGAGAAGCTCGAGCTGAACGTCGCCCAGAAGAACCGGCTGCTGCGCGAGATCTACGACGCGGAGACCTTCACCGTCGAGGAGATCCTGGACAAGTATCTACGGTACGCGGGCTGGCTGGCGCCCTACATCACTGACACGGCGCTCCTGCTCTCGCGCTGGATCGAGGCGGGCTACAGCGTGCTGTTCGAGGGGGCCCAGGCGACGATGCTGGACATCGACCACGGGACTTACCCTTACATCACCTCATCCTCGACGACCGCCGGCGGCGCGGCCACCGGCACCGGCGTGCCGCCCACCAAGATCCACGGCGTGATCGGCGTGAGCAAGGCGTACACGACGCGCGTGGGCGGCGGACCGTTCCCGACCGAGATGACGGGCGCGATCGCCGAGACGATCCGGGCGCGGGGCCACGAGTACGGCGCCACGACCGGGCGTCCCCGCCGCTGCGGCTGGTTCGACGCGGTGGTGGGCCGCTACGCGACCCGCATCAACGGCCTCGACACGGTGGCCCTGACCAAGCTCGACGTCCTCGACCAGTGCGAGACCCTCAAGGTCTGCGTCGCCTACCGGCATCGCGGCGAGATACTGACCGAGTTCCCCGAGGACGAGACCGTGGTGGCGGCGGCCGAGCCGGTCTACGAGGAGATCGAGGGCTGGCGCGCGCCGACCGTCGGCGCCAAGAACGAGGTCGATCTTCCGGCGAAGGCGCGGCGGTACCTCGAGCGCCTCGAGGAGCTGATCGGCACGTCGTTCTGCCTCATCTCCACGGGCGCCCAGCGCGACGAGACGATCCTGTGCGAAGATTCGCCGCTCATGCGCTGGTTTCCGTCGGTCAGGTCGAGCCTGATGTAGGCATGCCCGAGACGATCCGGCGGCTCTTGTTCATCGTCGGGAGCAAGCGGCCGGATTTCTACGAGTCACTGCGGCGGACGTTCCGCGGTGACGACACGGTGCAGATCGTCCTCGACCGGCGCCGAGGTGAGCGTCGCGGCGCCCGTCGCCCCGGCCGGCGCCAGGTGCCGCAGGAGCAGCGCGGGGTCGACCGGCGAGCGCAGCTGGAGATCCAACGCCAGCTGCGCTCGCGTGGCTATGCGGTTGTCGGGATCCCGTTCTCGGAGTCTACAGGTACTGGCCGGTCGTAACGATTTTCTCGACGTTCCGCTTCGGGCTCGGCACCTCATCCGTCAGCGGCTTCACGGACACGATCCGCTCACCCTTCCTGCCGGCGATCTTCGCCCAGTCATCGGGATGCGTGGTGTTCGGAAGATCCTCATTCTCCTTGAACTCTTCGCGGATGGCGCTGAGGAGGTCGTCGGCCATGAGGCCCTTTGGCCCGCCGCCGATGTAGCGCTTGAGGGCGAGCTTCTTGGCACGGCGCACGACCGACTCGATCATGGCGCCGGAGGAGAAGTCCTTGAAGTAGAGGACCTCCTTGTCGCCATTGGCGTAGGTCACCTCGAGGAACCGGTTCTCCTCGTTGAGCGCGTACATCGCCTCGACCGCGGCCGCGGTCATGGTTTTGATGGCGCCGGGGATGCCGCCGCCGTTCACCTCGGACTCGGCGAACGGGATCGTCGTGGTCAGATACTTCGCGAAGATGTCGGTGGCGGCCTCGCGGTCGGGGCGCTCGATCTTGATCTTCACGTCGAGCCGGCCTGGGCGCAGGATGGCCGGGTCGATGAGGTCCTGGCGGTTGGAGGCGCCGATGACGATGACGTTCTTGAGGCCTTCGACGCCGTCGATCTCGGCCAGGAGCTGGGGCACGATGGTGGTCTCGACGTCGGAGGAGATGCCGGTGCCGC
>QHSQ01000510.1 GCA_003221615.1 Candidatus Rokuibacteriota bacterium | reverse complement strand
CGGCGGCCGTAGCCGGTCGAGCCTCGGTAGTTGACCTGGAGGACGGCGTAGCCCCGGTTGGCAAGGAGCTGGACGACACGATCGTAGTCCCAGTAGTCGCGGGCCCAGTGACCGCCGTGCACGTGGAGCACCATCGGCCCCGGGGCCCGGAATCCTGGCGGCCGGGTGAGATAGCCATGCAGGCGAACGCCGTCGCGCGCATCGAAAACGATCGGCTCGGTCGTACCCAGAGCGTCGGCGAACATCATCGAGGCCGATCGTGCGAGCAGAACGGGGTCCCGCCCCCGCTCGACGAGAAAGTATTCCACGCCGCGCTCGGTGAAGACCTCGACGGTGACCCGCTCACCGCCGTCATCGAGACTGTGCAGCCTGAGGCCGGAATGGGGCGGGCGCGGAAGCGTCGCCAGCGCGGCCGCGAGCTGGGGGTCGAGGAAGTGCGCCGCCGGGTAGTCCGGCGTCGCGAAGGCCGCCACGGGAGCGCGCACACGCTCGTCGAGGATGACGCGGTCGACGTCCACGCGCGGGTGCTGGTACGCGAGCGTCTCGGCACCGGTGACGAGGTCGACGCGCACCAGAGAGCGCCGGTCGCGGCCCCGACTGGACAGGAGCCACAATCCGCGACCGTCCGCCGTGAGGCCCAGCATGCTCGCATCGAACTCTTCGAGGTCGAACGTCTGCAGGCGCCGCCAGCCTCCGGCGTCGGCGACCTCGAGGTAGCGCTCCCGCGAGCCGCCGTGGCGCAGCCGGGCTCGGGGGGCGCCGTCCCAGTCGGTCAGCCAGCCCATCACGTCGCCCGGGTTCTCGGCGATCAGCGTCGCTTCCCGCGCGACGAGGTTCACGCGCCACAGGTCGAACACCGTCCGGTCGCGGCGATTGGACATGATGACGACGTGCCCCGGGTCGGTTCGCGGAACCCGGTGAACCCACGAAGTGGCGCCGTCCCAGGGTGTGAGATCAATCGGCCGCTCCCAGGGAGCGTCGATGGAAGCGAGGTAGACGTGATAGCGCTCGTCGCCGTCGCTATCTTGGAGATAGAAGATGCGCTGGCTATCGGTCGCCCACTCGAAGCCGAAGACCGAGCGCGGCGAGTGGGTATCGATGATGCCCACCTGCCCGTCGCCGACGGGACGGAAGAAGATGGTTGCGCGGCGTGCGTGCGAGGCTATCCACCCGAGGCGCTGGCCGTCCGGTGAGACTTTGTAGCCCCAGGTCGACTCGCGGTTGGCGAAAAACCGCCAGAGCGGCACCGGCTCGGGGGCCTCGCCGGGCATCGACGCCGCGAGCGGGACGGTGAGCGGTGGGGTATCGGACAGCATGCCGCTGCACGCGACCAGGGCAAGCGCCGCGAAGAAGCCGGCCAGCCGGATTGTGAAGCGGCCGCGCGCGCCATGCGCGTGCTTCATGTCCATGCCCTCACGTCGTCGAACGTCTTGTCCAGGTCCGGCGGCTCTTCAGTCACGATCAGAACCCTCCTCCCCCAGCCCACAAGGATCAGTTGGGCGGACTACATACTTCCGCTGGCCACAAATTGCCCGGGCGCGGCGTGCTCAAGGATCGTCTTGGGCCCAACCGGAACATTCGGGAAGAAGTCCGTGCCCGTCAGCTGCTGCGACGGTGGCGGTGACGTTGACGGTGAGGGTCTTCACTTTCCCATCGCCCTGCTCCCTCTCCGAGCGTGATCAAGCGAATCACCGCAGCCGACCGATTTTACGTGCGCTTGCGGGCCGAGAGTAGCGCCCCGTTCCACGAGGGTCAAGGATGGGTGACCGAGCACCTTCGGGTGATCCTGGCAGGAAGCCAGGGGAAGCCAGCTTGCTAGAAGCCGCTTGACATGGACGCCCTTTAGGCAGATCGTTCGCGCGCATCCAACGACCCGCGTGAGCGCTCGAACTAATCTGGTCGGTTGATTTTATGAGCTAGAGAGCTTGGCAGCCTCAAGGAAGGAATAGCCGATGCGGTATGTCATCTGGATGGTCGTCCTTACGGTTATCGCTGTGCTCCTTTTCGCCGCCAAGAGAAACTTGCCGGAGATCCGCGACTACCGGCAATCCAAGCTCCTTTATCTGGGCAGTTTCCTAAAGCCGGCAGGGGGTTTGATCCTAGCACTCATGGCTCTTAGCACTTTTTTCGCCTCCGTCCACCAAGTGCCGGCCGGCCATATAGGTGTCGTCTATGAGTTTGGCGGCATCAAAGGCCAGATCGGCGAGGGTCTCCAGTTTGTGGCGCCTTGGCGCGACGTCCTGCTTGCCAACATCCAGGTGCAGCGTCGCGTGTTCGATAAGCTCAACGCCTTCAGTGAAGAAAGCCAGGATGTCTTTGTCAGAGCAAGTCTAAATGTTCGCGTTTCTCCTCAAACGATCCAACAGCTCTATCGGACCGTCGGCCCCAACTTTTTCAATGTCCTCGTTGAATCGAGAGTCATTCAGAATTTCAAGGATGAAACCGTCAAATACAAGAGCGTCGAGATTGCACCCAACCGCGAAAACATCAGAAAAGCCGTCCGAGAAAGACTGGAGAAAGAGCTTTCCCCCTTTTCGATAGAGGTGGTCGATTTGCTTCTGGACAATATCGACTTCAACCCGGAGTTCAAGAAAGCCATCGAAGATAAACAGATAGCCACGCAGCGCGCCCTGGAAGAACAACAAAAGATTGAGGGAGAAAAGCACAAAGCTCAGCAGGCCATCGAAAGAGCCAAAGGAGAAGGCAGCGCTATTCTATTCCGCGCCGAGAAGGAGGCCGAGGCGAACAGAAAATTGGCTGCTTCCCTTACTCCGGACCTGGTCCGGTACGCCATGGTTCAGAAGCTGAGCGACAAGATCCAGGTCATGATGCTGCCTTCAGGCCAGAACTTCATCTTAGACTCGGATATCTTACGAGGGACTCCAAGAGAAAGGAGATAGGACCCGAATCCTTGCACGTGTGGCGCGCCGGGACAGGACTAAGAGTCCTGTGCTCGTGCAATCGATCTGTGCTCGCGCCGAGTTCCGGATACCCTAGAGTGCGATCCTCACCGCGACAACAATTTCTGCCGGCATGTCTCAAGGTTCAGGGAAAAGACATCGCGTGCGAATTGCTTCAGGCTCTCGGAGACGTCCGCCTGGACGAACTCTTGCCGTTGCCATAGCCGCGTCCA
>QHSQ01000509.1 GCA_003221615.1 Candidatus Rokuibacteriota bacterium | reverse complement strand
ACTAGCGATGCACAGCCTGCATCATCGGGATCATGCCCAACTCCATCGCACTCGGTAGTGCGCGAGGGGCTTAGCGGATGAGGGCTTGTGCACTCGCGAATGCTGACGGTGACCCTGTACAACCAGGGAAGCCTGAGCGACTTCAGACTCACGAGCACAGGCGGTGGCTTTGCGAATCCGGGACGCAGGCCGGTGGTGAACCTTCTCAGTAATGGCGTGTTGCTGCCGAACTGCAGAAGGAACTGTTCGGTCGTCGACAATCTACGTTAGAATCCGGGCCGACAGGTCCCACTGCCTGTGAGTCAGAGGGCGAAGCCGCATCTTCTGGCTGGATTTCGCCAACCCAATCAGCAAACCTTCTCACGCGGCACAGTTCCTGCACCTATTCTCTTGGATTGATTGTCTGAGTCCTTAGAAGTTACAGGGGCCGAGCCGTTTCCAGGTCGCTGGCCCCTTCTTCCGTGCCGACCCGGCATGGCTGCGTCACGGCAATTGACAGATGGAGGTCAGATCGTGAGGACGCTTTTGGGGAATTTGGTCCGCACGGTAGTGGCAATTGGATGCGGGCTCTGGATTGCCGGAGCCGGCATTGGAAGCGTCTCGGCGCAGAGCACAGTTGTCTCACCGATGGACATAAACGGCGGCGGCGGCGGCGGCATCGGCGCTCCCCCAGGATTGAGTATTCGTGTGCCGAACACCCTCGGCCAGTTTAACGGCTTCCGGTTCTCGACGACAGCTGGGGACGGCCCCCTTGCCGGGTTCTCCGGAGAGGTCGTTGCGCCTGGGTCGTACCCGAATAGCGCAGGAAGGGCTCATCTATGGGTGCAGGATGGTTCGACCACGAGATCGATCGCCGTTTTCTCGAAGTTCGGTGTTCAGGTGATCGGTGGCGGTGGGAGCGGCCTCGGGTTTCCATCGGGGTTGACCCTCAACGTGCCCAACGCGGCCGGACAGTACAACGGACTCCGCTTCTCGACGCTCGGTTCTGACGGCGGCCTCGCCGGCCTCCACGCGGAAGTCGTCTCACCCGGTGCCTTCCCTTCGAGCCAGGGTAGGATGCACGTCTGGGTTCAGAACGGTGGGGCGATGAACGACGTGATCGTTATCTCGCCGACGGACGTGGCGATCGCCGGCAATGTCTCGGTCAGCGGAAACATCGCAGCCAAGTACCAGGACGTCGCCGAATGGGTGCCGACGGTCAAGAAGATTTCTCCCGCGACGGTCGTGATCATCGATCCGAGCCGCGACAACCACGTGCTTCCGGCATCGACGCCATACGATCAGCGTGTGGCGGGCGTGATATCCGAGCGGCCCGGTGTACTCCTCGGTGAGGGTGGCGATGATCAGGTCAAGGTGGCTCATAGCGGTCGCGTGAAGGTGAAGGTGGACGCTAGCTACGGCTCGATCGCCGCGGGCGACCTGCTCGTCTCGAGCGCGACGCCTGGCTACGCGATGCGTTCAGAGCCCGTCAAGGTCGCCGATGTGCCGATGCACCGGCCGGGCACGCTGATTGGTAAGGCGCTCGAGCCGCTCGCCGACGGCCAAGGAGAGATTCTCGTACTGCTTCTGTTGCAGTAGGGCGGCGGTCCGGCGCAGCGCCCACCCGCCGCACGGATCATGTGCGGGATAGGCGGAGTGTGGCTGCGCACGGGCGCCGCCGTCGAAGCTTCTGATCTTTCCGGCACGCTTAACCGCATGAACAAGCGGTTGGAGCATCGCGGTCCCGACGAGCAGGGGACGTGGCTGGACCTGCAGGTCGGAATCGGGTTCTGTCACGCCCGCCTCGCCATCCTGGACCTCTCGCCCACCGGCCACCAGCCGATGCTGAGCGCCGACGGGAGGCTCGCCATTACCTACAACGGCGAGATCTACAACTGCTCTGAGCTCCGCAGCACGCTGGAGGCGCACGGCAGTCGATTCCGAGGAACATCTGACACCGAGGTCCTGCTCGAAGCCTACCGCCTGTACGGGACCGATGTCGTTCGGCACCTCCGCGGGATGTTCGCATTCGCCCTCTTCGATCGTGAAGAAGGCATTCTTTTCTGCGCGCGCGACCGAATCGGCAAGAAACCATTCGTCTATTCCGAGACGCCCGAAGGATTCGTCTTCGGCTCCGAAATTCCTGCGGTGCTCGCCGTTCCTGGCTGCGACACCTCTCTCGACCACGCCGGGGTGGCCGCCCTTCTCCTTCGCAACGTTCGACACATTCCCGATCCGTGGACTGCCTACCGCGGTCTTCGCCGCTTGCGGCCGGGCCACGCAATGATCGTGCGGGCCGGAAGGATCGCCCGCGTCTGGCGCTACTGGACACCTGACGCTGTGCCGCGTCCCATAGCGCCGGCAGAGCTCCGCGACGCGCTGGAGGAGTCGGTGAGACTTCGGATGGTCGCCGACGTGCCCGTCGGCGCCCTGCTCTCCGGCGGGGTCGATAGCTCAGCCGTCGTGGGCCTAATGCGCCAGCTCTCCCCCGCGCCGATCCGCACGTACGCCCTCGGGTTTGATCGACACGACGAAGATCTCCGTCGAGCCCGGGTGATGGCCGACCGGCTCGGCTGCCAGCACCGGGAGTTCTATTTCGAGCCGACGCGACAGCTCGCCGTATTTCGCAAGATGCTCGCGACGTACGGCGAGCCGATCATGCTCCTGCCCTTGATCCACACACACGAGCTCTGTCGCGCGGTCAGCGACGACGGAATCAAGGTGGTTCTGACCGGGAACGGCGCCGACGAGCTGTTCTGCGGATATACAGGAAACCTGAGAACCGCCCG
>QHSQ01000118.1 GCA_003221615.1 Candidatus Rokuibacteriota bacterium | reverse complement strand
AGTTCTCGCTCACGCCGCCCGACGTGCCGGTCGAGTTCATCAACATCCGCGTCGCGGTCCGCGCGCCCGTCGCGGGAAGCGAGGTCGTCTTGCAGGGGCGTGCGCGCGGCGCCGAGCCGCCCAGCAAGGGGCGCCGCCCGGTGTGGTTTCCCGAGGCCGACGCCTTCGTCGAGACGACCGTGTACGACCGCGCGCGCCTCGCCATCGGTCATCAGTTCGACGGGCCGGCCGTCATCGAGGAAGAAGGCTCGACCCTCGTCGTGGGGCCCCGGGCACGCTTCATGGTGGCGCCGAGCGGCAACGTCGTCGTGACCCTCGACGCATGATGCGCGTGGCGGGTGTGCGCGCCGCAGGCCGTCGCGGAGCTGGGGCCCCGCCGGCCGGGGCGCGCTTACAAATTAACGAGACGCCGTGAGCCAGCGGTTCGACGCGATCACGCTCGAGGTACTGTGGACGCGCCTCATCTCGGTCGTGGACGAGGCGGCCAAGGCGATCGTGCGCACGTCGTTCTCGACGCTCTCGAACGAGGCCAACGACTTCGCGTGCATGCTCACCGACGCCCGCGGCTACGCGCTCGCACAGAACACCGGCAGCATTCCCTCGTTCATCGGCACCCTGCCCGCCACCGTCCGCCACTTCCTGCGCGCGATGGGGCCGGCCGCGATGCGCCCGGGCGACGTCCTCATCACGAACGACGCGTGGATGGGCACCGGGCACATGAGCGACGTCAGCGTCCTCAAGCCGATCTTTCGCGCCGGGCGGCTCGTCGCGTTCTCGGCCACCACCTCGCACATGCCCGACATCGGCGGGCGGCTGCGCGCGATCGAGGCGCGCGAGGTGTTCGAGGAGGGGCTGCACATCCCGTTGATGAAACTCATCCGCGAGGGGCGCGCCGATGACACGTTGATCGAGATGATCCGCGCCAACGTGCGCACGCCCGACCAGACCGTGGGCGACATCTGGGCGCAGGTCGGCGCCAACGAGCTGATGGAGAAGCGGCTGCTCGCGCTGATGGACGCCGCCCGGCTCGAGTCGCTGGACGCGCTCGGCGACGAGCTGTTCTCGCGGGCCGAGCGGGCGATGCGCGCGGCGATCCGCGCCGTCCCGGACGGCACCTACCGCTACACGATGCGAACCGACGGCGTCGACGAGCCGCTCGACTACCGGGTGGCGCTGACGATCGCCGGCGACGAGATCACCGCCGACTACGCCGGCACCTCGCCCCAGCAGCCGCGCGCGATCAACTGCGTGCTCGCCTACACCTACGCGATGACCGCCTACGCGATCAAGTGCGCGCTCCTGCCCGGCCTGGCCAACAACGAGGGCATGTACCGTCCGATGCGCGTCACCGCGCCTGAGGGATCTCTTCTCAATCCGCGCTTCCCGGCCGCCGTCGTGAGCCGCGCCGTCACCGGCCACTACGTGCCGGTGCTCCTCTTCGGCGCGCTCCACCAGGTCGTCCCCGACCGCGTGATGGCGGGCGCGGGCTCACCGCTCTGGGCCGTACAGCAGACGGGCCTCCGCGCCGACGGGCGGCCCTACACGAATATCTTCTTCTTCAACGGCGGCATGGGCGCCACGCCGACCAAGGACGGCGAGAGCGTGCTCTCGTGGCCGAGCAACATCTCGTCGACGCCCGTCGAGGTGGCCGAGCGCAACAGTCCGCTGTTTTTCAGAGAGAAGCGGTTGCGACCCGGATCCGGCGGGCCCGGCCGCTTCCGCGGCGGGCTCGGCCAGGACATCGTGTTCGAGTGCGAGTCGGACGCGCCGATCGTCGCCTCGTTCATGGCCGAGCGCACGAAGTTCGCGGCGCCGGGCTTCGCGGGCGGCGGCGACGGGGGGCTCGGCGACGTGCAGATCAACGGGGTCTCGATCGACAACCGCCGCCAGCACGTCCTCAAGCGCGGGGACGTCGTGCTGGTGCGCACGCCGGGCGCCGGCGGCTACGGTCCCGCCGCGCAGCGCGATGTCGCGCTCGTCGAGCGTGATCGCAGGCTCGGCTATTGACAGTCGTAGCGCGACGGCGATAGTCCTCGATGGAGGTCTCGAGCGGCTGACAGTTGGGCCCGCTGGCCGAGCCGCTCAGGATGCCTGCGTACCCGGGTCGTGCAACAGGCCCAGCGCGCCGAGACAAGTGCGCAGCTCCGTGATGCCCGCCACCTGGAAGGCCGTGATACCTGTTTCCCGCGCCGCCTCGACATTGGCGGCCACATCGTCGAAGAAGAACACGTCGTGTGGCGCCACGTGCAGGGCGGCCAGCGCCCGCTGATAGATCATCGGGTCCGGCTTATGACGGCCGAGGAGGTGCGAAGACAACGCCGCCTCGAAGTGTGAAAAGATCTCGAGGTCCCGCGAATTCCGCTCCCAATGCACCGCGTTCGAGTTGCTGAGGCAAGCCAGTCGATACCCGCCCCGAAGTGTGGTCAGCAGTTCGCGTGCTCCTGGCAAAAAGCCCCGCGTCCACGCGCGAAAATCTTGAAGAAAGTCCACCGGGGTAACAGCCAGATTCCACGCTGCGACAAAGCGCTCGGCGAACTGCTGCGGTGTGAGGTGACCGACCTCGAAGGCGCGAACAACCGGACACCCGATCCATTGCTGCCTGATCTCGGACTCTGACAATGGGACGCGTAACAGGGGACTAAGGTTGCGGAAGCCAGAGAACTCGACGAGGACACCGCCGAGATCAAAGAGGAGTAGCTCAGGGTGTCGCGGCATCGCGACTCCGAACGAAGAGAACGCATGGATCGTTTGGCAGCGATACCGGATACCGAGAGCTCGGTAGAGGCCAGCTTCGCGAAATCCCGCCTTCATCAGAGCCCGCTGCTCGGCCAGGTTTGCTGCGACGATGAAGGCAAAGACGCTTCGTGTTTGGGGTAAGGTCATCAGATAGTCGGATGCGAGTCGCTGGACGCCTGTGCCGTAGACGTTGCCCCGAGCGCCGGGATCCGCCAAGAAAATATTCAGACTCCCGGTCAATTCCCGTTGGATCGCCGAACCAAGCCCGCCAATAGAACCGCCCGAGTGGATGCGTCTCCGTCGCTCGTCGGATCAGAAAATAGCGACGATCTGGGCTGTGGAGGAACAGTTCCCGGAGCTCGCCGGAATTGAGGCTGGGGACCTGTTTGTAGGGACCCTGCGCAACCGGGTCGAGTGTCCACTCGATGAGGAGATCGACATTCTCGGCGCTCGCCGGTTCAAGTTTGACGACGTCATTTTCAAGCGCTGGAGCTCCCGCCGTCATACCGAAGCCACATTGCGCATGGCGCGCCCATTGACCTCCTGCCGGGCCTACGAGCGCTCGGCGAACTTGGCGAGCTGAAATCATCACACGCATCGGGTCCAGTTACTTCCATCGACCGCCAAACGCTGCGATGACGACCGGCCGAGCGATCGAGACCCGCGCATCATGACGCGGTGCTCTGATCGACCGGAACGCCCTTGACACCGTTCTGATCGGCAACGATACTCGCCTCGCGTTTCTCCGTGGCCTCACAAGAACGACGGAAACGCACGGCGTCGTGACCCGGTAGGAGCGGTGCCAATTCGAACGCGGGAGGAGAACATGAAGCGCTGGGCAGTGTCTGTGATGGCTATCGCGCTCTTGCTCTTGGGCACGATGCTCTCAGCATCCGCGCAATCCCCCCCGGCTGGGATGAAGATGTACGCGTTCAGCTCCGGGCCGCTCACCATCGCCAAGAGCGCGCTCCAGTCCGGAGCCCCGAGTACCCAGGTGCAGGTCCCGGTCGGCTTCTTCGTGGTGATGCATCCGAAGGGCAACTTCCTGTTCGATACCGGCAACAACGACAAGATCATCAACGATCCGAGCTACTGGGGTCCGTTCGCCCAGGCCCTGCAAGTCGTGCGGACGCCGGACGTGGCGATCGACACGCAGCTGAAGAAGATCGGCCTCACGCCGAATGACATCAAGTACGTCGCCGTCGGCCACATGCATCTCGACCACGGCGGCAACGTCTGCAAGTTTCCCAATGCGACGTTCCTCGTCCAGAAGGACGAGATGAAGAACGCGGCGTGGCCCGAGCCCGGGACGGCCGGCCCCTACATCCCCGGCGACGTCGCCTGCCTGCGCAACGACCTCGGCCAGGCCCTGCCGAACAAATTCAAGATGGAGCAGCTCGAAGGCGACCTGGACGTGTTCGGTGACCGGAGCATCGTGATCAAGCGCTGGCCGGGACACACGCCGGGCAGCCAGATGGCCGTCGTGCGTCTCCCGAAGACGGGAACCGTCGTCCTCACGAGCGACAACGTCTATTTCTCGGAGAACGTGACGAAAAATCTGCTTCCGGACATCTCGCTCGCCTACTTCCCCACGGGCATCTTGAACGCGTACGAGTACATCCGGACGCTGCAGGGCCGCGAGAACGCGAGCTTCATGACCGCCCACGACCTGGATGGTCCGGCGTCCAAGGCGGCCAAGAGCCACGATCCACAGAAGTTCGAGTAGCCTCACGCTTCGCAAGGACCCGATGTAACCGGTCGCCGCCGGGGCGTTAGCCGTCCCGGCGGCACCGCGACACGATTGCCTGATGAGCGCGGTCATCGTTGCCGAACAGTTGACCAAGTGGTATGGGCCGCGCCTCGCCGTGGACCACGTCTCCTTCACAGTCGGTGCCGGGGAGATCATGGGTCTGCTCGGGCCGAATGGCTCCGGCAAGACGACGATCCTCCGCATCTTCACCGGGTACCTTCGACCGTCCTCGGGCACCGCGCGCATCGCGGGTCTCGACGTCGTGGCCGATGCGCCGGCCGCGCGTCGGCGCGTCGGTTATGTGCCGGAAGACGCGCCGCTCTATCTCGGCATGGGTGTCAGAGAGTTCCTGATCTTCATGGGCCGACTCAAGGGACTGACGCGCGCGAGCCTCGGTGCCGCGGTGGACGCCGCGACGGAACGTCTGCGGCTGGGACCGATGCGCACCGCCCAGATCGGTCGGCTGTCGCGAGGCTACCGCCAGCGCGTTGCCATCGCGCAAGCTCTACTCGGCGATCCCCCTCTTCTGATCCTCGACGAGCCCACGAACGGCCTCGACCCGCGGCAGATCATCGAGATGCGCGAGCTGATTCGCTCGCTCGGAGGTGAGCGCACGATCGTCGTGACCTCGCACATCCTCGGCGAAATCCAGCGCGTTGCCGACCGCGTCGCGATCCTGCTGGCTGGGCAGCTTCTCGGCGTTCACGCGGTGCGGGCGTCGCGCGAGGGTGGGCGGCTCCGGCTACGCATCCGGGGCGAGGAGGAGCGCGTGAGCGCGTGCCTGGCGGGTGTCCCGGGCGTGGCCGCTGTGCGTCTCGAGAGTCAACGTGGGTCGTCCCCGCCCGTTTATCTCGTGGACGCGGAGCACCCGTCGGTGGCCGAGGCCGTGGCGGGGGCCGTGATCACGGCTGGATTCGGCCTCCTCAGCCTGGAATCGATGCCCGTCGACCTGGAAGCGCTCTTCCTGAAGTTGACGGGCGATCGCGCGGAGGCCGGCGGGTGAGGAACTTCGTGACGCTGCTGGTGAAGGAGGAGAAGGCGATCTTTTCGTCACCGATCGCCTTCGCGATCGTCGCGGTCTACCTCCTGCTGATGGGCTATACGTTCACGCTGATGCTGTTCCTCAACCGCACGGCCGAGCTGGTTCGCGTCTTCTTCCAGGCGGCGGTGCTCTTCCTACTGATCGTTCCTGTCATCACGATGCGGCTGCTCGCCGAGGAGCGACGCAACGGGACCCTGGAAATCCTCCTGACCTCGCCCGTCCGTGAGATCGAGATCGTCTTGGCGAAATTCGCGGCGAGTCTGACGCTGCTGGGCCTGATGCTCTCGCTCACCGCCGTCGACGCCATCGTGCTCGGGGTCTACGCCGATCCGGACTGGGGGCCGATCTACAGCGGCTTCCTGGGTCTTCTCTTGCTCGCCGCCGCGCTCGCCGCCATCGGGCTCGCCGTGTCCGGGCTGACCTCGAACCAGATCGTCGCGGCCGTGGTCGCGATGGGCGTCGGCATCCTTCTGTGGATGATCGACTCGATCGGCTACCTGCTGCCGGATCCGTTCGATACCATCGTGACGAACCTGTCGCTGGTCGCGCATTTCACTCCGTTCGCCACCGGCGCCGTGTTCCTGTCGGACCTCGGATTCTTCTTGACGGTCATCCTCGTCGGCCTTCTCGTGAGCATGCGCACGCTGGCGCGGCGATAGCCACCGCCTTGAGTCGACTCGACGTCGTCAACTCGTTGTGGTTCGTTGGGTGGCTCGCGGCCGTGCTGCTCCTGTTCGGTCTGGGCGTCCGGCTTCCGCTCCAGCCGCGCCTCCGACGCTTCGCCGCCGCCGCGTACACGATGGGGGTCATCGCGGCCGCCGTGGCGATCGCCGCGCTGGCAAACGTAGCGTTGGCGCTTCACGATGCGCATTTCGACCTGACGCGCGAGCGAGTGTTCACCCCGTCGCGCCAGGCGGAGCAAGTGGTCGACTCGCTCGACCAACAGGTGAAGCTCACGTACTTCTATCAGGCACAGGACCCGGCGGGCAAGCGCGCCCGCGACATGGTCGAGGTGCTCGGTCGCCGCAACCCGCTCCTGCGCGTGCGCACCGTCGATCCCGACAAGCAGCCGACCGTCGCGGAGACGTTCGGAGTCCGCATCTACAACGCGGCGGTGCTCGAAGCGGACGGACGGCGCGTTCAGGTGATGGGTACCGACGAGAACCAG
Source organism: Candidatus Rokuibacteriota bacterium (assembly GCA_003221615.1). Taxonomy (GTDB): domain Bacteria; phylum Methylomirabilota; class Methylomirabilia; order Rokubacteriales; family CSP1-6; genus AR31. The sequence continues at coordinate 28,120 of QHSQ01000118.1, read as the reverse complement.
ATCGCGCTGGGCATCCTGCGTGTGCTCCGGCGCCGCGTGGTCACCATCTGTTTCATCGAGGGTCACAACGAGTACCCGATCGACAACTTCGAGTTTCACACGCACTTCGAGGGGCTCGCCGGCCACAGTCACGGAGAGAGTGGTTCGGCCGTCGTGCTGATGAGAGGTCACGGCGCGGGCCGGATGCGGCGGGCCCTGGAGACGGTGGGGTACGACGTGCGCAAGATCGTCCCGGCCACCTTGCCGGCGATCCCGACCGAATGCGCCGCCATCGTGGACCTCAATCCCCGCACGACGTACCTTCCCGGAGAAAGCGAGGCGCTGAGCGCCTACCTGGCGTCGGGAGGAGCGGCTCTCCTGGCCTACGACCTCGGCTTCGTCATCGAGGCGCGCCTCGCGGCGGCTCTTCGGCGCCTGGGCCTCGTCGTCGATCAAGACGTGGTCGTCGACCCGCTGGACCATTACTCCACCGATCCGGAAGTGGTCGCGATCCCGGTCTACGAGGACCATCCGATCACCAGGCAACTGCCGCTGGCGTTCTTCCCCGGTATCCGGTCGATCACGATGACGGCACCGCCGCCGGGCGTCACGCTGGCGCCGCTCTTTCGCAGTAGCGTGCAGAGCTACACGCGCGTGATTCGGACGGTCGCCGAGCGAGAGCCGGCCGACGGCGCGCCAACGAATCCCGCCGCCGCACGGGCCGGCCGGCACGTTCTGGCCGCGGCCGCCGAGGGTACCTGGCCAGGAGCGACGGCGGGCGGCAAGCCGTTTCGGCTCGTTCTCATCGGTGATGGTGATTTCGCGAGCAACTCGTTTCTGCCGTACATGGCTAACGCCGACCTGGCCGTGTCGATCGTGCGCTGGCTCGTTCGCGAGGAACACGCGCCGTCCGTGGCATTGCGCATCCCGGTTCCGCCGCTCGTGCTCCTCACCAAGAGGCAAATGCAGCAGATCTTCGTCTTTGTGGAGGTCCTCCTTCCGCTCGCCGTGGTCTTGTGCGGCACCGTTGTCTGGTGGCGTCGACGCTAGCCCGGTCTCGCCGTCTGCTCGGTCTCGGCGGCGCCGCGCTGGCGGTGGGATTTCTGGTGGCCATGACGATGTCCGGCCGCGTGCGGGAGAGCGGTCAATTCGTCCGCTTCGTCGCGGCCGGCGTCCTGGCCGAGACGCCGGCTCAGGTCAGTCGCATCGAGCTGATGGGCAATGGCGGACGATGGGTCTTCGCGCGAACGGCGGAGGGCGGCTGGCGACGCGACCGGGATCAGCGTCCCGTGCCGCCCCCGCTCGGAACCCACCTCGACGAGGCTCTCAAATTCCTGCACGCCTCCGCTCCCGTCCGCATCCTGGACCAACGGGAATGGGCCGAGCACGGGCTCGGCGAATTCGGCCTCGAACGCCCCGCATTGTCCGCGGTCCTCTTGAACGACGACCAGCGTCTACTCGCCGTGCACTTCGGGTCGACAAACCCTCAGAAGGTGCTTCAGTACATGCGCATCGACGGGCGCGACGAGGTCTACGTGATGTCGCGCTTCGTCGGCGCGGAATGGGAGCAGGCGCTGGCTGAAGTCGAGCCATGAGCCGCACGACGCTTCTCGCCATGCTCGGAGTGGTCGTGCTGGCATGCCGTGTCGTGCCCGCCGACGCGCACACGGGCGGCAGCACCGGCTACGCTTCCGTGAGCGTTCATCGCAGCACCGTTCGCTACAGCCTGACCCTTCCCACCGCCGTACTCCCCTCCCAGCTAGCCGAAGATCTCCGGCTCGCTCAGCGAGGGAGCGTCCAGGCCCGCGAACGGCTCCTCGATGTCTTGCGACAGAGGATCGAGCTGCGGGGTAACGGAACCCGCTGTGAGCCGGGCCCGGGCGCTGTTGATCTACCGGCCCCAGAGGCGACCAGCGTCTCGATGCTGGTCGATTTTGCGTGCCCGACCGGGCTACGGAGCCTGGAAATACGGGACGACATCTTCGACGTCCTCGGGGGCGACCACCATACGCTCATGAAGGTCGAGTGGTCTGGTGGCACACGCCAGCTCGTCTTCGAGCCGGCGGCCCGTGCGGCGCGCCTCGCCCTGGGCGACCCCGCGACGCGGGACATGACCACGTTCTTGACGCTCGGCATTCACCACATCCTGAGCGGCTATGACCACTTGTTATTTCTGCTTGGCCTCTTGTTGTCCGGCGGCAGCCTCGTCGCGCTGGCGAAGATCATCACGGCGTTCACCGTGGCGCACAGCGTGACGCTGTCGCTCGCGGTCACCGACGTGATCACGCTGCCCGACCGCCTGGTCGAGGCGGTCATTGCCCTGTCCATCGCGTTCGTGGCCGCGGAGAACTTGGCTCCCCGGCCCGCTGTGTCACGCCGCTGGATGGTCAGCTTCTTGTTCGGCCTCGTACACGGCTTCGGGTTTTCGTCCGCCCTACGAGAGCTCGGATTGACGCGGCAGGGCCTCGCGCTCTCGCTGCTCGGCTTCAACCTCGGAGTGGAGGTGGGGCAAGCCATCGTGATCGCGATACTCCTCCCGGCCCTCATCGTCCTGCGCCGTAGCCGATGGCAGGCGCGCGCCGTCACGGCGTCGTCCGTCGCGATGCTCGCGACCGGCGTGATCCTCTTCGTCGAACGACTCTTCTCGTGAGTCGGCGCCGCGGTCGCGGGCAGGGTCTGGTCAGGCCTTGCGGAACCGGTGGACGCCATCGGCGTCCACGAGGCGGACCGCGCGCCCCTCGTCCTCGAGGAAGCGCAGGTGCGCGAGCGCTTCGCCGAGGGCAAAGCTCAGCTGATGGCTGTCGAGCTCGCGCCGGAAGAGCACGGGCACCAGCTCGGCCGCGCTACGAGCCTCCACAAGCGCATCAAGGGCCTCGCCCAGACGCGCCGCGTGATGGTCGCGCAGCTGGCCGAGCCGCGCGTGCAGACCGCGGAACGGTAGGCCGTGCGAGGGCAACACCAGCGTGTCGGGCGGCATCGGCTGGAAGCGGTCGAGTGAGTCGAGATAGAGCCGGAGCGGATTGAGCCAGGGCTGCTCGGACCAGACACTGACGTTGGTCGTGATCTTCGGCAGCACCTGATCGCCGGCGATCAGCACCCGGCCGGCCTCGTCCCAGAGGCACGCGTGCTCGGGCGCGTGACCAAGCGCGACCAGCACGCGAAACGCGCGGCGGCCGATCGTGATCGAATCGCCGTCGCGGATCCGCCGAAACTCGCTCGCCACCTCGGGCACGAGGCTCGGATAGTGGTTGCCGCGCCGGCCGAGCTGCACGAGCGCCTCGGGTCCGCAGCCGTGACGCCGGAAATGCGCCAGGCGCGGCTCGAAGTCGGCCGCCCCGCGGCTGCGCCAGGCGAACTGCGCGTAGAGCCACTCCGCCTGCGTGCACCAGAGCTCGGTCTTCCACCGCGCCGTGAGCCAGCCCGCGTTGCCGATGTGGTCCGGATGGAAGTGCGTGACGAGCACGCGACGCACGGGCCGGCCGTCGAGGCACGTCGCGAAGATGCGCTCCCACAGGGCGCGCGTGTCGTCGAGCCCGACGCCCGTGTCCACGATGGTCCAGCCGTCGCCGTCCTCGAGCAGCCACAGGTTGATGTGGTTGAGCTGAAACGGCAGCGGCATGCGCAGCCAGCCGATGCCGGGCGCGACGTTCACGACGTCGGCGGGGGCGGGCGCAGTGGTCCACGGATGGTCGAGTGTCATGCGGTGCAGTGTACCTTGCGTTCGTCGACGGAACCTGATCTTCTATCCGCCGCCGATCCACACGCACCGCGATCGATACACCGGGAGGACACGCGATGAACCCGTTGCGGCTCGCCACCGTCGTCGCCCTGCTCGTGGTTCTGGTCATCGTCCCCGTGGCGCACGGACAGCTCCTGCTCTCGACCAATGACAACAAGGTGACGCTCGTCAACGGCGTTGCGACGACCGTGAAGAGCCCGCCGCCCGACACGTTGACGGTCATCGACCTCAAGAGCTGGCCGCCGAAGGTGGTGGCCGAGGTGGACGTGCCCGGCAGCGTGGTCGGCCCGCCCTTCAGCGTCGCGGTGACACCCGACGAGTCGCTGGCGCTCGTGACGGCCAACGAGACGCTCGATCCGGGCGATCCGACCAAGCGGATCCCCAACAACACGATGTCGGTGGTCGATTTGAAGGCGACGCCGCCGAAGATCATCGCGACGCTCGAGACCGGCAAGAACCCGGCCGGTGTCTCGATCACGCGCCAGGGCACGCTCGCGCTCGTCGCCAATCGCGGAGACGGGACGGTGTCGGTCTTCACTATCCAGGGCAAGACCGTGACACCGGCGGGCAAGGTGACGATCGGCGACGAGAAAGCGGGCGCCTGTCACGCGACGATCTCGCCCGACGGCAAGCTGGCGCTGGTGACCCGTGACGGCGACGAACGGATCTCCGTCCTCTCGATCGACGGCACCAAGGTCGAATACACCAAGCGCGACGTCTCGGCGGGGCTGCGTCCCTACGGGATCGACATCGCGTCGACCGGCGCCTTCGCAGCCGTCGCCAACATCGGCCGGGGCGGCGGGGACGCTGACACCGTGAGCCTCATCGATCTCAAGGCTAAGCCGCCGCGCGTCGTGAGCACCGTGACCGTCGGTCAGACGCCGGAGGGCATCAAGATCTCGCCCGACGGGTCCATCGTCGCGGTCGTGGTGATGAACGGCAGCAACAAGCCCAAGGACTCGCCCTTCTTCGCCGACGCCGGCAAGCTCGTGCTGCTGCGGGTGAGCGGCATGGACCTCTCGCGCTTCGCCGAGGCCCCCATCGGCCACTGGTCGCAGGGCGCCGCGTTCTCGCCGGATGGCAAGCGCGTGTTCGTCGGCAACATGGTCGAGAAGGACATTCAGGTGTTCAGCCTCGACGGCGGCACCTTGCGGGACACGGGCGTACGCATCGCGGTCAAGGGAGGCCCGGCCGCGATCCGCACCGCCGACAAGTAGACCGCCGCCCGGTCGGGTTTAGGGCGCCTCGCCCGGCGGGGTCGCGATGATTCGGATCTTCGTCGCCGCTCGACCACCTTAGCGCGCGGTCAAGACGCGACCGGCGCCTTTTCTCCCGCCAGTCGGGTCGCGAGATTCCGCCTACCCCCGCGGCTTCACCCACGTCTCCGACCACGCCAGGCACGCGCTCGAGGCCTGCCGATCGCCGCGCGTCTCCGCCCAGGGCTGGCCGGTCGCGAAGCGCCCGTTCCACTCGACCTGAGCCGAGCGCGCCGGGAAGAACGTGCTGAAGACGCCGATCGGACGGTTGTTGAAGCCGGGAGGCGCGTTGAGCACGAAGGGCTCGCTGCAATCGTACCAGGTCAGGCGGATCCGGTCGGCGCCCGAGACCACCGTCTCCACCGCGGTCGAGCGCGGGTCGCCGGAGCGCCCGAACTCGGCGGTGATCACCGGCGCGTTGGTGTCGGCGAAGGCGGGGAACAGCAACGTCTCGATCGTGCGCTGGAGCCAACGCGCCACCGCGGCGTTGTCGCTGAAGATGCGCAGCTGCCCGGAGCTGAGCTCGCTCTGGGCGAACAGCACGTGGCCGGCGCCCGACGGACACCACAGCACCCGCCAGTGGCTGAAGCGGTCCGACTGCGTCTTGCCGCCGTCGTGGCTCAGGCGGATGAAGGAGTTCTCGCCGGTCATCAGGACCGCGTTCGGGTCGACGGGGGGAGTCATGGTCTCGTCCTCAGAGGGCCGCCACCTCGACGCGCGCGTCGTTGTAGCACGCGCCCTCGGAAATGTCGGCGTGGTCGGCCGGGCACAGCGCGGAGATGGTCTGGCCGTTGTCGCTCGTCGCCATCCACGCGCCCTTGAGCGTGCAGACGACGCCGCGCGGGATCACATCGGTGACGAGGAGGGGTAACCGGACCTCGCCGAGGTCGTTCCACACGCGCACCCGCATGCCGTCGCGCAGGTTCCGCGCCCGCGCGTCGTCCGGATGCATCTCGAGCGGCGGCGGCCCCTCGCCGACGTGGAGCCCGCCGAAGGTCGACGTGATGCGCTGGTCCGAAGCCGGTGAGATCAGGATCAGCGGATAGGACGACGTGACCGGCCGCCAGCTCGGCAGGCGCGCGCCGTATTTCTTCTCGAGGTAGGGCGAGGAAAGCTCGACCTTGCCCGACGCCGTCTTCGGGAACACGTTCTTGAACAGGATCGCTTCCTCGCCGCCGACCGTCATGGGCGTCGCGCTGTCGAGAGGGATCGCGCTCGGCCGTTTGCCGCCCAGGCGCGCGTCCGCCCCGTCGAGCGCGTCATCCATCAACTCGGCGTCGCTCGCGCGGAACGCGGGGTCGTCGAACCCGAAGCGCGCCGCCAGGCGGCGGAAGATCTCGGTGTTGGGCAAGGCCTCGCCCTGCGGCGGAATCACCCGGTCGGCGCGCTGCAGCCAGTGCGTGCCGTACGCCGCGAACAGATCGGCGTGCTCGAAGTGGCTGCAGGCCGGCAGCACGACGTCCGCGTAGGCGAGGCTGTCGGTCATCACCACGTCCGAGCCCACCACGAACAGATCCTCGCGCTCGAGACCACGGCGCAGGCGGTTCTGCTCGGGATGTACGACGACGGGATTGTGGTTGTAGATGAAGAGCGCCTTGATCGGCGGCGACATGGTCGGATCGTTCAGGTGCCGGCCGACGTCGATGATGTTGATCAGGCGCGTGCCGGCCGGGACGAAGTCGGGGCGCGCCAGGCGCGCCGGCGTCTTCGGGAACGCGAACCCGGCGCCGTTGATCAGCCCACCGCCCGGCACGCCGAACTTTCCGGCGAGCGCGGGAAGCGCGAAGACCGCGCGAATGCCGCTGCCGCCGTTGCGGTTGCGCTCGAGCCCATTGCCCACGGTGATCACCGCGGGGTTCATGGTCCGGTACCACTCGGCGAACTCGCGCACGAGGCGCTCGTCCACGCCGCAGATCCGCGCCGCGTCCGCCAGGCTGTAGCGGCGCGCGAGCGCCATGTAGTCCTCGAACCCGTCCACGTGGCGCGCGATGAACTCGCGGTCGAGGCCGCCCTGCCGCTCGAGATCGGCGGCCATCGCCCACGCGAGGACGACGTCGGTCCCGGGCCGGAGCGCGATGTGCAGATCGGCCTGCTCGGCGATCTTCGTGCGCCGCGTGTCGACGATGACGAGCTTGGCGCCCCCGCGGCGGGCCTTGTTGATGATCGGCACGATGTGCAGATTCGACCACGTCACGTTGCTGCCCCAGGCCACGATCAGCTTCGAGTGCTCGGCCTGCTCGGGCCGGATGCCCGGCGTCGGACCAAAGGTGCCGACCCAGGCCTCCGTGCGGATACCGCCGCAGAGCGGACGGCGGTCGAGCAGACTGGCGCCGAGCCGGTGAAAGAACCGAAGATCCATCGAACCGCCGGCGAGCATCCCGTGCGGGCCGGCATAATTCAGCGGCAGGATCGCCTGCGGTCCGTGCGCGGCGATGATGGCCGTGAAGCGCTCGTGGACGATATCGAGCGCCTGGGACCACGAGATGCGCTCGAAGCGTCCCTCGCCCTTGGCGCCCGTGCGCATGAGCGGCGTCTTGAGGCGCCCGTCTCCGTGGACGAAGCCCGGATACGCCTGCGGCACTTTCGCGCAGAGCACACCCGCCGTGTAGGGGTTGGCGCGCGAGCCCCGGATCGAGACGATCCGTTCGTCCTCGACCGTCACGGTCAGGCTGCATGTGTCTGGACAATCGAGCGGACAAACACTCGGATGCTCGACTCTCATTCGTTGCCTCCCGGCGGCGCCTTGCTCACGTCAGCTCATCCGCGCCCATTTCTGATGTACACGGAGTGGCCGACCGGGGGAAGAGCCATTGAGCTCGGTGCCGACAGAGCCAATTTGCGCTACGGCGACGGCGCCGGCGGCAGGGTCGCCATGTAGTGGGCCAGGTTCTCGATGTCCGACTCGCTGAGCGGCTGGGCCGCCGTGGTCATCGTGCCGTCCAGGTCTCCCGCCGTCTGCGCCTTGAAGCCTCGAAGAAGCTTCACGAGGTAGGCGAGATCCTGACCGGCCAATCGCGGAATCTGCTCGTGACCGACGAGGCCGGGCCGGTGGCAGGAAACGCAGTGGTGCTGCTGGGCGAGCTCGCGGCCGGCGGCCACTTTCGGCGGATCGGTCGCGGCCGGACGCGGCGTCGGGCGCTGGGTCGCATAGAAGGCGGCCAGGTCCGCCATATCGGTATCGCTGAGGTTGGCCGCTAACGCCGACATCTGGGGATCTTTCCGCCGGCCGTCACGGTATTTGATGAGCTGCCAGTGCGTGAAGTAGACCGGCTGCCCGGCGATCGACGGGGTGCCCGGAATCGACGCGTTGCCGTCGGCGCCGTGACAGCCCTTGCACGGCTCGGATTTCCGCCGCCCGGCTTCGGGGTCGGCGGCGCGCGCGGGCGCCGCGACCGTCACGGCCAGAGCGGCGGCAACGACCGAGGCGCCGGCGAGTGCCTTGAATCGCTTCAGCGCTGGTAGGTGACGCGGTAGATCGCGCCCGCGTAGTCGTCGGCGATCAGGAGCGAGCCGTCCTTCATCTGCTGCGTGTAGACCGGGCGGCCCCAGATCTGGTCGCCCTGCAGCCAGCCCTCGGCGAACGGCTCGTACTTGGGCACGTCACCCGGACGGAGCGTGACCATCATCACGCGGAAGCCGATCTTTTGGGTCCGGTTCCAGGAGCCCCGCTGGGCGAGGAACACGCGGTTCTGGTACTCGGGCGGGAACATCGAGCCCGTGTAGAACTGTACGCCGTTGCCGGCCACGTGCGGCCCCGTCTTCAGGAGCGGCGGCGCGAACTCGCCGCACGAGCGCCCCTTGCCGAACTCGGGGTCGAGGATGTCGCCCTGATGGCAGTAGGGGAAGCCGAAGTGCAGGCCCTTCTTCTGGGCCACGTCGAAGCGATCGCTCGGCACGTCCTCGCCGAGCCAGTCGCGGGCGTGCGTCGCGAAGTAGAGATCCTTCGTCACCGGATGCCAGTCGAAGCCCACGCTGTTGCGCACGCCGTGCGCGACGTACTCGAATCCCGTGCCGTCGGGATTGACGCGCGAGATGTTGGCGTGCGTGTCCGGCGGGATGCAGATGTTGCACGGCGCGCCGATGTTGAAGTAGAGCTTGCCGTCGGGGCCGAAGGCCAGGTATTTCCAGCCGTGCGGCAAGTCGCGGGGCAGGATGTCGTAGACGACTTCCATCGCGGGCGGGTTGTCGAGCTTGTCCTCGATCCCGACCATCTTGGTGATCCGCGAGACCTCGGCGATGTAGAGCGTGCCGTTCTTGAACGCGACGCCGTTGGGCAGGTTGAGCCCCTTGGCGATCACCTTGACCTCACGGGTGGCGCCCTTGTCGAGGACGGCGTAGACGTTACCGGCCGTGCGGCTCGAGACGAACAACGTGCCCTTGTCGCCCCAGGTCATCACGCGCGCGTTGTTGATGCTGTGAGCCCAAAGGGAAACCTTGAAGCCGGCCGGAACCTTGATCTTGTCGACCGGAATCTCACCGGGCGCCTTCGGCGCGGGCGGCTGCGCGATGGGCGCCAGCGGGGAGTCCGCCATGCTCGACGGCTGGCCTTGCTTCCAGGTCGGCGGCGGCTGCGCGGGTTGCTGAGCCTGGACGAGCGGCCCGAACGCGAGCACGAGGACCACGGCGACCACGAGCAACGTCAGGGTGTTGCGCGGCATGACGGGCCTCCCTTTGATCGATGAACGGCCGGGAACGGATTCGACTTCGCGGCCGGACGATACGTCTCGCGCCGCGCCTTGTCAAGGCGGCGCGGCGTGTGTAGCATGCTCGGCCGACGATGCCGAACAGGCTCTCGACGGTCGTTCTCGGAGCCCGGTGACGCGGCCGCTCGCGGCGCTGCTCCTCGGCCTCGTCGCCGTGGCGCCGGCTGCGGCGCAGGCGCCCGACGATGCGACCCGGCTCGAGCCCGTCGTGGTCACCGTGACGCGCATGGAGCAGAAGGCCGACGAGGCGCCGGCGAGCGTGACGGTTCTCACCCGCGACGACATCGAGCATTCGGCCAGCCAGACCGTCGACGATCTCCTGCGGCAGGTGCCGGGCTTCAGCCTGTTCCGTCGGTCCTCGAGCCTCGTCACGCACCCGACCACGCAGGGGCTCTCGCTCCGCGGCATCGGTCCGAGCGGCACCAGCCGCGCGCTCGTGCTAGTGGACGGCGTGCCCGCCAACGATGCGTTCGGCGGCTGGGTCTACTGGGGTCGCATCCCGATGCTGGGTATCCAGCAGATCGAGGTCGTCCGGGGCGGCGGCTCGAGCGCCTGGGGCAACTACGCCCTCGGCGGCGTCGTGCAGATCCTCACGCGTCGGCCCACCGGGCGCGCGCTGTTCTTCGACGCGAGCTACGGCACCCGCGAGACGATGAACTTCGACCTTCTGCTGCACGATGTCGAGGGGCCCTTCCGGATCGCGCTCGAGGGCAACTACTTCAGTACCGGCGGGTACGAGGTCGTCAAGAAGTCCCGCCGCGGCTCGATCGATATCGAAGCCGATTCGAATCATTCGACGTTCAACGGACGGGTGGAGCTCCTCGCCACACGCGACGCGTCGGTGTTCGTCTCGGGCAACTACTTCTACGAGGCGCGCAACAACGGCACGCCGCTGCAGATCAATCACACCGAATCCGGCGCCGGGGCGATCGGCGCCCGGCTCGGGACTCCGGACGAAGGCGAGTGGCGGCTCGTGGCCTTCGCCGACACGCAGAAATTCCGCAGCACCTTCTCCACCCAGGCGGCGGACCGGAACTCGGAGACTCTGGCGCTCGATCAGCGCGTGCCGACGACCTCGGCGGGCGGCGGGCTGCAGTGGAGCCACCGCTTCGGCGCCAACCTGCTCTCGGCCGGCGGCGACGCGCGGTGGGTGATCGGCGAGACCGACGAGCGCGTGTACAACGCCGGCGCGTTCGCCCGCACGCGGGACGCCGGGGGCCAGCAGTTCATCGCCGGCGTCTTCGTCCAGGATGTGTTCACGCCGATTCCGTCCCTGGAGATCGTCGGCGGCATCCGCGGCGACTACTGGTACAGCTACGACGCCACCCGGCACGACACCCCGCCCGCGGCCGGCGTTCCCGCCGAGCAGACCTTCAACGACATCGAGCGCATCATCCCGAGCGGGCGCGTGGCGCTGCTCTACCACGCGACGCCCACCACCGACCTGCGCGCGTCCGCTTATCAGAGCTTCCGCGTGCCGACGCTCAACGAGCAGTACCGCGTGTTCCGCGTGCGCAACGACGTGACCGTCGCCAACGAGTCGCTTCGCCCCGAGCAGCTCACGGGAGGCGAGCTCGGCGTGCAGCAGCGGTGGGGACCTCTGCTGGGCCGGATCACCGGCTACTGGAACGAGGTGCACGACCTGGTTGCGAACGTGACGCTCACCTCGCGCCTCCCCGACTGCCCCGTGGGGACGACCTGCCGGCAGCGTCAGAACCTCGACCTCGCGCGCATCCGCGGCTTCGAGACCGAGCTCGAGCTGCGCCCGGCGCCGGACTGGCGATTCCTGGTGAGCTACCTCTTCGCGGACGCGCGCGTGGTGAATGCCCCGCAGCAGCCGGGTCTCGAGGGCAAGCGGCTGGCGCAGGTTCCCGAGCACGGCGCCACCGCCAGCGTGCGCTTCTCGCGCCCATCCTGGTTCGACGCGTCGGTGACGGCCCGCTATGTCGGGCCTCAGTACGAGGACGACCTGAACACGTTGCGGCTCGGCGGCTACATCGTCGTCGACGTCGCCGTGTCGCGCGCGATCACCAAGAACGTCGAGCTCTACGCCGCCGCCGAGAATATCTTCGACCGGACCTACTCGACCGGGCGGACCACCGACGGTGTCATCTCGATCGGCGAGCCGTTCATGGCCCGCGGCGGTCTCCGGCTGCGCTTCTGACAGCCACGTGCGCTCAGGAGACGAGGTCGAGCCCGAGCAGCGCTCCGAGCTCGCGCAACGCCTGATCCGGGTCCTCGACCTTGATCGTCGCCATCCCGAGCTCGCGCGCCGGCTTGAGATTGCGGCCGATGTCGTCGAGGAACGCGACGCGCGGCGGCTCCACGCCGAGCTTCTCGCAGACCAGCGCGTAGATTCGCGGATCCGGTTTGCGGAGTCCGACGACGGCGGACTCGACGAAGACGTCGAAGTGCGCGGCCAGGCGTGATTGGGCCGCCGCGTCACGCGGCGACGCCGGCCCCGGCGCCTCGGTGACCCAGTTGTTCGTGAGGGCGGCGACGCGGAGACCGCCCGTGCGGATCCGCCGGATCGCTTCGAGCATGCGCGGTCGTGGCGCGCTCGCCTCGGCGATCTTCGCCATGAGGTGCCGGCCGTCTACCGTGATGCCGCGGGCGCGGCAGTCGTCCTCGAAGGGCGCGTAGAAGGTCTGGACCGTCAGCTCACCCCGCTCGAGCCGCGCCCATGCGCCCTGCTCCCCCGCGGCGACCACGACGCGGTTGATCGCGTTCGCCTCGAGGCCGCGCTCGCGCTCGTATCGCGCGATCGCGTGCAGGGGCGAATCCTGCACGACGCCACCGATGTCGAATACCACCGCCGCGATCGCGCTCATGGCCGGGCCCCTTGGAACATAGCAAATTCGCGGCTACGCTACCGTGCCGGAGGTGCGCGCTACAGGCCGTCGCGGGCCTGGGCCCCCCGGCCGAGGCGGCCAGATGAATTACTGATGAATTACTATGGATAACGTGCGACCGTTCGCCGGCATCGAGGTCGTCGAGTTCGGCCAGTTCATCGCCGTCCCGTTCTGCGCGCAGGTCCTCTCGGAGGGCGGCGCTCACGTCATCAAGATCGAGTCGGTCGAGGGCGATCCCGTGCGCCAGCTGGCGCCGCTGGCCCCCGGCGAGACCCGTCACTTCCTCTCGCGCAACCGCGGCAAGCACTCGCTGCCGCTCGACCTCCGTCATCCCTCGGCCGCGCGCGTCGTCGAGCGCCTCCTCGCCCGCGCCGACGTGGTGCTGACGAACTTTCGCCCGGGGCTGGCCGCCGAGCTCGGTCTCGACTGGCCGAGCCTCACGCCACGCTTCCCGCGCCTCGTGGTCGGCAACGTCAGCGCGTTCGGCCGGCGCGGGCCGGCCGCCCGCCTGGCGGGCATGGACCTGGTCGTGCAAGCGCGCAGCGGGCTCCTGGCCGCGGGCGGGAGCGTCAACCACGGCGTGCCGACCGGCGGCGAGAACCCGGTCGTCGACTACATGTGCGCGATGACGCTCGCGTTCGGCATCGCCTCGGCGCTGTTCCGGCGCGCGAACACTGGACGCGGCGGCGAAGTCGACGCCTCGCTCCTGATGTCGTCGCTCGTGCTCCAGAACAACAACATGGTGCGCATCGATTCGGCCGACGCGACGACGCACGCCGCGCTCCGATCCCGGCTCGCCGAGCTGCGCGCCGCCGGGCGGCCCTACGCGGAGCAGGCGGCTCTCACGCCCCAGATCCGTCCGCCGGCGACGGTCAACGTCTACTACCGCACCTACGCGACGCGAGACGCCGCGCTCGCGATCGCGTGCGGGAGCCCGGCGCTCCGGCGCGCCTTCATCCGAGCGGTGGGGCTCACCGACGCGGCCCTGGATCTACCGATCACCGACCGCGCGAAAGAGATCGAGCACTACGTGGCGCTTCGCCATCGCGTCGAGGGGATCGTGGCCACCCGCACCACGGCCGAATGGCAGGCGACGTTGGAAGCCGCCGGCGTCCCGGCCGCCGGAGTCAAGCTACCGCTCGAGCTCCTCGACGACGAGCAGCCGCTCGCCAACGGCATGCTTCACGACCTGACTCACCCGGTGCTCGGCCCCGTCCGCGTCCTGGCGCCACCGGTCTCGATGGATGGCGGCGGATTCGTCCCGGCGCCGGCGACGCCGCCGTTCGGATCGGAGACGCGCGCGATACTCGGCGAGCTCGGGTTCGTGGACGCGGAAATCGAGAGCCTGCTGGCCGAAGGGGTGACGCGCGACCGGCCGGCGCCGCGCCGCGCTCGCTGACCGGCCTCAGTTGCGGGCGGGATTCGTCGCGATGCGCGCGGGGTCGGCCGCGGCGGCCTGGAGCTCGGTGATCGCCACGCGCCGCTCGATCTTCGGGTTGCGCAGATCGATGCCGATCCGGAGCGCCCGGAGCCCGTGCACGCCCTGCAGCTCCTCGAGCTCGACGTCCTCGACCTCGCCGGTGAAATAACCGAGCGAGGTGAGGTAGTCGATGTAGGCGCGGTACTCGTTCGCCTCGGCGGAGTGCGAGTAGATGATCGCGATCTTGCCGGGCTGGGTGATCCGCTCCTCGGAGCCCCTGATCACGGCCTTGTCGATCCGCTTCTTGACGATCTCGTACCGGATGTCGTACGCGCCGTCCACGTCGAAGCGCTTCTCGTCGAAGCGGAAGCGGATCGAGAGCGGGGCGTGCTGGACCAGCACCAGGTGCGTGACCTCGAGCGGAACCGGGAGCTTTTCCTTGAGGCGATTGACCCGCAGCGCGACCCCGCAGGTGACCATGAGCTGCCAGAGCCTGAGGCTCTTGAGGTAGAGCGGGTCGAAGCGGCCGTCCTCGAGCAGCGAGGAGCCGACGTAGATCTGATGGTCGACGCCGTCCGTCTTCTGCTTTTCGAAGTAGTGCGGGAAGATCGTCTGGGCCGTCTGCTCCTCGAGGTCGAGGTAGGACGAGATGCCGTCGGCGATCCGCGTCACGCTCTCCTCGAACAGCCGCCGCCGGTCGTACACCGTCCCGATCCGGGGATCGAGCGCGGTCCGGTACGCCTCGATGCGCTCCCGCACGCTGGGGGCGAACGTCTGGAGGTGGTCGAAGAGTCCCTCGACGTTGGACCGGAGAAACGCGATGATCGACACCTCGTCGCCCGAGTGCAGGTGCGTCTGGATCTTGGCCGCGTGCTTGTCCACGCGATAGAGCAGCTCGTGCAGGCCGGGCAGCGGCCGGGCGTCGTGCGCGAAGCGGATCACGTCGCGGGCGAGCCGGAGCTGCGTCAAGAGGTCCGTCTGGATCGCGAGGCTTCGCTGCGTCGAGGACCCGCGGATGTCGGACAGCGCGTAGAGCGGGTAGATGCGCTCGAACACGATCGGCTCGAGCTCCATGCCCCGGTCGCCGGAGTCCTCGGCGTGCTGTTCGATGACCTTGAGCACCGCCTTGCGGAAGCGCCACTCCACCACCGGATGGATGGCCGTGCACTTCTCCTTGATGAACGCCTGGATGCGCGAGTTCAGCTCTTCCATGCTGCGCTGCACGGCCATGGAGAAGAGCGGGAGGATCTGGTGGAGCTTCGGCAGGTGCGTGGCGTCCAGGTCGCCGGGCGTCGGCGAGCCGAGCTCGAGCGTGCCGATGACACGGTCCTGATAGAGGAGCGGCGCCACGATGATGTTGCGCAGCCCCCACTCGATGATCTCGTCGTCCGCCGGCGTCCGGTCGGGCATCTCGGCCAGGTCCTCGACGATCAGCGGGCTCCCCTGCACCACCGCGCGCTCGTAGACCGAGCCGCGGAACTCCTCCACGGTGTGGTGCCGCGAGTCCGCGAAGATGCACGCGTGCTCGCACTCGGCACCGTCGGCGCCATAGTTGAGGACGAGGACCTGGTCGCCGTCGAGGGCGGCGAGGCCGAAGCGCAGGTCCGGCCGCCGGAAGAGCGTCCGCAGCTTGTCCTGGAGCGTATTGAACCGCGTGTGGGACACGATCGACTCTTTGTCGATCAGGTCGCGCTCGAGTGAGGACAGCACTTCCTGGTCGGTGACCTCGATGGCCTTGAAGACCGTGAAGCCGCGGAAGGCGAACCGGTCGGGCGGCAGCACGTCGCGGAGCATCTCGGGATCGAGGAAGTCGCGCCGCAGGCGCTTGCGGACCTCGTCGCTGAGCGGCGGCACGGGGCCGATCGTCTCGACCTCCACGAACCGCCAGTCGAAGTCCATCCTGAAGTGGCGATCGAGCCCGGTGTCGGGGTCGGGTACCGTGAGGATCAGCGGGTAGTCCACCACGAGCTTGATCCCGTAGACTCGCTCCAGGATCAGCGCGTACGCGAAGAAGGTCCGCATCTCGCTCACCATCGACGCGTCGAGGTTCACGCGGCCGCGGAGGGTGCCGTCCTCGGCGCGCAGATACCGCTCGAAGAGCGGGGTGGCGTAGAAGCTCTTCAGCTGGAACGGCACCAGGACGGCCGAGAACTCCTGCTCGAAGAAGGCCGGCGCGAAGATACCGGCCATGAGCACCTGGATCAGGTTGCGATGGCGCTCGACCACGCTCAGATCGGCGATCGGACCCATGAGCTCCGGCACCTGGCGGACCTGCTCCCGGACCGTCCGCATGAACACCCCTTTGGCGGAGGTGTCGTCGCCGTACTTCTTCTGCCAGAACTCGAACAGGGTCGCCAGGCTCAGCTCGCTCTTGAACGGAAAGCCGGCCGGGCCGGACTTGATCGCCAGCTGGAGATCGGCGGAACGCGGCGTCTGGCTCATACGGAACATGGCGCTATTGTAGCAGGGCGAGCCAGCCGAGCCTGCCGGCCCGTGGTGTAGAATTCCGCGAGATCCAGACAGGGAGGCGTCAATGGAACACCGCCAGCTCGGCCACAGCTCGCTCTCGGTGCCGGCGCTCGGCCTGGGATGCATGTCGATGTCGGGCACCTACGGCAAGCACGACGACGTCCAGTCGATCGACGTCGTCCACCGGGCGATCGACCTGGGGGTGAATTTCCTCGATTCCTCGGATATGTACGGCTTCGGCCACAACGAGGAGCTCCTGGGGCGGGCCATTCGCGGGCGGCGGAACCAGGTCGTGATGGCCACCAAGTTCGGTCAGGTACGGACGCCCGATGGCAAAGCAACGGTCAACGGTCGGCCCGACTACGTGATCCAGGCCTGCGACGCAAGCCTCAAGCGCCTCGGGATCGACGTGATCGACCTTTACTATCAGCATCGTGTCGACCCGACGGTGCCGATCGAGGACACGGTGGGCGCCATGAAACGCCTGATCGAGCAGGGCAAGGTCCGGTACATCGGGCTCTGCGAGGCGGCGCCCGCGACCGTGCGGCGCGCGCATCGGATCCATCCGCTCAGCGCGCTGCAGAGCGAGTTCTCGCTGCTCTACCGAGTCGAGGCGGAGGAGCTGCTCCCCACCCTGCGCGAGCTGGGCATCTCGTTCATCGCCTATTCGCCGCTCGGACGCAGCTGGCTCACCGGCCGCGTCGGGAGCCTCGGCGACATCCCGGCGGACGATCGGCGGCGCGACCATCCGCGCTTCCACGACGCTCACTTCGCCAAGAACCTCGAGCTGGTGCGGCGGATCGAACCGATCGCGAAGGAGAAGAGCTGCACGCCGGGCCAGCTGGCCCTCGCGTGGCTCCTGGCCCAGGGGCGGGACATCGTTCCGATTCCGGGCACGAAAAGGAAGGAGCGGCTCGAGGAGAACGTGAACGCCGCGTCCGTGCGGCTGGACGCGCGCGATGCCGAGCGGATCGCGGCGGCGATCCCGGCCGGGGCCGCGGCCGGAACCCGCTACCCGGAGGCGCAGCTGAAGGGCGTGCACATCTAGGACAGTCGCTCGGGGTCGTCGGCCGGCGGCTCAGGACTGCCGCTCGACTTCTCGAGGTCGAGCATTTCCGGAAGGTGCCGCTGGCGCTCCGCGGGCTCGAGCCGGGTGATCTGGTTCATCCGCATGACGACCTCACCGATGCGTTCGAGCGCTTCGAGCATCGACCCGACCCGCCCGCCCCAGCGAGCGCCGGCCTCGCGGGCGAGGAGCTGAAGCTCACCCGACACGACGGTCAAGGGGTTGTTGATCTCGTGGGCGGCCGCCACGGCCAGGCTCGCGACCGACCGCAGAGTCGCCGCTTCTCGCAGCGCCGCTTCGGCGCGCTTCTTCTCGGTGATATCGCGGCCGATGGCGGAGGCTCCGATGATGATGCCCGACGAGCTTCGGAGCGGCGACACCGTGATCGATACCTGAACCCGCGAGCCGTCCTTCCGGATCCGCGTGGCCTCGTAAGGCTGGACGTGCTCGCCTCGCTTGACCCGGGCCAGGACACGGAGCAGCTCATTGGGATGATCGGGCGGGATGATGATCGAGATCGGGCGGCCGACGGCCTCCGCGGCCGAGTAGCCGTAGAGCCGCTCGGCGCCCGCGTTCCAGCTGGTGACGACGCCCTCGAGCGTCTTGCTCACGATGGCGTCGTCGGAGAACTCCACGATGGACGCCAGGTGCGCCAACGCCGCTTCGTCCCCCTTCCGCTCTGTCACGACGGCGGCGATCAAGATGCTCATCACCGCCATCGTGCCGAGAAACGCCTGCAGGAGTAGCAACGACTCGTTCGGCGGGCCGCCGGCGAAGGGGCCCAGGCCGCGGACGGTGCTCCAGATCGCCAGCCCCGACAGGATCGCGATCGCCGCCGCCGTCTCTCGCTGACCGAAACGAAATGCCGCCCAGACCAGGGGCGGCAAGCAGAGGAACGTGAGCGGCTGACCGACGAATCCGTAGAACACGAGGCCGCAGACGGCGATCACCGTCGCGAACAGACCCACGCGCTCCAGCTGACGCGTTCGGCCTCGCGGCACGGCGATGGGAGCGCTCCACAGCACGAGGACCGGCCCGACGACCAGCGCGCCCACGGCGTCCCCGAGCCACCACGTGAACCAGATCGCGGGATACTCCCGCCAGTTGGCGTTTCCGCTCAGCGTCAGGCTGCTCGCGCCGATCGTCGCGCCCACGGTCGTGCTGAAGAGCCCCGCCAGCACCACGAACTTGAAGACGTCTCGCGAGCGATTGAAGACGTCGCGGCCGTTCGCGAAGAGTCTGACGAGGTCCGCGCCCAGCCGGCCCTCGAAGGTATTGCCGAGCGCGATACCGAGCGAGGTGGCGATCGATCCGGTGGTCGTGACGTTCACGAGAAAGGCGCCGACGAAAATGGCGGGCCAGATCCGCGGGCTGAGCAGCAGGAACGAGGCGAACGCGATCCCGGTGGGCGGCCAGACCGGCGAGACGCTCGCGTTGACGACGGCCAGGCTCAGGCCGAGCTTGCCGGCGAGGAAGTAGGCCAGCGTCACGAGGCCCAGCCACCAGAGGGCTACCGGTTTTCGAGATTCGGTCATCGCCCGACCCGCTCCGGCGTCGCTCGGGCCCCAGGTAGCCCGGTCGTTCGTTCAATCGATTCCGACATCACCAGCTTAACACCCGCGCCCGAGCCGGGCCGACTCGTGTAGGCTTACTCGGATCGCGAGCCCTGTGCTCCGTGGAATCGAGGAGGAGAACACCGTGAACGGCTGGCTCGAGACGTATCGCGGGATCGTTTACCGCTGGCAGGAGGACCACAACGGCCACCTGACCGTTGCGTTCTATTTCGCCCATCTCGCCGACGCCACACGTTGCGTGCTGGACTCGCTGGGCCTCGGCCTGGCGTACACGCGACGCCGCAAGAGCCTCTGTGTGACCGCCGGTTGCTACGTGCGCTACGTCCGCGAGCTCCGCGCCGGCGACAACCTGCACATCGTGAGCGGGGTGATCGGCGTCGAGCGCGACGGCCTCGTGCTCGGACACAAGGTCTTCAATTCCGAGACCGGCGAGGTCTGCACCACGGTCGAAGAGCGTCTCCGCCACGTTGACACCCGGCGCCGCGCCGCGCGGCCCTTCACGGCAGCACAGCGCCGGACCGCGGAGCAGCGGCGTGTCGAGTGGGACGTGCCGGCGCGCGAGCGCCGCCCGCGGCCGAGCGGGCTCGAGGGCTTTCACGAAAGCTCACGGGACACGGTCAAGCCGGACGAGGTCGATGTCCTCGGCCAGGTTGCCCTGACCCACTACGTCCACCGCTTCTCGGCCGCCAACGGCCACGCGACCGCGGTGTTCGGGGTGACGCCCGGCTACATGCGCGCCGAGCGACGGGGCTTCTCGACGTTCGAGTTCCAGCTGGAGTTCGCGGGCGTGCTCCGGCCGGGCGATCCGGTGCGCATCCGCTCGGCCCTCGTCCACGTCGGCAACTCTTCGATGCGTCTCTTCCACGTCATGACGAACGAGCGCACCGGGGAGCGTGTGGCCACGCTCGAACAGCTGGGCGTGCACCTCGACATGGACGCGCGTCGCCCGACCCCGCTGCCCGATGCGATCCGGGACCGGGCGAAGGCGATTCTGGTGTCCTGAAACGACGCGGCGACTAGGCGCCTGCGGCGGGGCTGGCGCGCCGGCGGCCGCGGCCGCCACGCCGGGAGCGCCGGCGGCCTCGTCTCGGGGCCGGCGCCGGAGCCACCGTGACCTCGGCCACTTCCTCGAAGGGCTGCTCGGGCGGTGGCATCGCCTCGACGGGAATCGACGCCAACGGTGCCGTCGCCCCGTGGCCCGTCGCGCCGTGAACCAGCGAGATCATCCCGGTCGGGCTCACCGAGAGCTCCTTGATACGACGCAGCCGGGTGACGAGCCGCGGTGAGCCCGGCGGCCGGCTGAAGCCGCGCGCCTTGAGCGTTCGCGCGACGGTGTCGATGAGAACGGCGCCGTTCGGTGAGCGTTCGGCGAGCTCGCGGACGACGAGCACGAGCTCGTCATGCGGCGCGCTGTGCGCTTCGTCGGACTCCTCCTCGATGGGAGGCGGCGCGGGACGGACTGGCTCGAGCCGGCGCGGCTCGGACTCGAGACCGACTGGTCGCCCTCCGCGTCGTCCTCGGCGCCCGCGTCGGCGGCTCCGGTCCGCTCCCGATGCGGGACGGCTCGGCTCCGCGATCGGCGTGCCGGTGAGCGTCCGCGCGGTCAGCCGGTGGAAGGTGATCCCGAGCGCCGCGGCCACGTCACCCACCGCGTCGAAGGCTCGATCGTCCGATACGATTTCGAGCACGTCACCCGGCCGCGCGCCGGCGAGCCACACGCCGGCGCTCACGGCGATCCGGAGATCGCTCCAGTCGCGGACGCCGGTGGACGGGGCGCTATGGAGGAGCTGGGCGCCGAAGCGGGCGAGGACGCGCCCCGTCTCGTGGCCGATCACGCGCCAGTTGCCGACGGCGAAGAACTCGGTGCTCCGGCCGACGTGATCGATGGCCAGACGTCCGACCACGCGCTCGATGTGCGCGGGGTTGCTCGTGTTCTCGACGTCGAAGAATATCGCGTGGCGGGTCGCCGGCCGCAGACGTTCCGGGCCGGCCGGGGGCACCCGCGCCGCGAACACGGGCTCCGGTGTGACGAGGGACAGCGCGGGTCCGGGCTCGGGCTCGGCGACCGGCGACGACACGGGGATCTCGGGGGCGGCGACGACCGCGGCGGGGACGGCCGCCTTCGCGGTACGGCGTCGGCGTTTGCGAGCGGTCGTCGTTCGTTCCATGCCCGCATCATACGGGACGCGACGCCGACCGGCCAGGCGCGAGACCGGCGTGGCGGCCGAGTCGATCGACGAAGAAGACACCGGCGGCGTGCCCCTAGGGATGCCGACGAACCTGTCGGTCACGCCGGCCCGCCGCCCCGCGACCGGGCGGCGGGACCGGCGCGATCACTAGTCCTGCTGCGAGACGGGAACAGGCGGCGTCGTTTGCAAGCGCCGCGCGATATCCGCCAGGGGCCGATGCATCTGCCCGAGCATGTCCACGACGCCGCCGAAGGCCTCGGCCACCGCCGTGCGCTCGCCTCTCAATGCATCGAGCTCGCCCTGGAGGGCACCATGGATCCGGCGAAGCTCGCCGAGCTCCCCGCCGAGCCGCTCGCACTCCTGTTCCCGAGATTCGAGCGCACGACGCAGGCGGTCGCGCTCCTCGACCAGCGACGGAATCACATGGCTGAGCTGGTACTGGCTTTCAGCCAGCCACCGGGTAGTCCGCTGCGTGTCGTCGACGGTCTCGATCTGACTCATCTGGCGTGGCGCCTCCTCGTAGTGAGCGCGGGGTTGCGGGTTAGGCGTGGGGGACTCAGCGGGCACCTCGGATGCAATGGCGACGAGCTCATGCGATGCGCCGGTCATCAGCGACGACCGACGGCGGCGGCGGTCGACCGGCGGAGGGTTCTCGGACGATTCATACTCGACGGCGCCGCGCCGGTCGAGCATCACTCGGACCTTCGGGTCACCGAGGTGACGATTGCGGAGGTGCTCATAGACCGCCGGCTCCGTCCGCGCGACAACGATGAGATAACGCGTCATGCCGCCTCGGTTCGGTTCCTCCGCCGTGGGCGCGGATCCGACGAGGTCTGAGATCATCTCGCGGAACAGCGAACGGAGGAGCAAGAGATGCATTTCGGTATCGCTACGTTCTCCTCACTTCGTCGAGCCTCGTGATTGAAGCGGACTCTACACTCAGCGTCGTGAACATTCAAGAGCGAATTCGATTTTCACGTCGCGCGCGCGTCGCGAACGCGTCGGAGCACGAGAAAATATTGGTGTGGTAGCAAGTCTCGGGCGCCAAGCAGCGTCAGACCGGCGCTTCGGGCCGCCCGCAGGAACGTTTCGGGCGCGACGCGTCGCTCGAGCGGCGGGCCCACCGGCGTCTCGCGTGCGTCCCAGTCGATGTTCACGACGCGTCCGCGCGGATGGAGCGAGCGAGCGAGGCGACGCAGGAGCGCGGGCCCGTCTGCGAAGTGGTGATACGCGTTCACGATCAGCGCGAGGCGACAGGCGCCCGACGGAAGCAGCGGGTCGTCGGGGAGGCCGAGGATCGGCGTGACGTTGCGGACGCCGTCGCGGCGCAGCCGCGCGCGGAGCGCGTCGAGCATCGCCGGCTCCGGATCGACCGCGTAGACGCGCCCGGACGGACCCACGGCGCGCGCGAGCCGTAAGGTGAAATAGCCCGGACCCGATCCGATCTCGGCGACCACCTGCCCGCGCCGCAGCCCGAGCGCCTCGACGACCCGGTCCGGCTTCTGCCACGCGGCGCGCGCCGGATCGAGCTGGCGCTTGACCATGAGGGCGAGATCAGCGGGATTTCCGTGACGTCCGTGGCGATGGTGCTCGTGCGCCATGGGCCTGGATGATACTCCGGGTCCTTCGATCGATCGCCCGCTTGACACCGACCGCCCCCGCCGACTAGCCTCGACTGGCGCCCGTCATGGATTTCGAATTCGCCGCCGAGCACGAGAGCTTCCGGAAAGAATTCCGCGACTGGCTCGCTACGAATCTCCCGCCCGAGCTGTGCCTCGACGATGCGTCCGACGATCGCGTCGCGTCCGATCGCGAGACCTTCGAGCGCCGCCGTGTCTGGCAAAAGACGATGCACGCGGCCGCGTGGGTCGGCATCACGTGGCCCAAGGAATACGGGGGCCGCGACGCCGGGTTGATCGAGCGGGTCATCTGGGACGAGGAATACACGGCCGCCCGCGCGCCGGTGCTGCCGGGCAACATGGGTCTGAGCCTCGTGGGCCCCACCATCATTCACTGGGGCACCGAGGAGCAGAAGCGGCGGCACCTGCCCGCGATCCTCAACGCCGACGAGATCTGGTGCCAGGGCTTTTCCGAGCCGGGCGCCGGCTCCGATCTGGCGAGCCTCCGCACGCGCGCGGTCGACCAGGGCGACCACTTCGTCGTCAACGGCCAGAAGGTGTGGACCTCGGGCGCGCACTTCGCGCACTGGATCATCCTGCTCGTCCGCACGAACCCCGACGTGCCCAAGCACCAGGGGATCAGCTGCCTTCTCGTTCCGATGGCCACGCCGGGAATCACGGTCCGTCCCCTGGTCTTGATGACCGGGCACCATCACTTCAACGAGGTCTTCTTCACCGACGTCGTCGTGCCGAAGGCGAACCTGCTGGGGCCGGTCAATCAAGGATGGAAGGTCTCCACGACCACCCTCATGTACGAGCGTCACTCGGCCGGGGGCCGGAGCCATACCGCGCAGATCGCCCGGTTGATCGCTCTGGCGCGCCGGGTGCCGATCGACGGGCGGCCGGCGTGGGATCATCCGACGATCCGTCAACGGTTGGCTCAGCTCGCCATCGAGTCCGAGGCGCTGAAGTACACGCGGCTCCGGAGCCTGACCCGCCAGCTGCGCGGCGAGCCGCCGGGGCCCGAGGGATCCGTGCTGAAGCTCAGCGGCTCGGAGCTCGGCGTGCGCATCGCCGACGCCGCCGGCGAGCTCCTGGGCCTGCACGTCCTGGTGAACCAGACTTCGCCGACCGTCCCGGACGCGCCGCGCTGGTTCAACCGCGTGCTCGCCGCGCGGCAATACACGATCTCGGCCGGGACCAGCGAGATCCAGCGCAACATCATCGGCGAGCGCGTGCTCGGGCTGCCGCGCGGCTGAGCCGCCGGGCTCAGGCCGGCAGCGAGTCGAGGAAGCTCAGCAGCACGCGGTCGAAGGCCTCGGGCTGATCCAGGTTGGAGGCGTGGCCGGCTCCGGCGATGACCTCGAGCCGAGCGCCCGGGATCTTCTTCGCCATGTACTCGCACGGCGCCAGGAAGGGCGTGTCCTGGTCGCCGACGATGACGAGCGTCGGCACCCGGATCGAGGCCAGCCCATCGATCACCCACGAATCTTGCTGGGCCAGCATGCCCCGCGCGGCATGCGCGAGCCCCTGAGCGCTCTTGTGGTGGCCGAGCGCGTCGCGCACCTCGCGACTGCGGCCGCCGAGCGCCTCGAGCCCGCGCGCCTCCAGGGTCGCGGCGCGCTCGTTGGCGCGCTGGCTCCACGCGTTGCGCGCCTCGGCGTTCCGGTAGCCCGGCCCCGAGTCGCAGATGATCAGCGCGTCGACCATCTCGGGGTGCGCCAGATAGAACGCGAGCGACATGTAGCCCCCGAGCGAAAGCCCGCCGACCACCGCGCGACTCACGCCGAGCGAGGCGAGGAGCGCGCGCATGTCGGCCACCGTCAGCGCGGTCGAGTAGCGCGCCCCATCGTTCGGGCTCTCGGTCTGACCGTGGCCGCGCATGTCCCAGGTGATCAGCCGATAGCGGTCGCCGAGCGTTCGGCGCTGGCCGTCCCACATGCGGCCGGTAGCGCCGTAGCCGTGGCTCAGGATCACCGGGCGCCCGCGTCCGCTCACCGCGTAGTCGATCTCGATGCCGTTCAGGGTCGCCTGCGCCATTGGGTGGACCTCGGTTCTCCGGGGCTGTTCGCTAGTACCGGTTGGCGATCGGCAGCTCGTCGCCCGGGAAGAGCGTGATGATCTGGGCGCCGCTCGGCGTCACGATGACTTCTTCCTCGATGCGAGCCGCAGACACGCCGTCGGTCGCGGGGCAATAGGTCTCGACGGCGAACATCATGCCTGCCTGCAGCTCCATCGGATCGTCGAAGGAGTTCAGGCGGCTGATGATCGGCCGTTCGTGGAGCCCCAGACCGATGCCGTGACAGAAATTGAGCCCGAACGCGGCCATCTCGCTGTCGAAGCCGATCTCCTGCGCCTTGGGGAACGCGCGCGCGATCTTGTCGGTGGCGACCCCGGGCTTGATGAGCGCGATCGCCTCGTCCATCCACTCGCGCGCCTTCTTGTAGGCGGCGGTCTGTGGCTTCGTGGCCCGCCCCACGCTGAAGGTGCGGTAGTAGCAGGTCCGGTAGCCGACGAACGACATGATGATGTCGAAGAACGCCTGATCGCCCGGGCGAATGATGCGATCGGTGAAGTTGTGCGGGTGTGGGCTGCAGCGCTCGCCCGAGATCGCGTTGATCGCCTCGACGCAGTCCGAGCCCATCTCGTACAGGCGCTTCGTCGCCAGCCCGACGATCTCGTTCTCGCGCGCGCCGGGCTTGAGCGCCTCGAAGATGTCCTGGTAGACCCCGTCGACCATCGCCGCCGCCATGTTGAGCAAGGTCAGCTCGTCCTGGCTCTTCAGCATGCGCGCCTCGAGCAGCACCTGCTGACCGTCGCGCACCTCGACGCCGAGCTCCTGGAGCGCGAAGAGGAATGGCGGCTCGACGAGGTCGATGCCGAGCGGCATTCCGGCGACGCCCTCGGCGCGCAGGATGTCGCGGATCTCGACCGCCGCTTTCTGGAAGAGCCCGGCTTTCGGCGAGACCGCGCCGCGCATGCCGACCATGCCCGCGAGCGACTGGCGCGGCGGGATCTGCGGCGTGTAGAGCCGATGGTGGCGCGCCGCGGAGCCGAAATCCCACACCCACGGCTCGCCGGTGCCGGTCAACAGGCACCAGCGCGTGAGCTTGTCGCGCGCCCACTCGCCGATGACCGTGCCCGAGAGATAGCGGATGTTGTACTGATCGAACACGAGGATCGCGCCGAGGCCCGACTTCGCCAGCGCCTGACGCGCGCGGCCCAGTCGATAGGCGTGAAGGCGCCGGAAGTCCACGCGCTCCTCGAAGTCCACCTGCGTGTGTCCGGGCGCCTGGAGGGGCCGGTCCCATCGATGGCGTGGATCGACATCGGCGGCGGTCACGGGCCGGGGCTTCGGTGCGTCCTGCTTCCGGGCCATGGGTGACCTCCTCCTTTAGCTGCGCCTCGGCCGGCTGGTAAGCCCCGACGGCCTGCGGCGCGCACCACGGGGCCGTACTTTACCCCAGCTTGCGTTAGAATCCTCGCCCATGGACCTCGAACGCCCGCTCCCGACTCCGATCACGCCCGAGTGCCGTCCTTACTGGGAAGGCGCGCGGGACGGCAAGCTCATGATCCCCAGGTGCCGCGCGTGCGGAAAGCCGTTCCTGTACCCGCGCGTCGCGTGTCCGTTCTGCGCCTCGCGCGACATCGGCTGGGTGCAGGCAAGCGGCCGCGGCCGGCTCTTCTCGTTCGAGATCGCCCACCAGATCTTGAACAAGGCGTTCAAGGTGAAGACGCCGGTCGTGCTCGCGATGGTCGAGCTCGAGGAAGGGCCACGCCTTTTGACGAACCTGGTCGGGATCGCGCCGGACCCGAAGCAGATCCGCTGCGACATGCCGGTCGAGGTGTGCTTCGAGAAGCTCACGGACGAGATCAGCCTGCCCATGTTCCGTCCGGCGGGAGGTGCGCGATGAGCGACCTCGCGCGGCTGCGGGAGCTCAGCAACTCGGTCTGCATCGTCGGCGTGGACGAGAGCGACGAGATCGGCACCTTGCCGGGCAAGAGCCAGCTCACCCTGCACGTCGAGGCCATCACCAACGCCGCGCGCGATGCCGGCCTCAAAGTCTCCGACATCGACGGGATCTTCACCGCCGGCCAGCACTCGCCCGCCACCATCGGTGAGGCGATCGGCGTCGTGCCACGCTACGTCGATGGCACCACGGTCGGAGGCTGCTCGTTCATCATCATGGTCGGGCACGCGATGCTGGCGCTCCACCATGGGCTCTGTGACGTGGCCGTTGTCTGCCACGGCGAGTCGGGGCGCTCGGGTGTGGGCGTCTCGCCCCGGCGCGACACGGCCCTGCCGGGCCAGTTCGAGTTCCCCTACGGCTTCGGTGGCGCCCCGACCTACTTCGGGCTGATCACGACCCGACACATGCACGAGTACGGCACCACGCTCGAGCAGTGGGCGCAGGTGGCGGTCTCGACGCGGAAGTGGGCCGCGCTGAACCCGAAGGCCCGCAATCGCGAGCCACTGACCGTGAAGGACGTGCTCGACTCCCGGCCCGTGGTCTGGCCGTTCAACATCCTGAACATCTGCCTGGTCACCGACGCCGGCGGCGCGGTCATCCTGACGCGCGCCGATCGGGCCAAGGACCTTGCGAAGAAGCCCGTGTACGTGCGGGGCGCCGGCGAGGGCAGCGAGCACGTCATGCTCACGCAGATGCGCAACCTCACGTTCAGCGAGGCCACGAAGAAGTCCGGCGAGAAGGCCTTCGCGATGGCAGGCGTGAAGCCGACCGATTTCCATCACATCATGCTCTACGACGCCTTCACCTCCGGCCCGCCGCTCATGCTCGAGGCGCTTGGCCTCGCCACGCGTGGGGAGGGCGTGCACTTCTTCGCCGAGGGCCGCTCGACCCCCGGCGGCAAGCTGCCCATCAACACGAACGGCGGCGGGCTCTCGTACACCCACAGCGGTATGTACGGCATCTTCCCGATCATCGAGGCGACGCGCCAGCTACGAGGCGAGTGCGGCCCGCGGCAGGTGCCGAACGCGAAGCTCTCGCTCGTGAACGGGATGGGCGGGATGCTCTCAGCGGCCGGGACCCTCGTCCTCTCGAACGACACGGGCCGCTGAACAGGGCGCCGGATGTCGGCCGCTTCGACGAGCTAGAGCAGCTGGGCCGCGAGGTCCTGAACAAGGGGGACCGCGCGGGCGTCGATGTCGGGGCGGGCGATGCGGGCCCAGTCTCGGACGGTCAAGACGGAAGCGTCGTCCAGCGAGAGCCGGGGTCGGTCGGCCAGGGCGTAG
>QHSQ01000508.1 GCA_003221615.1 Candidatus Rokuibacteriota bacterium | reverse complement strand
CATTTGGGCGGGCAGCTACGCAATGGTCATAGCGAATCTCGGCTTCTTCTCAATGAATGTTCGCGGGTTCATCAAGTGGACCCCGCGCTAGACTCCCCGCAGCCGGGTCGAACCGAGGTGCTCATGCGCTGGATCGGGCTTGCGGTCGTTCTCAGCGTTCTCGCGCCGCTCGTTGCAGAGCCGCAGCCCGCTGGAAAGACGCCCCGAATCGGTGTCCTGGCATCCTCGACGACGGCGCCCAATCCCTTTCTTCAAGGCTTGCGCGACCTCGGGTACGTCGAGGGGCGGAACCTCGTCATCGAGCGGCCCTCCGTGATGGGCTCGCAGGTGAGATACAACGAACTCCCCCGCGCCGCGGCCGAGCTCGTGCGTCTCAAGGTCGACGCGGTCTTTGCGCCCTCTACGGAGACCGCGCGCGTCGCCCGGACGACTATCGGCGCGATTCCCGTCGTCTTCGTGACGTTCGCCGATCCCGTCCGTGCCGGGCTCGTCGCAAGCCTCTCTCACCCCGGCGGCAACATGACCGGCCTGACGATGATCACGGGCGAGCTCGCCGGCAAACGGCTGGAGCTGCTGCGAGAGGTCATTCCGAAGGTCAAGCGCGTGGCGGTGCTGTGGAATCCCGGCAATCGCGACACCGAGGAGCAGGTGAACGAGACGCGGACGGCGGGGCGCGCCCTGGGGATCGAGGTCGATGTCCATCGGGCGGCGGCGGCGCACGAGCTCGACACTGCCTTCGCGGCGATCGTCCGGACCCGCGCCAGCGCCTTACTCCTGATCCCCGACACGATGTTCAACCGCGAGCGCCGTCGGATCGCGGAGCTGGCGACCACGAATCGTCTGCCGGTCGTCTATCATTGGCGGGCCTACGTCGACGCCGGCGGTCTCATGTCCTATGGCCCGAATCTCAATGACCTGCACCGGCGAGCCGCGATCTTCATCGACAAGATCCTGAAGGGCGCCAAGCCCGCCGATCTTCCCGTGGAGCAGCCGACGAAGTTCGAGATGGTCATCAATCTAAAAACTGCGAAGGCTCTTGGCCTCACGATCCCGCAATCCGTCCTTGTCCGCGCCGACGAAGTGATCCAATGATGGACCGGCGAGCGTTCATCACCATACTGGGCGGGGGCATTCTTGCTGCGCCGCTCGTCGCGGAAGCGGAGGCGCCGGGCACACAACAACACCGGATCGGATTTCTCAATGCGGCGGCGCCGGGAGGACGAGGACAACCGGAGGGTGTTCTGCGCGAAGCCCTGCGCTCCCTTGGTTACGTCGAGGGCGCCAACCTTGTGATCGACGCCAAGGCGGCCCACGGCATCGTGGAGCGCCTTCCTGCCCTCACACGCCAATTGCTCGACGCCAAACCCGAAGTGATCGTGACCTTCGGCACGACGGCAGCTCAGGCAGCTAAAGCCGCCACGACTACGACTCCGATCGTGATGGCATTCGCGGGAGACCCTGTCGGGACTCGACTCGTGGCCAGCCTCGCCAGGCCAGGAGGCAACGTCACCGGAATGAGCCTGGTAGCCTCCGAGTTAGCTGGCAAGCGACTCGAGCTTCTCAGGGAGATCACCCCGAAGCTGACCCGTCTCACTATTTTGGGAGACATCTCGCGCGAGGTCGAGGTACACGAAACCGAAAAGGCGGCGCGTGTGCTCGGCTTGACTGTGGCCCTGGTTGAGTTAACGCAAACCGCCGGGCTGGACAGCGCGCTCAGCGAGGTGACACACACCCGTCCCCAAACGCTGTTCGTGATCAACACCGCGGTTACGATCACGCACCGCGGCCGGATCATCGACTTCGCGCTGAAGAATCGCATACCGGCCATCGGCAGCCAGAGCGGATGGGCAACGGCAGGCGCTCTTATGGACTATTCG
Source organism: Candidatus Rokuibacteriota bacterium (assembly GCA_003221615.1). Classification (GTDB taxonomy): domain Bacteria; phylum Methylomirabilota; class Methylomirabilia; order Rokubacteriales; family CSP1-6; genus AR31. The sequence goes on along the minus strand of QHSQ01000508.1, from coordinate 138 downwards.
TCGAGCCTCAGTGACTCTTGCCGTCGGGCCGCGGTGTACGTGGACAAGATCTTCAAGGGAGCAAATCCTGCAGACCTCCCAATCCAGCAACCGACCAAGTTCGAGCTGGTCATTAACCGTAGGACAGCGAACGCATTA
>QHSQ01000507.1 GCA_003221615.1 Candidatus Rokuibacteriota bacterium | reverse complement strand
TAGATCGACTGCTTGCCCCAGCGCGCGAGCGAGGCGACGACGTCTTCGGAGGTCATCTCCTTGCCGTTGTGGAACTTGACGCCTTGACGGAGCTTGAACGTGTAGACGAGGCCGTCCTTGCTCACCGTGTGGCTCTCGGCCAGCATCGGGATTGGGCGGTTCGAGCTGTCGAGACTGTAGAGCCCCTCGTAGATGTGGTTGGTCAACGTCTCGGTGATGCTGGCCGTCGTCCAGTGGGCGTCGAGGGACGGCGGCTCGCCGAGGTTGCCGACCTTGAGGATGCCGCCCTTCTTCTGCGCCTCGGCGGTGAGCGCGCTGCCGGTGACCAGTGCGAGTGTCGCCAGTGCGAGCAGCACGTATTTGCGAGTTCGGTTCGAGATCATGTCCACCTCCCGATCGTGGTGAGCCAATCTATCACACGCGACCCGGCGCGCTCCGAGGGCGCCGGCGGGTCATCTGGGTCGACCGCTGAAGGGTGCGGGCGGGACGTGCGGCCGCTGGAGGCCGGCCGGGCGGGCCACGCCGTTGCGGACGACGCGGACCGGCACCAGACGCGCGGCGGCCTTGACCTTCTCGCCGCGCGCGTCGGCGAACTCCACGTCTCCCGAATCGAACTGCAGCAGGGTGACGTCCGCCGCGGCGCCGGGGGCGAGGGTGCCGAGCTCACCGAGCGCGCCGATGGCACGGGCGGGCATCTCCGTCGTCGCCCGCACGACGTCGTCGAGGCCGAGGCCCAGGGCCAGGAACTTCGACATGGTCGTGGCGAGGTCGAAGACCGGCCGGATGACATTGTAGACGTGCAGATCGCTCGAGATGGTGCCCGGGCGCAGCTCCTGCGCGAGCGCGGCCCGGGCCACCGCGAAGGCGAAGCTGCCGACGCCGTGGCCGACGTCGAAGTTGACGCCGCGATCGAGCGCGCGACGCGCCTGGGCCCGCACGCGACCGCGCTCGTCCAGAACGCCCTGCTCGCGGCCGTGATAGCAGTGGGTCAGGACGTCGCCCCGGCGCAGCTCGCGCAGGATGTCGTCGAGCGGGATCGGCGTGTCGCCCGGGTGCACCATGAGCGGCAATCCGGCCGCCTCGGCGGTCTCGAGCGCGGTGCTGAGCGCGACGCGCACGTTGGCGCCGACCAGCTCACGCGAGAGCCGCACCTTGACGCCGCGAATGAGATCGCGGTGTGCCTCGATCATCGCGAGCGCCCGGCCGCGATCGATGAAGCGCACGTCCTCCAGCTCGCCGACCTCAGCACTCAACATGCCGGTCGCGCCGATGTTCAGGAACGGCAGAATGCGCGTCTGGGACACCTCGATCACGTACTTGCGAAAGGCGGGGAAGGTGAGCGCGCCGGCCGAGCCCGCGTCCACGACCGTCGTCGTCCCGGTCGCCAGGCAGTGCGGGTCGGGCTCGATCCCATAGTGCGAGGCACCAGGGAAGACGTGCACGTGCAGGTCGATGAGGCCGGGAGTGACGTCGAGACCGCGGGCGTCGATGACCTCGTCGCCCGGCGCGGGCGTCAGATGCTCGGCGACCGCCGTGACACGGCCGCCGGCGAGCGCGACGTCGCGGACGGCATGGAGGCTCTGGGCCGGGTCGAGGACGGTACCGCCCTGGATCAGCATGCGCGTCGAAGTCACGGCCCGTTCGCCATCGCGGCGAATTGTAGCAGTGTGCGCGCGACGCCGGAAGGCTAGGCGGCGGGGGCCCGGCGAGCGCGCGCGGCGCCGCCGGCCAGGCGGGCACGGAACGCGCTGACCGACTTCTGCGCGCCTTCCATGTAGGTGTAGAGCACCGGCGTGATGTACAGGGTCAGCAGCTGGGAGACGAGCAGGCCGCCCACGACGGCCAGGCCGAGCGCGCGCCGGGCGTCCGCGCCGGCGCCGATGCCGAGCGCGATCGGCAAGGTGCCGAGGAGCGCGGCCATGGTCGTCATCATGATCGGCCTAAAGCGCAGGAGGCAGCCCCGGTAGATGGCGTCTCGCGGCGTGGCGCCCGCGCGCTCGGCCTCGAGGGCGAAGTCGATCATCATGATCGCGTTCTTCTTGACGATGCCGACCAGCATGATGATCCCGACGAAGCCGTAGATGTTGAGCTCGGTGCGGAAGAGCATCAACGTCAGGAGCGCGCCCACGCCGGCGGACGGAAGCCCCGACAGGATCGTCAGCGGGTGGATGAAGCTCTCGTACAGAATGCCGAGCACCAGATAGATCACCAGCACCGTGACGATCAGCAGGACTCCCTGGCCTTTGAGCGAAGCCTGGAAGGCCTGAGCGGTGCCCTGGAAGCTCCCGACGATCGTGGCCGGCATCGCGAGATCGCGCTGGGCGCGGCTCACCTCGGCCACCGCATCGCTGAGGGAGACGCCCGGCGCCAGGTTGAACGAGATCGTCACCGCCGGGAGCTGGCCGAGATGCGTGATCGTCAGGGGCCCGATGGTCGGCGTCAGGCGCGCCACCGACGAGAGCGGCACGAGCTTGCCCGTCTCGGAGCGCACGTACAGCAACGACAGCTCGGTCGGATCGCGCTGGTAGCGGGGATCGAGCTCGAGGATGACCCAGTACTGGTTCGTCGGCGTGTAGATCGTCGAGACCTGCCGGGCGCCGTAGCCGCTGTAGAGCGCGTTCTCGATCTGCTCGGCGTTGACCCGCAGCGCGGAGGCCTTGTCGCGGTCGATGTCGACCGTGATCTGCGGGCTCGTGATCTGAAGATCCGTGTTGACGTCCTGGAACCCCGGAAGCGTCCGCATCTTCTCGAAGACGATCGGCGCCCAGCGGTAGAGCTCCTGGAGATCCGGCGCCTGGAGCGTGTACTGGTAGAGCGCCTTGGTGAGGTTGCCGCCGATGCGGATCGTCGGCAGGTTCTGCGGGTAGACGCGGAAGCCGGGGATCGCCGCCAGCTTGGGCCGGAGATCCTCGATGATCTTGTCGGCCGGCGGGCGCTGGTCGCGCGGCTTGAGCCGCATGAAGATGCGTCCAGTGTTCGGGACGACGTTGATCGTCGAGGCGCCGATCGAGGACATGATCTGGTCGATGTAGGGCTGCTTCAGCACGATCGCGGCCGCGGCGCGCTGCTTGTCCACCATGGCGTCGAAGGAGATGTCCTGCGCGGC
>QHSQ01000327.1 GCA_003221615.1 Candidatus Rokuibacteriota bacterium | reverse complement strand
GGCCAGGCACGCGGAGAGCCGCGCCGTCGCGCGTCCCGACACGGCGTCGAGGCCTAGGCGGATCGGCGCGCCGCGCGTGTGCGTCTTGACCGCCTCGGCGAGATCCGGCCCGTCGACCATGCACGCGTCGGCGCCGAGCGCCTTCAGCTCTCCAAACAGGGATTCGCGCCGCACCACGTTGACTGTCTTCACGCCTCGGGGGCGTGCCAGCCGGATCACGAGGCGGCCGACCGCGGAGTTGGCGACGTTCTGGATGACCCAGTCTCCGGGCTTCAGGGCCACGATGTCGGTGAGCAGCAGAAGCGCGGTCGCGGGATTGATCCGCAGCATCGCCGCTTGCTGGATGTCGATTCCGTCCGACACGGCGATGACGTCGTCGCCCTTGACGCGCCGCTGCTGGGTCCAGTTCTCGCGCTGCAGGTTGATCACGAGCTCACCCGGCTTGACGTGCGTCACTCCGGCGCCCACCGCGGTGACGCGGCCGACGCATTCGGCACCTGGAGTCGCCGGCAGCTCGGGCCTGAGGCGATAGGTGCCTCGGCAGAACGAGATGTCGGCGGGGTTGATCGGAAACGCGAGGACCTCGAAGACCACTTCGCCCGGCCCCGGCGCGCCGACGTCCGGCACCTCCGCGCAGCGCAGGCCGTCTTCAGGCTGGCCGTAGCGATCGAGCAGAATCTGTTTCATGCGCTCGCTCCTCAGGGCAGCTTCCAGCCGAGCCAGTTGCAGAGGGCGCGTCCCATGATCAGCTCCTTGTCCTTCGCCGTCAGCCACGGCAATTGCTCGGTGAACATCGTGACGCACTGCTTCCACGGGCAGGGCATCCGCGTGATGTCGGTGCCCCAGAACATCCGATCCGGCCCGAAGGCGTCGTAGAGCTTCCTGATGTGTCCGTGGATGTCGCGGTGCGGATAGGGCTCGCTCGAATAGCTCGGCGCGCCGGTCGCCTTCAACGCCACGTTGCGGTGCTTCGCGGCGGCCACGAGCTCCGGCAGGTTCGACCACGCCGCGTCGGGGCGCCCGAAATGATCGATGATCAGCTTGAGCCCGGGATGGCGCTCGGCGGTCCGGCCGATCATCTGCAAGAGCCCGGGGCCCAGGAGCGCGATCGGCATGCCCGCGCGCTCGGCTGCGGCCCAGAGCCAGTCGAGGCTTCCGTCGGTGAGCCACGTCTGCTGATGCGGCTGCAGGAGCGCGAAGCGAAGCCCGAGCATGCCGGGCCTAGTCTTCATCCCGTCGATCGCCGAGCGGCTTTCCGGCTTGTCGAGCGGAAAGTTGCCGAGGATCGCCAGACGGTTGGGATGCCGCTGCGCGCCCTCGACCGCCAGCGCGTTGGAGTTCGGATCCCACCCGGGCGGATGGATCACCGCCGCGTTGACGCCACCCTCATCCATCTCCTTGAGCACGTCGTCCGCGGTGTAGTCGGCGATCTGGCGATGGTTTGGATTCGTCGGCTTGTGGCCTTTCCAGATGTGGATCTGCGCGTCGACGATCAGCATGCGCGTTCCTCCCCCGTGTCGTCTCGAAGCTTCATGTCTTCTCGAAGTCGATCCGCTCGTACACCGGCAAGCCCTGCAGGTGGCGGCGCAAGCAGTCGAGCCCCATCTCGGTGGCGCCCAGGCGGACCCACTCGCGCCCACCCAGGATCCGACTGCGCCGGGATTCGACGCCCTCGGCGGTCGCGATCGCCAGACATATGGTCCCACCGAAGTCGATCCGGTCCGGCCCGTCGTCGAGATCGATGAGCACCGCCAGCGCGTGGCTCGCGCCGGTTCGCCGGCGCGCGGCCTGCGCCACCGCCTCGGCCGTCTCGCGCGTGAGCTCGCCCGCCGGCGGATCGCTGTCGAGGCCGACCCCGGCGAAGATCTCGGGGAGCGCGCGCGACACGACGCCCCGTCGGAAGACCTTCTCGGCCCCCGGCAGGTGAGCGAAGCGCGCGGCGATCTGCCCGCTCGTGAACGTCTCGACGATCGTGAGCGACCCCTGTCGCGCCGTGAGCGCCGAGAGGATCACGCCTTCCAAGGTCTGCTCGTCCTCGGCCATGATGAAATTGCCGAGGCGCTTGCGCACTTCGCGCTCCACCGGCGCCAGCCTCGCCCGCACCTCGTCCATGTCGCGGCCGCGGACCGTCAGCTTGGTCTCGAGCTGCGGATAGTGCGCGCGGAAGCCGAGCTTCACGCTGCCGTCGGGCACGAGCGTCTCCACGCCGGTGAGCAGCGCGTCCACGTGCGATTCGCCGAGCCCGTAGGAATGAAACCGCTTGAGGTGGATCGCCGTCTGCAACCCGCTCTTGGCCAGGAGCCGCGGAATGATCTGCTCCTCGAGCATGCGCCGGAGCTCGCGTGGCACCCCGGGCGTGAAGAAGAAGCGGGCCCGGCCGATGTCGAGCGCGAAGCCGCACGCCGTGCCGATCGGGTTGTCGATCACCTCGGCCGTCGTCGGCAGCATCGCCTGCTTCTTGTTGTTCGGCGGCATCACGCGGCTGCGGCGGCGGAAGAACTCCTCCATCGTGGCGAGCCATTCCTCGTTGAGCGCGAGCTCGACCCCCGCGGCCTGGGCCGCGATCTCCTGCGAGAGATCGTCGACCGTGGGCCCGAGGCCCCCGTTGACGATGACCGCGTCGGCGCGCTGCCCGGCCAGCTTGAACGCGAGCAGGAGATTCTCGCGGTCGTCGCCGACCGTCGTCTCCCACTGGACCGCCAGACCGACGTCCTCCAGCTTCTGCGTGATGTAGCTGAAGTTGGTGTTGACGATCTTGCCCGTCAGGACCTCGTCGCCGGTGCAGATGACCTCGATGCGCATGGGGGATCGTCCTAGTGGAGGACCTTCAGCAGTGCGTCGACCACCGCCTGGGGCTCCTCGCGCGGCATGAAATGACCGACGCCGGGTACGACGCGCCGCTCGGTTCCCGCCGGAAATTGTGAGAGCTCGGCCTCGGACCGCCTGGGCGAGCCCACCGTGTCATCGCCGCCGTGAAGGATCACGGTGGGCACGGTGATCGCCGGGCGCGCCGCGAGGCGCTGCTCGATCGCGTCCAGGCGCCCATCGCCCGGCGCGTTGCCGTGACGGTGACGGTAGGAGTGGATCACCACCGCCACGAAGTCGGGATTGTCGAAGGACGGCGCCGTGCGGTCGAACGTCGCCGAATCGAATCGCCAGGTCGGCGACCATTCTTCCCAGAGAAGCCGGCAGAGATCGCGGCGGTTCTGCTCGAGGCCCCGCTGCCCGCGCTCGGTGTTGAAGTACCACTGATACCAGTACGAGCGCTCGGCCCGAGCCGGGGCCGGTGGCGCCGGCGTCACCGTGTTCTGGACGTTGTAGCCTCCGATGGTGACCAGCGCCCGAACGCGCTCGGGCGCGAGGATCGCCGCGATGCAGGCCGCGCGACCGCCCCAGTCGTAGCCGGCGAGCGCGGCCGGCGGCAGGGCGAGCGCCTCCACGAACTCGAGCAGGTCCCGGCCGATCGCCGCCTGCTGCGCCATGCGCGGCTCGCGCGGATCGAGAAAGCGCGTCGGACCGTAGCCGCGCAGATAGGGGACCAGCACGCGACACCCGGCCGCGGCCAGGGGTGGCGCTACGTCGTCGAACGCGCGCGCATCGTCGGGGAACCCGTGCAGCAGCACGACGGGCACGCCGCCGGCGTCGCCGTGCGCCTCGTAGCCGATCTCGAGCGTGCCGGTTCGTACCGTGAGGACTTCGGACATCATCGGGCCACGATCATACGTCAACTCTCGCGCCGCGCAGATCACCACATCACGACGCCGCCGTCGATGTTGATCGACTGGCCCGTCATGAACGCGGCGGCGGGGGAGCAGAGAAACCCGATGAGCCCGGCCACTTCTTCGTCGCTGGCGGCGCGCCCCATCGGGATCCGCTCGAGCTGCGCCTGCCAGCCCTGGCCGCGCCCGAGCACGTCCATGCGCGCGGTGTCGATCGTCCCGGGGCAGACGGCGTTGACCGTGATGCCGTGGCGAGCGAGCTCCATCGCCAGGGACTGCGTGAATCCCTGGATACCGAAGTTCGCGACATTGTAGGCGGCGGTGTTGGGGCTGCCGCGCTTGCCGGCGACCGACGAGAGGTTGACGATGCGGCCCCAGCGCTGGTCGACCATGATCGGCACGATGCGCTTGGAAAGCAGGAACGCGCCGGTGAGCTTGATCTCGAGCACCCGACGCCAGACGATCTCGTCGAGGTCGGTGATGGGCACGCGATCGTTGCCGCGCGGATAGGCGGCGTTGTTCACGAGCACGTCGATGCGCCCGAAGGTGGCCATCACGTGATCGACGAGATCCTGGACCGCCGCGGCGCGGCTCACGTCGCCGACCCAGGTCAGCGCGCGGCGGCCGCGGTCGCGGACCTGCTGCGCGGTGCTCTCGACGTCCTTCCAGCCGGCCTGCTTCTCGTCGTCCGGATAGGACGCGGGATCGCGCCCCGTTCCCGTCACCACCACGTCGGCACCTTCGGTCGCGAGCGCGACCGCGGTCGCCCGGCCGATCCCGCGCAGTCGACCGGCTCCGGTGACGATCGCGACCCTTCCGTCCAGATGTCCCATGCGTGCACGCTCCTTGTCGTCGCTTCCGGCGCCGCTACGTTACTGGGTTTGTGCGCGTCGGGCAATGCGCACTTGACGAGGAGGGGACTTCGGTCGCAGGCTCGGGCGCGACGAGCGCGAGCACTCACTACACCATTCGGGAGGCGAGCGATGGCGGGACGGGTCGAGGGGAAGGTGGCGTTGATTACGGGGGGCGGGAGTGGGATCGGAAGGGCGTGCGCGGTGAGGTTTGCGAAGGAGGGGGCGAACGTGTGCGTCGCCGATCTTGATGTGAAGGCGGCGGCGGAGACCGCGCGGATGGTGGAGGCGGCCGGGCGGAAGGCCGCGGCGGTTCAGGTCGACACGACCGACGAGGCGGCGAACGAGGCGATGGTGAAACACTGCGTGGAGTCGCTCGGGGCGGTGGACGTGCTCGTCGCGGCGGCGGGCATCGGGGCCGTGCGGGTGCCCGGCGCGACGTCGTATCAGCCGCACACGGTGCTGAGCATCCCGATGGACCAGTTCCGGCGCGTCATCGACGTCAATCTCTACGGCGTCCTCTTCTCGAACCGCGCCGTCGCCCGCTGGATGACGGAGCACCGGCGGGGTGGAAGCATCGTCAACCTGGCGTCGATCATGTCGAAGATGCCGTCGACCAGCGCGCCCTACAGCGTGAGCAAGGCCGGCGTCTGGATGCTGACGAAGTGCCTGGCGCAGGAGCTCGCGGGCCAGGGGATTCGCGTGAACGCGATCGGCCCGGGCTTCATCGAGACGCCGATGACGGCCGCGATTCGCGCCGACGCGGCACGCTCGAGCTGGGCGATGAGCGTCACCCCGATGGGGCGCTACGGCAAGCCGGAGGAGATCGCGGCGACGGCCCTGTTCCTCGCCTCCGACGACGCGTCCTACTTCACCGGGGAGCTCCTGCACCCGTCGGGCGGCGTGTTCGTGGGCTGAGCGGTCTCAAGTCGCGGCGGCGAGCGCGCCGCCGTCGACCACGATCTGGGTGCCGCTGATCCACGAGGCGTCGTCGGAGGCGAGGAAGAGCGCGCAGCGCGCGATGTCCTCGGGCTCGCCGACGCGCCCGAGCGGGATCTGCCTCCCCTCGGCGGCCTCTCGCTCGACGCGCTCGATGATGTCGGCGGTCAGCCGCGTCCGGATCGTGCCGGGACAGATCGCGTTCACGCGGATGCGGTCGCGCCCGTACGATGCGGCCATCGCGCGCGTGAGGGCGAGCACCGCGCCCTTCGATGCGGCGTAGGCGTGGCTCGGTCGCGACGCCGAGCCGCGAAAGGCGCTCACCGATGCCGTGTTGATGATCGAGCCGCCGCCCGCGCGGCGCAGCGCCGGGACCGCGGCGCGGCTCACGAGGTACATCGCGCGCACGTTCACGTCGAGCGCCAGGTCCCACTTGTCCAGCTCGATCGTCTCGACGGTCCCGCCGACGGTCATCGTGCCGACGCCGGCATTGTTGAACACCACGTCGAGCCGGCCACCGGCACCGACCGCCGCCGCGACCACCGAGGCGCAATCCTCCGGCCGTGCGAGATCCGCGACCACCGATGCCGCCTCGCCACCAGCGCCGCGTACGTCGGCGACCGTCCGCGCCAGCTCATCGCCGCGCGCATCCGCCAGAGTCAGCCGCGCGCCGGCCCGCGCGAACACGAGCGCCGTCGCCCGCCCAATCCCCGTCGCCGCCCCAGTAATGATCGCAACCTTCCCCTCCAGGGCCTTCGGCCCACCCGCACCCACCCTCACTCCCCCCATAGATCCATGCCCGCGAAAGTCGCCCTACGCTCGCGAAAGCGCCCAAGCGGTTTCACGGCCGAGCGTGGTCCGGGGATGGCGGGCGGGAAGGGGTCCCACGACCCGTTCCCTCCATGCGTCGACGGACGCAGCCGCGAATGATGGAGCCCAGCCGCACTGGGTTAACGCGAGCGCGTGCCGCGTGGTCGTGGGACCCCTTCCCGCCCGCCATCCCCAGACCACGCTCAGCCCCACAACCGCTTGGACGCGAGGTCCGCCCCGTGGCGCAGCGTGCGTAGCTTCGCCCACACCACGCTTTCTTCCACGAGCTGAGAGCCGGCGAAGGTCCCGAAGCCGCAGTCGACGCTCGCGAGGACGCGCGTGCGGTCGCCGACGGCGGCGACGGCCGCGGCGATGCGGTCGGCGACGACCTCCGAGTGCTCGACGACGTTGGTCGTCGAGTCGATGACGCCCGGCAGAAACAGCATCGTGTCGGGCAGGGGATGGCTCCGGAATGCCTTCAGCTCGTGCTGATGGCGCGGGCTCGCGAGCGGCAGCGAGAGCGCGCCGACCCGCGCCCGGTAGATGATCGGCAGGAGCGGCTCGAGAGGCACGTCGTGGGTGTGCGGACCGTCGTAGTTGCCCCAGCAGAGGTGCAGGCGCACCCGGTCGGGCGCGATCGCGGCGATCGCCTCGTTGATGGCGTCGATGTGCAGGGCCACGGCGGCCAGGAACCCGTCGAGCGACTCGTCCTGGAAGAACCGGGCGCGCTCCATCGCCAGGTCCGGACAGTCGAGCTGGAGCACGAAGCCCCGCGCGACGATCAGCTCGTACTCCTTGCGCATCTCGCGGGCCAGCGCGCGGATATAGTGCTCGTGCGAGCCATAGAAGGCGTCGAGCATGATCGTGGCGATGACGCCGGGCGAGGCCGCCGTCATGAACGGCTCGACAAAGCCCTTCGTGCCGGCCGTGCCGCGCTGGAACAGGTCGCACTCGGCGGTCGCCTCGCCGAGATCGGTGTAGGCCACCTCGGCGATCGCCTGCGGCGCGTCGTTGATCCGCGCGGCGCCCGTGCGCATGCGCGACAGGCGCGCCATGTAGTCCGGGTGCTCGGCGATGTCTCGTGACATACGCCGCTTGCTCTCCCCGCCGAAGCCACGCATGCGCCTGGCCGGATAGGTCGAGAACCCGACGCGCGGCTGCTCGCCGTCGTTGCCGACGTCGACGCCGGCCTCGAGCTGCCTGGCCACGACGTGGCGCACCGCCCCCTCCGCCTCGCGGGCGAAGGCGGCCGCGTCGATCTTCTCGCCGCGATCCTGCCGCACGAGCAGGTCGCGGAGCGCGGGCGTCCGGGGCAGGCTACCGACGTGGGTCGTCAGGATGCGCTGGTCGCTGCGTTTCATCTCGCCTCCTGCTTGGCGCGGTAGTACCCGTCGAGGAAGCGGCGCGTGCTGTCCGCGGTCGCCCGGGCCCACTCGCGGGCCGAGAGCTGGACGGTCTGGGGCATCGGGATCTCGACGCTCAACGGCAGCCCGGCCGGCAACACATCGAGGATGTGGCGGAGCGGCAGCGTGCCGTCGCCCGGCAGGCGGCGCTGGTTGGGGCTCATCCGTCCGAGCTTGGTGAGATCGGGCTCGCCGGGCTCGAGCACGCCGTCCGAGATCTGCGCGTACGGAAACAGTCGGGGCTCGAGCCCGCGGAGTAGCGCCGCGCTGCCGCCGCCGCGGACGAAATTAAGGGGATCGAGACAGATCACGCCGTTTTTTCGCCCGAGCTCGGTGAGGAGCCGTAGCGCCTGCGACAAGGTCGCGAGCGGTCTGATCACCGCGAACTCGAGCGCGGCGGCGATGCCGACCCCTGCCGCCATGTCGCAGAAGCGACCCATGTGGGCACGCAGGCGAGCCCAGTCCGGATCGTCGCCCGCCACCAGCGCGTAGCGCGCGCCGAGCTCGGCGCCGAGCTCCAGCGCGGGAGCGAACGAGTCCAGATCGGTCTCGGGCTGCAGGTAGAAGCTCAAGATGTCGAGCACCGAGAGGCCCGAGCTCGCGAGGACCAGCTTGAGCTCGCGGATCAGCGGCGCGTTGCCGACGACCGGACAGTACGGGAACAGCGGCGAGCGGGCCAGGCGCAGCCCGACGGCGTCGTATCCCGCCGCCGCGGCCGCCTCCACGTATTCGATCGGCGGTGTGTCGGGCAACGTCGGCGGCGAAAGCGCGACCAGGTTGCGGATCACAGGGTCACGATCATACACGTCTCGAGGGCCGGCCGGTGGTGTACCCTTTGAAGACTCTCATCCCTGGAGGCCCGCATGATCTTCGAGCTTCGGCAGTACCACGTCCGTCCCGGCCAGCGCGAGAAGTGGGTGAAGTGTATGGAAGAAGAGATCATCCCGTTCCAGGTGAAGATGGGCATGGTCATCCTCGGCAGCTTCGTCGGCGAGGAAGACGAGAGCGTCTACGTCTGGATTCGCCGATTCGAGAGCGAGGCCGAGCGCAAGCGGCTCTACGACCTGGTCTACCAGAGCGACTACTGGAAGAACGAGATCGCGCCGAAGGTCCCGACCCTGATCGACCGCGAGCAGATCAAGGTCACCCGCCTGGTGGCGACGCCGCGTTCGGTCATCCAGTAAGGTGGCGTTCTCGGCCGACACCCTCCGCGATCGCGTCGCGATCGTGACCGGGGCGAGCCAGGGGATCGGCCGGGCGATCGCGGTCGAGCTCGCCCGAGTCGGCGCCGATGTGGTGGTGTGCAGCCGCCGTAAGGACGCGCTGGAGCCGGTCGCCGGCCTTGTGCGCGCCGAGGGGCGCCGTGCGCTCGCCGTCGAGTGCGACGTCGGTGACGCTCGGCAGGTCGACGGCGCCGTCGCGCAAACTCTGGACGAGTTCGGCCGCATCGATATCCTGGTCAACAACGCCGGCTACCGGATCCGCTCCCCACTCGAGGACCTGCCCCGGTCGGAATGGGACGCGATGATCGCGACGAACCTCACCGGCGTCTTTCTCTTCTCGCAGGCGGTCGGCCGCGTGATGATCCGCCAGCGCGCGGGCAAGATCATCAACGTCACCTCCGTGGCTGGACGCAGCGGCTCGCGCGGGATGGCCGCCTACGCGGCCGCCAAGGCCGGCGCCACCGCGCTGACGCAGAGCCTCGGCGCCGAGTGGGCGAAGTACGGGATCACCGTCAACGCCGTGGCGCCCGGCCCCACGGAAACCGAAGCCGTGCTCGAGGTCTGGAAGACCCCCGCGATGATCGCCCAGGCCGCTCGCGAGGTACCGCTGCAGCGCCTGGGTCGCCCCGAGGAGATCGCATGGGCGGTCATCTTCGTGGCATCGGACCAGGCGAGCTTCATGACGGGGGAGACCGTTTACGTGAGCGGGGGCCCGCGAACGGCCAACCGCGAGGACACCAAATGAAAGTCGCGTTCGGAGTCAGCCTGAGCCCGGGAACACCGCTGCTGCAAGAGAAGGACACGCGCCGGTTCATCGATCTGGCCAAGATGGCCGACGACTATGGCGCCGAGGCCGTCGGCACGCACGACACCGCCTTCATCGGCGGCGACGCGTACGTCAGGGCGACGTTGATCGCGCTCGGCGCCTCGCGCGCCCGCGTGGGGCTTCGTCCGACGAATCCGCTCACGCGCGAGCCTCAGGTCATGGCCTCGTTCCTGGCGTCGATCGACAGCCTGACCGGAGGCCGCGCCTTCATGGACATGGCCAGCGGCGACAGCGCCGTGCTCAACATCGGCTACGAGGTGGCCACGCGCGCGCGCATCGAGGACTACGTGACCTGCGTGCGCGATCTCCTGGCCAAGGGCGAGGCGACCTATCAGGGCAGGCCGCAGCGGGTCCGCTGGGCGTCGACGGTGACGCGCCAGCGCATTCCCATCTCGATCTGTGCCGAGGGCCCGAAGATGTTGCACCTGGGCGGACGGATCGGCGACGGCGTGACCGCCGGCACCGGGCTTCTGCCCGAGGTGATCAAGGAC
>QHSQ01000506.1 GCA_003221615.1 Candidatus Rokuibacteriota bacterium | reverse complement strand
GCCCATCCGCTCCCCCTTTGCATTGGGGATGCTCCAATGGCGGAACCGCAGACCGCGACGTGCCCGCAGTGCTCGCTTACGATTTCGCCGGAGGACACCCTCGTCTTCGGCTTCTGGATTCTCGGTCATCTCGATTGTCGTCGGCCTCGTGTTCTGAGCGCCGAGGAACGCACACTCCTCTTCATCTACTGTCGGGACCACCAGGTCGCCGAGTGCGTTCGCTGCGGAGGAAGACTCCACCTCCGAGAGGTGGCCTCGATTGATTCGTTCGGCACCCGTACATACGGGTGCTCGCGGTTGCTCCCCTCGACCGCGACGGTCTACGCCGAGTGCACGTGGGTGCTGTGGCAAGATTACTCATTCCGACATGGGGCTTCGTTACTGTTTCGTGTCCGCCTACAACACGAAGCAGGAGGGCGAAGCGCACATCGACCGGGAAACCAAGGTGGTCTATAAATGGGCACGAGGCCGCGAGGACATGGTCGCATTTTCTAATCAAATATGCTTCCCCGGCACCTTGGGTCCGCGCGGGCCGAAGGCGAAGTGATCGGCCGGCCGGCGACTCGATGAAGCTCGCGCGGGGGATAGCCACCGGCATCACCGCTTTCTGGCGCTCGGCGAGTAATCGCAAGCAGGCAGCCCCTGAAAACGAGGAAGACTTACGCGGTCGTTACTTTGACGCGGCTACTCATTACTACGTCGCCGCTAGATTTGCCTACTTCGCGCGTGCCATTCCGACTGCTGGAAACTTGTTTCATCACGCGATTGAGATGTACTTAAAGGGTTGTTTGGTCCAGACGCATGACGAAGGGAGGCGACGGCGGCTGGGACACAACCTTCGTCGGATATGGCGACGATTCAAGAGGCAGGTCGATAACGACAACCTGAGACGATTCGATGCAGCCATTGCAGAGTTGGATCCTTTCGAAGACCTGCGCTACCCCGAAAGGGTTCGTGGTTGGCTCATTCACTTCGAGCTAGCACGGCAGCCGACGGAAGCGAGCGGTTCAGCTCTGAGGACTACCCGGCGCTTCGAGCTGTTCTTGAACGAAATAGATGAGCTCGTTGCGATGCTGTTCCACCACACAAACATGAATCCGAAATTCTTCGCTGGGAATCTGAGCGCGTCCGCAAGAGCCCTGCTCACGAAGGACAACCCGACTGGCATCTGGTGAAGGACGGACTGGACGGCGACCACGCTCATGCGGGCATCGCCCTGGCAGAAGAGGCCGTGGGCCTGCTTGATGCGTGGGCGTCCAGCCCTGTGGCATTCAACATCAGGGGGCGGCTGGACCGTCAAATGATGCGGAGCCTTGAACCTTCCGACCTCTAGCACTCCGGACTGACGCGCGACGGCGAGGCGCGGGACTCGCGCGTCACGTTCGCGGCTTGATCTCGATCTCGATGAACACGAACTCGAACGGGTTCGCGTTGCGCACCTCGTGCTCCACGCCTTCCGGCCGCGAGTAGCAGCGGCCGGCGACCAACTCGGTGGTGATCTCACCGTCCCTGCCCTTGCTGGCGAGGCGACCGGTCGTCATGGGCACCACCACGTATGGGTACTCGTGGCGATGCCAATCGATGACGGCGCCAGGCGCGAGACGCCACTCGCTGACACGAACCGCGGCCTCGTCGATCTGTACCGTTGGCACCGCGCGCACGTCAGTCATCGCTCACCTCTTGGTTCAATGGCTCCCTGCGCTCGATCGGCCCACGCGTCCGATACTCCTTCTTCACGTTCTCCGCTATGATCTCGTCGTTCAAGCTCTGGATCTGGATGTCCGGCCAATCGAGATGCGTTGGCAATCGGTCTCATCCGCCTGGTACCGAGCGACCAGGCTTGAGCTCCGCATCCATGTTCTTCAGGTCGGCCTGAGCCTTCTCGTTCTCCGCATGCATCCGCCTCGAACTCCTTCCGCCAGCCATCGGTCCCAGGCGGGTTGACTGTTGCGATCTCGAGGCGTAATTCACCGTCCGCTTTTTCCGAGAACTTCCCTCCGGGCCGCGCCGGCGTCGCGTCAACGTGGACTGGCCATACAAACACTAAATCACCTCCGCCAGACGGCGAACCCCGATCCGGATGCTTGCCTCGCCGAGGGACGCATAGCCGAATAGCAGGCCCAGGCGACGCGGCGGACGTTCGTAGCAGGCCGTGACCGGATAGATTGCAATGCCTTCGCCGGCAGCGCGCTCCACCACGGCGTGGCCGTCTTCCGACGAGAAATCGTTGAACCATACCAGAAGGTGCACGCCTGCGTTTTCGCCAGCGATCTCAACGCGGTCGCCGAAATGCGTCTTGAGCGCACTGGTAAGAACCTGACATCGTTTCGCATTCCGTGCACACGATCGGCGGAGATGTCGATCGAATTGGCCTTGGTCCATGAAATCCGTGAGCGTTTGTTGTGCGAGGGTCGGCGAAAATCGATCAGCGAGGAACTTCGCCACCACGAATGGTCTCACGAGAGGCGTCGGTAGCACGAGGTATGCGATTCGCAGCGCCGGGAACAGCACTTTCGAAAGCGTTCCAACGTAGATCACTATCCCCGCGTGATCGAGAGTCTGTAGCGGCTCGAGGGGGCGACCCTCGTAACGATACTCGCTGACGTAGTCATCTTCTATCAGATAGGCGCCGGTCCGTGAGGCCCAATCAAGCAAGGCAAGACGACGGCTGGTCGGCATGATGACGCCGGTCGGGAACTGGTGGCAAGGCGTGACATATGCCAGACGAATCGTTCCGGGCGGCAAGGCATCCACGTCTAGGCCTGCCCGATCTATGGGGACGCGCAGAAGCTTAGCCGCCACCGTCTCAAAGATCAGGCGGGCGCCCGAATAGCTGGGTTCCTCGATCACGACGGCATCGCCGGGATCGAGTAGGACCCGCGCAATCAGATCGAACGCCTGTTGCGAGCCATTCACGACCACGATCTGATCCGCATCGCAAGACATGCCGCGAGCGCGGCGAAGATAACGGGCAAGCTGCTTGCGCAAGGGCTCGTATCCGTTGGGCGACGCATACCGGAGATGTCCCGGTCCCTGTTGAATTTGAGAACTGAGTAGCGACGGCTCCCTGGTCGGCGTGAGAATCGCGTCGACCAAGACAAACGGTCCCCACGACCGGGGCCAAGGAGCCGCCAATGACGAAGAGAACAGAGAGAGGGCAGCGAAGGCAAGCGGAGAATGGGGCGGGCCCGACGCTGGCGCATCTGGTG
>QHSQ01000505.1 GCA_003221615.1 Candidatus Rokuibacteriota bacterium | reverse complement strand
GGCGGCACAGGCTCTTCGACCTCGCCGAATTCCTGCTTCATGAGCGTGTAGATCTCGCGTCCGATCTTGCCGGCGGTGGCAGCGAGCAGGCCGAGCAGCGTGACGTACTCGGCCTGATGGTCGCCGATCGTACGCGCCGGCACCGTCATCGGGCGCATCCCGAGCCGCGCCGCCATCTTCTCCTGGGTCGCCAGGCCGAGCTCACCCAGCGAGGCGAGCGTGCCGGCGCCGCCGCCCAGCATCGCCACGAACACCCGCCCCTCGCACGCTTGCAGGCGCTCGACGTGGCGGCACAGCTCGTCGATCCAGACCGCCACCTTGAAGCCGAAGGTGGCCGGCACCGCGTGCTGCCCGTGCGTGCGACCCGGCAGCAGCGCATCCTTGGTTCGCTCCGCCAGCCCGGCGAGGTGGGTCAACACGGCCGCGAGCTGTCCCAGGAAGATCTCGTGAGCGCGCCGCACCTGGAGGAGCTGGCCGGTCTGCGTGATGTTCTGCGTCGTCGCGCCCCAGTGGACGTAGCCGCCCGCGTCGCCCTCGCACGCGCGATCGAGCTCCCAGACGAGCGGCACCAGCGGGTGTCCGGTCTTCGCGAGGCCGGACCGGACGGCGGCGAGGTCGAGATACTTCAGGTGCGCCTTGGTGACGATCTCGCGAGCGGCGCTCGCGGGGATGATGCCGAGCTCGGCCTGCGCCTGGGCCAGCGCTGCTTCCACGTCGAGCCACGACTGGAAGCGCGCGGCCTCGGTGAAGAGCGCGCGGACGCCCGGGTCCTCGATTCGAAGAGAGGTCGGCTCCTCAAGCATGGCTCTCGAGCCTCGCCACGTCGAAGCCGTACACGCGCGCGGTATTCCCGCCGACGATCTTCGCTTGCTCGTCCTCCGGCACCCCGGCGAGAATCTCCGCCAGGATCTTCCGCGACTGCGGGAACGTGGACTCGCTGTGGGGATAGTCCGAGCCCCACATCATGTTGTCGACGCCGATCGTGTCCCGGAGGCGAATGCCGATCGCGTCCTCCTGGAAGCTCAGCACGACGTTCCGACGGAAGAAGTCGCTCGGCCGCATGTCGCTCTTGAAGCGATAAATCGCCTCGCCGGTGCGCTCGCGATACGTGTAGTCCATCGACGTCAGGATGTGCGGTGCCCACGAGAGCTCGAACTCGACGATGGCCAGAGTCAGCCGCGGATAGCGCTCCAAGACGCCGGAGAAGATCATGTCGCACATCGAGAGCGCCGGATAGAACGCCTTCGTCGCTCGGCTACTCGCGTCGCGCAGGGTCTTCTCGCCGGCGCCGCGGATCTTCCCCTGCCGCCGGGTGGCGGTGTGCAGGCTGAGCGGCATCCCGAGCGCCTCGGCCGCGGCCCAGAACGGCTCGTACTCGGGCTGGTCGTAGCGCCGGTGCTCCAGCGGATATTCCGTGATCATCGCGCCGGCGAGGCCCAGGCGCGCCGCGCGCTGGAGCTCTCTGATTCCCTCCTGGACGTCGTCCAGGTTGATCATGGCGATGCCCTTGAGCCGTTTGCGATCCGTGGCGCAGAAGTCGGCCAGCCAGTCGTTGTAGGCGCGGAAGATCGCCGACATCAGCGGGGTATCCGCGACGCGAAAATAGAAGAGACCTTGCGAGGGATAGAGCACCTCGCCCGCAACCCCGTCGAGCCGCATGTCCGCCAGATGCTGCTGGGGGTCGTACCCCCCGCGCGGCACGTCCTCGAAGCGTCCCTGGCCCGAGATGGTCTCGGGCGCCTCGAAGCGCGCGCCGGCGTTCGAGATGAGCCCGATGCCCGAGAGAACCTGGTCCGCCTCGATCACGATCTGGTCGGCGCCGTCGATGCGCTGAATGCGGGGCGCCCGATTCCGGAAGGCTGTGTCGATGCGGGTCGTCCACAGATCCGGCGGCTCGAAGACGTGGGAGTCGGACGAGAGAATCACGGCCGGGGCCATCGGGCTACCCTCCTGGACGCCAAGATGTTCTAGAATCCCGCCAATGTCTACTCCCTATCCGCGCGACCTGGTCGGCTACGCCGGCAACCCGCCGCATCCCCACTGGCCGGGCGAAGCACGGATCGCCGTGAACTTCGTCATCAACTACGAGGAAGGCTCCGAGTACAACGTTTACGACGACGGCTTCTCCGAGGCCACCTTGACCGAAGCCGGCGGCGCCGACTCCGGGGTGCAGGGTCGCGATCTGGCGGCCGAGGGTCTGTTCGAGTACGGCAGCCGCGTGGGTTTCTGGCGCGTGCTGCGCATCTTCAAGGAGCGCGGGCTGCCGCTGACCGTCTTCGGCTGCGCGCTCGCGCTCGAGCGCAACCCGGCGGTCGCCGGCGCGATCCGCGAATCCGGCTTCGACGTCTGCTCGCACGGCTGGCGCTGGATCAAGCACTGGGAGCTCACCGAGGAGCAGGAGCGCGAGCACATCAGGAAGGCCGTCGAGTCGATGAAGAAGACCGTCGGCGAGCGGCCGCTCGGCTGGTACTGCCGCTCCGGGCCCAGCGTGAACACCCGACGTCTCATCGTGGAGGAGGGCGGCTTCCTCTACGACTCGGACGCCTACAACGACGAGCTGCCGTACTGGGTGCGCGTGAACGATCGCCCGCACCTGGTCGTGCCGTACAGCCTCACCGCCAACGATTCGAAGTTCGGCCGCGGCGGCTTCTTCACCGCGGACGACTACTTCACGTTCGTGAAGGACGGCTTCGACGTGCTCTATCGCGAGGGCCGGACGCAGCCCAAGATGATGTCGCTCGGCCTGCACCTGAGACTCATCGGCCATCCCTCGCGGGCCGCGGGGCTCGAGCGCGCGCTCGACTACATGCGGGGCCACAAGGGCGTCTGGTTCACCCGGCGCCTCGATATCGCCAAACACTGGGTCGCCACTCATCCGGCTCCTGCGCGCTGACGCGCGCGCGCGACCCTACAGGAGATAGCGATGGGCAAGCTCGACGGCAAGGTCGCGCTGATCAGCGGCGGGGCGCGAGGACAGGGCGCGGCGGAAGCGGCGACGTTCGCGCGTGAAGGCGCGAAGGTGGTCTTCGGCGACATCCTCGACGCCGAGGGCAAGAAGGTCGAAGCGGCTATTCGCGGAGCCGGCGGCGAGGCCTCGTACACGCATCTGGACGTCACGAGCGAGACCGACTGGCAGAACGCCGTGAATCTCGCGACAGGACGCCACGGCCGGCTCGACATCCTCGTCAACAACGCCGCGA
>QHSQ01000326.1 GCA_003221615.1 Candidatus Rokuibacteriota bacterium | reverse complement strand
GCAGTGTCAGAGCGACGGCAGGAGCGCGTTCGGGGCGTGTTGTCCGTTGCCGCTGCGCCTCGACGGCGCCCGGACCGTTCACTGGACACACTACGCCTCCTGCAGGCGGAGCAGGTGTTTGCGCACCATGAAAAGGTTCGCCAGCGCGCAGGCGACGACCAGCCGATGTGTATTCTTCACCAAGCCGCGGTAGCACACCTTGGTGAACCCGAAGACGCGTTTGATCACGCCGATCGGATGCTCGACCTTGGCGCGCACCCGCGACTTCTGGCGATTCGTGGCCCGCTCGGCCCGGCTCAAGGCCTGTTGCCGGCCCGCTTTGCGCTGGGTGAAATCCTGCGCGTAGGGCGCACAGGCGTGGAGGACCGCCGCCTGCCCCGTGTAGGCGGAGTCGCCCCAGACCCGGCGCTCGCGCCCGTGCAGCAACCAGGGCAGCGCCTGACTATCGTGCACGTTCGCGGGGGTGACCTCGACCGAATGAATGAGCTTGCTCTGGCTATCGACGCCGAAGTGCCCTTTCATCCCGAAGTACCATTGCTGCCCTTTCTTCGTCTGATGCATCTCGGGATCGCGGGTGCCGGCGGCGTTCTTCGTGGACGCGGGCGCGGCGATGATCGTTGCGTCCACGATCGTGCCCGTACTCACCGTCAGCCCCTGGGCCCGCAAGTGGCGGGCGACCGCGTCGAAGAGGACGCGCCCGAGCCCATGCTCCTCGAGCAGATGGCGAAACTTGCACACCGTGGTCTCGTCGGGCACGGGCTCGCGCCCCAGATCGATCCCCACAAACGCCCGCATCGTCGGCGAGTCGTACAGCGCTTCTTCCACGGCCGGGTCGGAGAGATTGAACCAGTGCTGGAGGAAGTACATCCGCAGCATGCGCTCCAGGCCGACGGGCGGCCGCCCGTTCCCCGCCTTCGGGTACACGGGCTCGATGCGTGCCCCGAGCTCACGCCACGGCACCACGCGATCCATCTCGGCGAGGAATTGTGCCCGTCGCGTCACCTTGGTGTACTTCTCGAAGCCGGTGCCGGCCAGCGTCCGCTGCGAACGCGTCATCGCCACCTCCCGTTCTCGCATGAGGCTGCTCGGTGCATCACAGCACGGCACGCGCGAAAGCGGGAGCCTTATTCAGAGATTCCTTAGGTCGGGAAAGCGATTCTGCTTCCAGAGGAAGGTTAGATCACACACCAGTCCAGAATACGCAAAGTTAGACGGGATTGAGTTGCCCCATTTGGACCCATTTGGGGGAGGAATGTCGATAGAAAGTAGATAGCGGGCCCCCGACGCGAAGGCATCGAGAGGCAGCGCGCCTTCGCTGCCGAGTAAGCGACTACCTACTATCCCTTCGGTAGTTGCGCTAGCGCTGATCGTCGTCGAGGGCTCCGGCAAGCACTCGAGCTGACAGCCGGCCTTCGGCCGCGAGAGGCGCCCGGTGACGCGCCTCGTCGCGCGGCGCGACGGAGCGCCGCTTTGCCGCGTCGCCGACTGCTCACCTATGCCTCGGCGGCGTTCTGGAGCGTTTCGCAGCCGACCGAGGGCGGGGCGCTACTGCACGCTGAACACACCGGACTCCGCGAAAAAGTTCGGAGCCCCGTCGCACCGGATTCGAAGCTGCGCCAGTACCGCCGCAGGCCCCGCGGGAACGAAGCAGAGCCCGTTGTTTAGCCGGCCGGGAGCTAACGCCACGAACGGGAGGTTGTTCCTGGATATCTCGATCGAGACCGTCGCGACGGGCGGGTTCATCACAAACCTATTCGCCCACTGGACCAACTGGTTCGTTCCGGCATTCCAGACCTGGCCGGCGGCCGGCGCTATGATCGCGAGCGGGCCGACCACCGCGCGGTCGAGATTCAACCGCCCCAGTGAGACGCATCGGAGCCACGGGCCCGGGAAGAGCGGACCCGGATCGACCGACGCGACAGATGATTGCGGATCTGAGTCGGAGTCCACGCAGGATTTATCGTCTTGATCAGCGCCGCGGCATAGGTGACCAAGGCACACGAAGCGGAGGTGCCGCTGAATTCCCGCCACTGCGGTACACCGAAGTACGTGTCCGTGGTAAGGATGTGGACGCCGGGCGCGGCGAGGTGCACGGTCGCCAGGCCATAGTTCGAGAACCACGCTCTGTCGTCGTCCCGGTCGGACGCCATGACCGAGACCAGGTTCGGGCACCCTGGATAGCTGGCTGGAAAGGTCGGGAGGAGGTCATTGTCGAGGCCGTCGTTGCCGGCGGCGGCGACGACGAGGACACCCGCCGGGCCCCAGCCATTGGCCAGGAGGATTGCCAGTTGGAGCACAGCGAACGGGACACCGACCCCCCAGGCGCAACAGATGATGTCGGCGCCGCCCAGGAGGGCCAGCACAATCGCCGCGGCGCCCGACCAGGCGGTCGGCGGGTTCCGGATGTCGATGAACTTCACCGCCATCAACCGGAGCGGCCACTCCGCGGCGGCGATGCCCACCCCGTCATTGGAGAGGGCGCCGATAAGTCCGGCGAGCCGCGTCCCGTGCCCGTCGCCGTCGAACACGTTGCCGCCACCGGTGATGGTGTTGAATCCATGGTTGCCGAAGCCATCGATCCAGAGGTGGTTGACCAGGTCGGGGTGCGCGGTCTGGATCCCGCTGTCGACGACGGCTACGACGACACCCGGCGCAAACAGGTTGACCATGGTCTGGGCACGCAGCCACGCCGGCTCGGCGCTAATCTGCGGGAGCGCCCATTGATGTCGGTAGAGCGGATCGTTCACCACGGGCGCGACAACCCCCGCGCTGTGAAGCGCGCCGTTCTGTTCGGCGGTGACGGCCGCCCCGACGCTGATCACGTGGCGGCACACCGCGTGGACGTCCTCGCCCGCCGCCAGCAGGAGCAACTCAGCGTGCAGCAGCTCGATCGAGTCGATATGTTGAAACTCGACACCGGAGGCGTGCAAGGCGTCGAACAAGGCCTGGCGCGCGGTGATGATAGGCGCAGAGTCGGGAAGCGTGACGATGATCTGCCGGTAAATCTCTTCCCGTGTTGGCGGCTGTTTGTGACCGTTCGGCATGTCGCCCTCCCGCGAGGCTCAGTCCTCTATGGCGCTGGGGAGCTCCGCCTCGCGGACGTATGGCGCGATCGTGGGTCCCGAACAAGCTCGATCTCACACAGGCGCCGCGGGCCGTGTTGCATTTACCTGCGACCTCCCGGGTAACCTCGCCCACATCTTGTCCACATCTCCACAGTTATCCCCAGCCGCCAAAATTGCACGGTGTGATGCGCTCTCGCGGGCATAGTCGCCAAAAGCGACGGTCTACTCGTCCACCGCGAGCACCGACGTAATAATTCGGCCATTCGATGGGTCGCGGGCGCCTCGAGGCTCACGCATGCGCCTTTGATGCGGGCAAACGAAGCATTGACATCCCCGATGGCGTGATCTCTAAGTGGGCATCGCGATCGATCGTTCTCGTAGGAAGGATTCACAGGTCTTCCCGAGCCCGGGAACCCTGCTGGCGTGAGGAGCGGAGCCCTATGGAAGCGAGCCGGAAGCCGCTGGCGAAAGTCGAAGGGCGCCGTCGCATGCCGCTCAGCGGGCTCACCATTGCCTGGCGGGGCACGCCGAGCCTGGACGACTGGGTGGCCTACATCGTCAGGACGAAGTCGAAGAAATTCATCCTGGCCGATCACGCGTCTGAGCGGAAGGTGAAAACCCTTCTGTCGCGGCTGAAGACGATGTCGAAGAAGGAAGTCGAGCAGCTCGCGAAGGGCTAGGGCACAGAGCTCGAACTTCGGCCGACGGGCCGAGATTGCGTGTCCTCTTGCCCTACCGAGAGAGGGCAAGCATACTAGCGACGCCAGAGCGGATGAAGCCCAAGCAAATCGGGGATTTCCTCGACCGTATCGGGTGCCTGGAACATCCATGCGATCTCGATCTGTTGCTGTTCTTCTATCGACATCCGCAAGCCTTCCTCAAGAGCGAGCGCCTGGCCGAATACGTCGGGTATGACCTCCCACAGGTCGAGCGATCGCTCGAGATCCTGATGACCGCTGGGCTGCTGCGACAGTCCCCGGACTCGACCCGTCCCGCTCGACTCTACGTTCTCACACGAGGCAGCAGCATTCTCGGCGGATGGCTCTCGTCGCTCCTGCGAATCGCCGCAACACCAGAAGGCCGGCTGGCCGTCTTTCACGCTCTCAAACAGCGCCGACCGCCACGGCTCTCGGGCGGCGACGAGCCCGAGCCGGTCGCGAACGGTCGACCAGTCCCCCGTACCTTAGAGGAGCCTCATGCCTGAACCAGATCTCGTCAAGACAGGGATCAAAGGGCTCGACGAAGTTCTTTTCGGCGGGTTTCCGCGAGGGAACATCATCCTGGTCGCGGGTACGGCGGGAACGGGAAAGACGACGTTCGGGGTCGAGTTCGTGTATCGCGGGGCCAGCCAGTTCAACGAGCCGGGGGTGATCGTTCTCTTCGAAGTAGCCCCGGACAAGCTCATTCGCGACGCGGCCCTGTTCGGGTGGGACTTGCGCGAGCTCGAGCGGAACGGGCGATTGAAGATGATCTTCACCACAAGGCAGCTCTTCCAGCAGGAGCTTCAGCAAGCCGACAGCCAACTCCTTGCGGAGGCCGCCGAGATCGGCGCGCGGCGGATCTTCGTGGATGGCCTCGTCCGACTCCCCGAGTCTAATGCCGGGGACTCTCGCGACGCGTTCCACCTCCTCGCCGAGGGGCTGCACCGTGAAAATCTGACGGCGATGCTCGCGCTGGAGTCGACGTTTGCTGACCCCGCGGCCGCCCGAGCGCCCGAGGAGTTCGTCGCGGACACGATCGTCCGGCTCAGCATCGAGCCGGTCCAGCGCGCCGTGCTGCGGTCACTCGAGATCGTGAAGTCGCGCGGCCACGAGTTCGCCCTGGGGCGCCATACGTTCCGGATCATCAATGGCCAGGGGCTCGAGGTCTATCGGCGGGTCCAGGCACCCCGCGGGCTGCTTCGCGAACGGGGCGCGGCCTTCGACCCGACCACGCGGGTTACGACAGGTGTTCCGGGCCTGGACGAGCTGGTGAACGGCGGGTATTTCGTCGCGAGTACGACGCTCGTCGTCGGCATCTCGGGCGCCGGGAAGAGCGTCATGGCCCTGCAGTACATCGCCGAAGGGGCCCGGCGCGGCGAGCGCGGCCTCATGATCACCCTGGACGAGCCGCCGGCCCAGGTCCTCCGGAACGCCCACAGCATCGGGATCGATCTCCAGGCGTTCATCGATAAGGGCCTGGTGCATCTGTGGTACGAACCGCCACAAGAGTTCGAGATTGACCGGCATTTCGCCCAGATCGAGGCGATCGTCGAGGACTTCAAGCCCCGCCGCGCGGTGATTGACAGCCTGTCGACCTACGGGTCGAGCCTGGGCCCGGCCGAGCGCAGCTTTCGTGACTTCTTCCACGCCATCGTCGCGCTGATGAAGGAGCATCAGGTCACCGCGGTCTACAACCACGAGAACCCCGAGATGCTCGGCATGTCCTCGATGATGGGGGAGT
This sequence comes from Candidatus Rokuibacteriota bacterium, assembly GCA_003221615.1. Classification (GTDB taxonomy): domain Bacteria; phylum Methylomirabilota; class Methylomirabilia; order Rokubacteriales; family CSP1-6; genus AR31. The sequence goes on along the minus strand of QHSQ01000326.1, from coordinate 7,091 downwards.
TCAAGGTCAGCTCCCTGGTGGACAACATTATCTTGATGAACTGGGTCGAGCTCGGCGATAGCTTTCGCCACGCGCTCACGGTCGCCAAGATGCGGGCGATGCCGACGAGCCGCACGACCCACGAGTGCGAGATTGCGAACGGCCAGGGCATGAAGGTGCTGCCGCGGCCAATCAGAGCGGCACTCCCCGTGGTGCCCTTTGCCGGCTACCTTGGCCTCATCTCTCGCTCGCCCGAGCGCCGCTCGCCCCCGATGGTGTCCGAGACCCCGTAGGCCACGTTCGAGCGCCGCATTTTCGGGCCGAGGCGACCCACTTCCCTGCTCTTGGTGCGGTGCGTTCCAAGGGGATTCGACCCGTGTTTGAGCGGCGATCACCGTCGCCTTCTCCTTTAGAGATGACGCGACTCAAACACGCACCCTGTTGTCCCATCCTTCCTCGGCAGCGCGCTCGCACTCGGCAGGGGTCGGTTGAGGACCGCCCTTCGTACCTGGGATCACGTCCAGGTTGACGACGGACACCCCTGGCACTGCTGTTGTCCAGCAGTCGGCGCCAGTTCGCTTGAGGATGAAGTCGACGTAGTCCTCCAGGTTGATCCGCTTGCCCTTGGACAACGCCGAGTACGCGCCGGAATCGATCATCGTCTCGAGGTCTGTGCCTTTTCATTGGGCGGCCTCCGACCGCGGCACCGGGGGCTCCCACTGGCCGTTATTCCACTCGGCGCTTCGCACCCACTCTCTTTGTTTCCCTAGCCACGAAAGTAGTTGCGTGAACATCCGTGTGAGCTCTCGCTCGGGGAATAGCCGGTACTCCTTCTTCTCCTGGTCCAGTCCTTTGGGGCAGCCCGCGAGGTACGCCAAGACGGCCTTGCCCAATAGACCCTTCGCCGCCTTCGTCGCCTCGATGAACCTCGCCGCTGCGCGGTCCTGTTTCCATTCCGCGGGCGGCGCCTCTGGACGCACCTTCGCGGTTGGTATCGGCGTCGACGACGCCTCCACGCCGATGGTCTCGGTGAGCACCTTGTCGACCATAGGGTCGTTCGGCTTGACCCCGAGCTTCTTGGCGACGTCGCGGCGAGCGGCCTCGCGGTCGACTTCGTCTCGTGGCTTCAAGCTCACGACGAGCGGTGAGGTCGGGGTGGATCTTCCCTTGCTCGATCAGCCTCGCCAGCGTGCCCTTCTTGCCGGTCCGCCTGTCGACGTTCGCGAGCGCCTCAAGCGGGCTAGCGTAGGATGGCAAAATCCGTTAGTTGGCGGAATTTTCGATCTCGTGGCAACGGGCGATCGTCATCCGCGCCTCGGCCTTGTCGATGCCGAATGAGAGCTTCTCCTTGACGTACGGCGTGAACTTACCGTGGCCGACCGCCTCCTTGGCCTCGAGGATCAGCCGACCGACCTCGACGATGTTACCGACCTGCCGCTCGTGGCCGGCCAGCTCCTCTTTGTAGGCGGCCTCGATCTTCTCCACGTATGTCGCGGCGAGTTGCTCAGCTAGAGAGAGATCCTTCGCTTCCATCACGCACCTCCGTCATTGTTGTTGGTTGTGTGAACGCCCCGGCCCGACCTGGCACCGGGGCGTCCTGGGAGACCTACAAGCTGTACCCGTGTCCGACTTTCATCACGACCACCGCGACATCCGCCGTTACGCAGAGCGCGCCGCAGCGCAGACGGTCGTCGGAGGCGGAGACCTCGGGGCTGACGCCGGCTTCATCGCGCGCCTCGGGGTCGTCGAGTAACTGGGGGTCATCGAATACATCGCAGAGCCGCAGCGACTCGCCTCCGAGCTGGGCGGGTCGCCCGCTCCCGTGATGACGATGGGAATCGTGTTCGTAGCATTCTTGGCGCCAGAATCGCCTGCGTCCCCCGCGTTACGATCAGGTCCACCTTGAGCCGAACCAGGTCAGCCGCCAGCTCCGGAAACCGCTCATCCAGCCCGTCGGCGGATCGGTACTCGATGACGAAGTGCTTCCCCCTCCACGTAACCGAGCTCCTGCATGCCCCGGAGAAAGCCATTGAGGCTGGCCGCGTTGAGAGTCTTCGACGTCCGCTCGAGCATGCCGATTCGATAAACCTTCTCCGAAGGCTGCGCGTCGGCGGCGAGCGGCGGGCCAAGGATGCTTCCACCCAGCTGAATGATGAACGCTCGCCGATCCCATCATTCGATCACCTGATCCGCTCGCAAGAGCACTGACTGCGGGATCGTCAGCCCGAGAGTCTTGGCGGTCTTCAGATTGATGACCAGCTCGAACTTCGTCGGCTGCTCCACGGGGAGATCGGCGGGCTTGGCGCCTTTGAGGATTCATCCACGTAGGAGGCAGCGCGCCGAAGGAGATCGCTGAGATCCGGGCCGTAGCTCATCAAGCCACCTGCCTCCACATGATCGCGCCACGAGAAAAACGTCGGCAGCCGGTGCCTGAGGGCTAACTCGGCGATTCGTTGCCTCGCGGCCATGTAGGGCCCGAAACCGAGTACGACAACGGCCCGCGCGCGCTCGCGAGCCATAGCCGAAAAAGCGGTTTCCAGGTCGGCTCCAGTCCGCGCCACCACTGTCCGCAGCTGCAAATGAAACGGGCGAGCAGCCTCCTGCAAAGCATTGAGTGACGGGATATAGGACGGCATATCGGGGCTCCCGAGAACCGCGATTTGCTTCGCTCCTGGGACGGCAGAGGTCAGGAACTCTAGACCTTTGACATTGAGGTCGGTCATCAGGATGGACAGTCCTGTGATGTTCCCGCCGGGTCTGGCGAGGCTCGCGACGTGGCCCGTCTTCTCGGGATCCGCATGCATTGTGAAGACGATGGGGATCGAGGAAGTCGCTGCTCTAGCACCCTGCGTATATATCGACCCTCGCGTCACGATCAGGTCCACCTTGAGCCGTACCAGGTCGGCCGCGAGTTCTTGGAGCCGAGCGGAGTTGCCTTCAGCCCAACGTGATTCGATCAGAATGTTCTTGCCCTCGATCCAGCCGCGCTCCCGCAGGCCTGACCGGAAGGCTTGCCACAGACGCGTTTCCGATGGGTCGGAGGCCGCTTCGCCCAAGATACCGACGCGATACACCCTACCCGCCGGCTGCGCCTCGCCAACCAGCGGCGCGAGAAGGCTGAGAGCGAGAACGAACATGAGCCCGATCAACCGCATGGGCACCTCGGTGAGGATGGCTGGCGGGAGTCTAAGCCGAACGACCCGAGGCGCACCAGCGTACCCAACAAGAAGGAAGACGTCCCGATTCTATCGGTCAGCGATCAAAGTTGCTGACCGTTCTACGTGAGTTTTCCCTCGACTTTTCCGCGAAAAGTCTGGACCAATTCTAGAGCGATGCGTTGTACTTCTCAGGAACTAAAGAGATTTCGACGGAAACCGGTTCTGCTTCCAGTCGAAGCTCGACCACACCACTTCCATCCGGTCGGCGATGCCCTGGAACTTGTGACGGCCGTCGCGGTGGGCGGCCATCAGCTCCTCGAGCGAGGCGAACTGGGCCAGATAGCCGAGGCCGTATTCGCCCGGCTCGGCCATCTTCATGTCGCCCGTGAGGTAGCGGCGATACCCCTCACCTGGAAAGATCCAGAACCCTTCGGACGTCTCCTCGGTGAAGAGCCGCGGCTCCTGGCCGGGCGGCATCGGACCGAGGAAGAAGCGCGCGGTGAAACGGATCGGACTCGAGGTCGGCGTGATGAAGTGCGAGAGATAGCGAAGCGAGCGGAGGTCGCAGTACCAGCCCTCGCGGGTGATGAGCTCGGTGAATGGCGCCTCGCCGGCCATGAGCGCCTTGCGACACCGTTCGATCGCGTCCCTCGTCCGGGGTACCGCGGGATCGAGGGCGCGTCCGTCCTTGTCACACGCGAGCATGACGCCGCTCTCCTCGAGAAGCTCACGCACCGCGGTCACCCAGAATGCGAGCGCCGGCGTCCCCTCGTGCCCCGTGAAAATCCCCTCGGCCTTGGTGGCGTCCATCCCGCGACAGCGGGCGAGCGCGTCCGGCGCGCCGTCACCGGGATCGACCTTGCCGCCGGGGAACGCGTAGTAGCCGCCGAGGAATCTCATGTTGCGGTTCCGCCGGATCATGTACACCTCGAGCGGCTCGGGCGAGCCCGTCGGCGCATCCCTTACGAGAACAACCGACGCCGCCGGCTTGGGCTCGACCGGCGTCTTCGGCGCGTTCGGCGGAGATGTACTCATCCGATCAGCATGGGGTCTGAAGCGTCCGAGATCTGACGGGTCGGCATGTACGGGAGAGCAGTAAGCATGCACGAGAGGGTAGTAGGCATGTACTCGAGAGTAGTCGAGAGTAGTCGAGAGTAGTCGAGAGTAGTCGAGGGTAGCAGCAGTCGCGAGCGAGCCTCGGCTCGCTCGCATACGCGAGTCGGGGAGCTTGGGGGGGTACGTCTCGTACTCCCCAACTACAAATTAATCAGCTGCGCGACCCGCTCGCGATGGTACGTCGCATCGCCGAACGTGAACTCGGACGACTTGGCGCGCTTGAAGTAGAGGTGCAGGTCGTGCTCCCACGTGAACCCGATGCCGCCGTGGAGCTGGATCCCGGCGCCGGCGATCTTGCGATAGGCGTCGGTCACGTAGGCCTTGGCCATCGAGGCCGCCAGCGGAGCTTCCGGTGAGTTCTCGTCGACCGCCCAGGCGGCGTAGTACGTGAGCGACTTCGCGTTCTCGACGTCCACGAGCATGTCGGCGGCCTTGTGCTTGACGCCCTGGTACGTCCCGATGGGCTTGCCGAACGCGATGCGGATCTTCGCGTAGTCCGTGGTCATGTCGAGCACGCGCTGGGCGCCGCCGCACATCTCGGCGCAGAGCGCCACGGTCGCGCGCTCGACCACACGCGTGAGCGTCGGCCATGCCTTGCCCTTGACGCCCATCAGCGCGTCGGCCGGCACGGCCGCGTCCTGGAAGGACACCTCGCAGAGCTTGCGCGTCTGATCCATCGTGGGCAGGAGCTTCACCTGAAGGCCGCGCGTGCCCTTGGGGACGAGGATGAGGCTCACGCCATCTTCCGCCTTGCCCTCACTCGTGCGCGCGACCACCACGATCGCGTCCGCGAGATGCGCGTCGGGGACGAAGAGTTTCGTGCCCTTGAGCACGAAGCCGCCCTTCTCTTCCTTCGCCGTGCACGTGACGCCGGCCGCGTCCCAGCGAGCACTCGGCTCGGTCCAGGCCAGCGTGGCCTTGGCCTGGCCGGCCGCGATGCGCGTGAGCCATTCCTTCTTCTGCGCCGCCGAGCCGGCCTCGCGGATGGCGAGCCCGCCGAGCAGCACGGTGGAGAAGAACGGCCCGGGCATCACGACCCGTCCCATCTCTTCCATCAGCACCGTGAGGTCGACGAAGCCGAGCCCCGAGCCGCCGTGCTCTTCGGGATAAATCAGGCCGAGCCAGCCTTGCTCGGCCAGCTTGGCCCAGAACTCGTCCGTGACGCCGTCGGGCTCTTCCATCCGTGCCCGCACGAATCCGGACGTGCACTCGTTCTCGAGGAATTTGCGCGCGGTCGAGCGGAGTAGCTCTTGCTCCTGGCTGAACCCGAAGTCCATGGGGCTAGTCCTTGGGCAGGCCGAGCAGCCGCTCGGCGATGATGTTCTTCTGGATCTCGGTCGTGCCGCCCTCGATCGAGTTGGCGCGCGAGCGGAGGAACGAGTGCGGCCACACGCCGCCCTCGACCGCCCAGTCCGAGCCCTTCACGAGCTGCGAATACGGTCCTTCGATCTCCATCGCGATCTCTTGCAGCCGCTGATGCGTGTCGACCCAGGCCATCTTGCCGGTCGAGACTTCCGGGCCCGGCATCTCCCCGCGCAGGAGCTTGGTGATCGCCCGCGCGCCGGTGTACTTGAGGCATTCGGTGTCGATCCAGAGCTGCGCGAGCTTCTGGCGCATCACCGGATCCTTCGTCACGACGCGGCCGCTCTTCTCCATCCCATTCGCGAGCTCGAGCAGGCCGTCGAGCGCAATCCGGAGACGCATCTGCAGCCCGAAGCCCAGAGTTAGCCGTTCATACATCAGCGTCGTGAGCCCGACCGCCCAGCCGTTGTTGACGCCGCCCAGCACCTGCGACTCGTGCACGCGGACGTTGTCGAAGAAGACCTCGTTGAACTCGGCCTCGCCGGTGATCTGCCTGAGCGGCTTCACGGTGACGCCCGGGAGCTTCATGTCGAGGAGGAAATAGGTGATGCCCTTGTGCTTGGGCACGTTTGGGTCGGTGCGGGCGAGCAGCATCATGTAGTCGGCGACGTGGGCGAACGAGGTCCACACCTTCTGCCCGTTGATCACCCAGTGATCGCCGTCCTTGACCGCGCGCGTCTGCAGGGACGCGAGGTCGGAGCCCGAATTCGGCTCCGAGTAGCCCTGGCACCAGATCTCCTCGCACGAGAGGATCTTGGCCGGATAGCGCTTCTTCTGCTCCTCGTTGCCCCACGCGATGATCGTGGGACCGCCCATGCCCACCCCGAGCACGTTGAGGATCGGGGGCGCCTTCGCCAGCGCCATCTCCTGCTGGAGGACCAGCTCTTCCATGAACGTGAGACCGCGGCCGCCGTATTCCTTGGGCCACGTGAGACCGATGTAGCCGGCGTCGAACAAGGTGCGCTGCCAGCGGCGGAGGAACTCGTACTGTCCGGCGCGCGGGATCTCGGAGCTGCCCGTCGGCTTCCACTCGCGCGGCATGTTCGTCTTGAGCCAGGAGCGGACGGTCGCCCTGAAAGCTTCCTGGTCCGGAGTCAGTGAGAGATCCATTTCGCCTCCTGAAGGTGGGCGAGCCGAACGACTGAACCGTGGTTCATTTTCGGGCCATTCCCGGAGTGAAGTCAAGGCTTATACTCCGTCCACGGTGATCTCGATCTCGCTGCCGCGGCTCACTTCTCGTATCAACGCGCTTGCTCGCTTTGGGGCTCTGCCCGGCGGCGGCGTGACGCGCATGTGCTGGTCCCCGCCCCACGAGGAAGCCCGGGCGTGGCTGATCGGCGAGATGCGGGGGGCAGGGTTGGAGACGTGGGTCGACTCTGCCGGTAACACCTTCGGCGCGACCGGCATCCGCGCCCTTCGTCCGGAAATGCCGGTCGTCCTCACCGGCTCGCACATCGACACCGTGCCCGAGGGGGG
>QHSQ01000117.1 GCA_003221615.1 Candidatus Rokuibacteriota bacterium | reverse complement strand
GCGCTCGTCGATCTCGTGCAGGACGATGTGATCCTTGCGCTCAAGCACAACGGTCGCGACCTCGAGCCCGACCACGGCGGTCCGATGCGCCTGGTCCTGCCCAAGCTCTACTTCTGGAAAAGCTCGAAGTGGCTCCGCGCCTTCGAGTTCCTCGACGTCAATCCGCCCGGGTTCTGGGAGCAGAACGGCTACCACATGCACGCCGACCCGTGGACCGAGGAGCGCTACTCCGACCAGGAGACGCGCGCCATGCAGCAGATGCGTGCCGACGCTGCACGCAAGCTGCGCGAACGCTAGCCTCTTCGTGCCCACTGACCCGCCGTCGCGCCGCCGGCGTCTGTCAGGTCGCGAGGAACTCGTTGAGGAGGGTGCGGAAGGCCAGGGGTTGGTCGCCGGGGACCGTGTGGCCGGCGCCAGCGATCTCGGCGAGGCGAGTGTTAGGATTCTCCTCGACCATGCGCTTGGCGATCTCGGGCGACAGCACGTCGGAGTCGCCCCCACGCACCAACAGAATCGGGCAGGCGATGCCCCGCCAGAGGGGCCAGAGATCGATCGGATCGCGCCAGGTGCCCGAGCGCACGGCCTCGCGCAGGCCGCGGTCGTATTTCCAGGTGAACCCGCCCTCCACAGGCTTCGTGCCGTGCTGGACCCGATGGAGCAGCATCGCCTCGGTGTAGAGCGGGTTGGTCACGCGGTGGAAGGCCAGCGCGTGGTCGACGCTCGTGAACAGCTCCGGGGATTTCGCCATGAGGGTGCCGACCCGGACCAGTCCGGCCTCGGAGATGTCGGGCCCGATGTCGACGACGACCAGCCGCTCGACACGCTGCGGCGCCTGGCCCGCAAAGGCGATCGCCACGCGCCCGCCCATCGACAGCCCGACGATCGAGGCCCGCGTGATCCGCAGGGAGTCGGCGAACGCGGTCAGGTCGGCCGACAGCGCCGCCACCGTGTAGTCCGCGTGGGGCGCTGGGTCGGAATCGCCGTGGCCGCGCTGATCGAGGGCGAGCACACGATAGCGAGAGGCGAGCGCGGCCGCTTCCTCGTCCCAGGTCCGCGCGTGGCCGGTCACCCCGTGCAGCATGATCAGCGCGGGCGCCGTCGGCGCGCCCCATTCCGTATAGTGAAACCGCCGGCCTTGCAGTACGATCGTTCGATCCTGGTGCATAATCGATTCTAGCAGGCGGTCGTAGACTTCTAGATATCGGCGATGGTCGACCTCGAGCGACTCCGGTCCGTCATGACCTTGTCTGTCTGCCTCGCGCTCGGCGCCTGCTCACTGTCGCCCGTGCCGCCCCCGACGCTGCCCTCCGGTGTCACCCAGCAGCTGCTGATCCGCTCCCTCGAGCGCGCGCTGAGCCAACTGGACATCGCGCGGTTGAAGAGCCAGACCGTCACGGTGGAGGTCTTTCATCACGCCGGACCCGAAGCCCTGATCAAGGAGTTCGTCGTCACGTGGCTCAGGGCCCAGGGGGTGCGCACCGTGTCGGAGTCGCCCGACCTCAAGGTCAAGGCCTTCGCGAGCGTCCTCGGCACCGACAACGACCAGACCCTGTTGGGAATTCCCGCGTTCCAGGCGCCGGTGGTGAACGTGCCGGTTCCGGAGATCGCGATCTTCAAGTGGCAGCGCAATCGGGGCGTCGCCGAGCTTCGGCTCTACGAGTTCGACGGCAAGACCGACGCGATCGTTCATGCGCCGCCGATCGCCACCGGCCGCGCGAAGCTGGACAAGTACACGGTGCTGCTCTTCATCGGGTTCACCTGGAGCGACGTCGACGACCACGACTGAAGGAGCGATTCGGCGCCGGAACCTGCTACGATCCGCACGATGGATGCGCGCGCACACCGCCAGACCGCCGCGGCGCGCTCGCGAGGGCGGCTGACCGCGACCCTGGCGCTGACGTGCGGATTCCTCGTCATCGAAGTCGCCGGCGCCCTCTGGTCGGGCAGCCTCGCGCTCCTGGCCGATGCCGGCCACATGCTCGCCGACGCCGGTGGTCTCGGACTCGCGCTTTTCGCGATCTGGATCGCCGGACGCCCACCGACGCCAGCCAAGACCTACGGCTACTACCGAGCCGAGATCCTCGCGGCGTTCGTCAATGCGGTGGTGCTGCTCGTGGTCGCGGGCGCGATCCTGCTCGAGACCTACCGCCGTCTCCTGGTGCCGCCGGCAATCCTCGGCGGGCCCATGCTGGGCATCGCGGCCGTGGGCCTCGTGGTGAACCTGGTGTGCGCCGCCCTGCTCCACGGCGCCGCCGCAACGAGCCTCAACGTCCGCGCGGCATACCTCGAGGTGCTCGGCGACGCGCTGAGCTCCATCGGGGTGGTGATCGCCGCGGCCCTGGTGGTGGTGACCGGCTGGACGCTCGCCGATCCGCTCGTCAGCGGCGCCATCGCCCTGGTCATCGTCCCCCGGACGTGGCGGCTGCTCACGCAGGCGGTCAACGTGCTCCTGGAGGGCACGCCGGCCCATCTGAACCTGCGCGAGATCGAGGACGCGTTGTGCTCCGTCGCGGGCGTGCGCAGAGTCCACGACCTGCACGTGTGGACGCTCACCTCCGAGCGCGAAGCGATGAGCGCCCACGTCGTCGTCGACGACGTCCGCGACAGCGAACGCCTGCTCGAGACGCTCCACGCCGTCATGCACGCCCGCTTCGGCATCGACCACACGACGCTCCAGCTCGAGACGGAGCCCCCGGTCGTGCTCCGCATCCAGGGGCCGAGCTCCGCGTAGACCTCAGGCGACCTCGGCGCGAGCACCGTCGCTCGCCCCGCGCGCTCCGGCCTCAGGGCGACGGCGAACTGGAGACGGGGCTCGGCGTGACCGGTGAACGAATCGACGAGACCGGAGCGGCGGGTCGCGTCTTCTGCAGAAGAGCCTTCGCTGGCGGCGCGAGCAAGAACAGGGCGAAGATCGCGTTCAGCAGGGCGGAGAGCATCAGCCACCGCTTGAGGCGGACGGTCCGGCGGTGCTTGAAGCGAAGCAGCCGCTCGAGCCGGTGCTCGTAGGCCTGCTCGACGCGAAGGCGCTCGCTCGGCGCACCGAGATCTCCGGGAGCCCGAGCGGGTGGCACCGGGACGACCGCGAACCCGTCGCGCTCCAGCGCCCGAACGACGTTCGATCGCTGGCGGCGTTCGACCGACGGCTGATCGCTCGCCGGATCGTTGCGGCGCCGGTCCACGACGATCTCCAGCTCATCGCGCGAGCCCACCAGGGACGTGAGGCCCGCGATGAACACTCCGGACACGAGCGGATTGCGAGAGACGACGCACAGGCGTCTGGCCACGACGCCTGATCCCGCCGACGATGCTGCGTTGGCGAGCCCCCGCGACTCTCCGCTGCTCAAATCGCCCCATTCATAGCGTGACGACCGCCGATCTCACGAAGTTTTTCTGCATACCCAACCCCGGGACATGGCGGCTTATCCACTTGCCCACCGATATCCACAAACGGTGAAACGCCCCATCTGATGCGGGCTCGGAGGGCGGCGTCACCGAAATGTCGCCGTTTTCCTGGGTTCCGCGCCCTGCTCCGCCGGATTCCCTGATTCCAGGGGAGATTGTCGCGTGATCCCTCGCGAAGGCCGCATTTCTCACAGAGAAACGAGACCTTGACTGTGATGTCAGGCAGCACGAACGTGGGTGCGTGGTGCCGGTGTCATGTATCTGAGTTTCTTCGGGCTCAACGAGAACCCGTTCAACATGACACCGGACCCGAGATTTCTCTACATAGGCTCGGGACACCGCGAGGTCCTCGATCAGTTTCAGCACGGCCCTCGCGAACGCGGAGGCTTCATCGTCCTGACCGGCAAGGCCGGCACGGGCAAGACCACGCTGTTGCGGGCCCTTCACCAGCGCCTCGACGAGGACACCGCGGTGTCGTATGTCTTCAACACGGCCTTGTCGTTCGACGGCATCGTCGAATGGCTGCTCGAGGACCTGGGAATCGCCAAGCCCGAGGAATCGCCGGAGCGGCGGCTCGCCGCGCTCAGGCGCTTCCTGCTCGAGCGTGAGCGCGCCGGTCAGAAGACCATCATCATCATTGACGAGGCGCAGAACCTCGACGCGGCGAGACTCGAGCGAATCAGCCTGCTTGCGACCGCCGAGGGCGCGCCCAGCAAACTGCTCGAGGTCCTGCTGGTCGGGCAGCCGGAGCTCGCGGCCAAAATCGATCATCCCGCTCTTCGTCACATCAGGCGGCGGATCAGCCTTCGCTGCCACGTCCCGCCGCTCGGCACCGGCGACACTCACGAGTACATCCGCACCCGGCTGCAGGTGGCGGGCGCGCCCGACATGGCTCTGTTCACCGACCGCGCGATCAGGCGGATCGCGCGGTATTCCGGCGGGATTCCGCGACTCATCAACGTCCTCGCCGACCACTGCCTTCTGTTCGCGTACGCGGACCATAAACGCCGCGTCGATCGGTCGATCGTCAGCCAGGCGATTGCCTACCTGGACGAGACCATGAGCGCGCCGCGCAAGGTCCTCGTCGCGGGCGACCTCGGCTTCTGGGACCGATTCGGCTGGCTCTTCGCCGCCGCCGGGGTCGCGCTCGCGAGCGCCGCGGTGGGATTCTTCCTCAGGTCGTGCTGATCGATCAGGAGCCTTGAGCGGCTCGGCCGATCCGGTATAGTGACCGCCGGAGGATTCCCATGGCGACATACGCGCTCACGGAGAAAGCGGTCGTCCTGAGGTCCGAGGACGACGTCGCGGTCGCGAAGGCCGGTTTGGCGGCCGGCACCGTCCTCGAGGACGGCGCCACCCACATCGAGGTCCGTCAGGAGATCAAGCCGGGCCACAAGGTGGCCCGCCGAGCCGTGGCGACAGGCGCCCCGGTCCGCCGGTACGGGCAGGTGATCGGGTTCGCCACGTGCGACATCGCCGTGGGCGACCACGTCCACACGCAGAACCTCGGCATCGGCGACCTGAGCGCGGACCGCTACGAGATCGGCGTGGACGTGCGTCCAGTCGACTTCTATCCGCCGGCGCAGATGCGCACGTTCGACGGCTACAAGCGCGACGACGGACGCGTGGGCACGCGCAACTACGTCGCGATCATCTCCGGCGTCAACTGCTCGGCGAGCGTCAGCCAGTTCGTCAAGGATCGCTTCCGCGACGTGCAGAAGGATTATCCGAACATCGACGGTGTCCTCGCGATCACGCACAAGTCCGGATGCGGCACCAAGCTCTTCGGCGAGGATCACATGGCGCTGCAGCGCGTGCTGGCCGGCTACGCCAAGCATCCCAACGTGGCCGCGTACATCCTGATCGGCCTGGGCTGCGAGACCAACCAGGCCGCGGTGATGGTCGAGCGTCAGCGGATGGCGGCGCCGGGTCATCCCGAGCGCAAGCCGACCGTCATCAACATCCAGGAGGCCGGCGGCATCCGGAAGACGGTCGATCGCGCCGCGCAGGAGGTCGCCAGGCTCCTGCCCCTCGCCAACGGCGCCCGGCGCACACCGCAACCGATCTCGGAGCTGGTGCTCGCGACCAATTGCGGCGGATCCGACGCGAACTCGGGCATGACCGCCAACCCCGCGCTCGGGTGGGCGGTCGACGAGCTCGTGCGTTACGGCGGCACCGGCGTGCTGGCCGAGACGCCTGAGATCTACGGCGCCGAGCATCTACTGATCCGGCGCGCCGTCAACGAAGGCGTCGCCAAGAAGCTCATCGACCGCTACAAGTGGTGGGAGTGGTACTGCCGCGGGATCGAGGCGATGGACAACAATCCCGCTCCGGGCAACAAGGCGGGCGGGATCACCACGGTGTTCGAGAAGTCCCTGGGCGGTGTCACCAAAGGCGGGACGACGCCGATGATGGACGTCTTTCAGTACGGCGAGCCGATCACCACGCGCGGCTTCGTCTTCATGGACACCCCGGGCCACGATCCGGTGTCGATCACCGGACTGGTCGCCGGCGGCTGCAACCTCATCTGCTTCACGACGGGCCGCGGCTCGGTGTTCGGGTGCAAGCCCGTGCCCTCGATCAAGCTCGCGACCAACTCGCTGATGTATCGCCACATGGCCGAGGACATGGACATCAACTGCGGCGTGGTCCTCGAGGGCACGCCGATCGCGGCGGTCGGCCGTCAGATCTTCGAAGAAGTGATCGCGGTGGCCTCGGGCAAGCGCTCGAAGAGCGAGCTCTCCGGCGTGGGCGAGGAAGAGTTCGCGCCCTGGATCATCGGCCCGGTGATGTAGCGCCCGCCACCGGCCTCTCGAGGGCCGCGCCTGCCCGGCGCGGGCCGCCGATCAGCCGGTCCGAGAGCCAGCGCGCGACGTGACCGCCTGCGGCACCGTACGCGACGGTGAGCGCGAGCGCCGCCGCGGTCTCGAAGGCCGACGGCGTGAGCGGCCCGTAGGCCGGCAGGGTGGACAGAAACCAGGTGTACGCGGCGAACACGGCCGCGCCGTAGGCGATCGCCGCCGCGCTGGGCCGCCGGCGCGGATCGGCCAGCGCCATCACGGCCGCGGGGACCAGCGGCAGCGCCAGCCGTAGCGCCCACGGCGGCGGTGGCACAGCCTGGTTCTTCTCCACGATCTCGCGCCCCACCGCGATCGCTGAGCCCGAGTCCCTGGCGACCTCCTCGCCGACGAACGGCACGGGCTGAAGGATCTCGAAGCCGGCGCGCGCGACCTGCTGGCCGACGATCCCCACCGCGAAGGAAAGGATCACCACGAAGACCGGCGCCCAGCGCAAGGCCGAGAGTCGCGCCGCCGTCACGAGCGCCAGCGGCAGGATCAGCGCCGCGAGCATCGCGAAGGTGTGGAACAGGACACCCCCGTACGTGTAGGCGAGGAGCCAGGACGGGTCCAGGGTGACGCGGATACCGCCGTAGAGCAGCGCGCCGGCCAGCAGGAGCGCGGCGCGCCCCGCCCAGCTGCGCACCGGGTACACCTCGATCGCAATCAGAAGACAGCCGAGCGTGCTGACGGCCGAGCCGAACAAAGCCAGGAGGTGTGGTGGGCTCCAGAGCGTGACATCGAGGCCGAAGAGCCGATGCCAGAGATCATCGATCGGCGCCGCCAGCACGACGAGCACGAGGCCGAGTGCGGCTAGACGAAAGCCGCGTGTGGGCGTGATGCCCTCGAGGCACTCGTAGACGAGAACACCCCAGGTGAGCACGAGGCCCGCGACCACGCCCGAGTAGATCATCAAATGAGGCGCGATCCAGAACGAGTCGCGCCCGATCGTCATGTGCCACTGGATGTCCCAGCCGAGCCCCCAGGCGCCGATGAGCTCGGCCGCCAGCGAACCCCAGAGCGCGACCCGGCGGTGGGTCAAGGGCGCGCGTTCGTCACGGTCGTGCCGTCGCTCACGACTGCACGACCGTGACGATCAACCCGATCGAGGCGAGGATGTTGCCGACGCGCACGCACTCCGACTCGGCGCCCACCCTGACCACCGCCTTGCCGGTGTTGTGCACCTGCCAGGCGAGCTCCCAGCCCTTCGCCTCGCTGCAGCCGATCGCCTTCTGGAGCTGTTTCACGACTTGCTCGAAGGTGTGGCAGTCGCAGTTGTGGAGGATCGTCATCCACGGTGGCGCGACGGCCTCCTGGTCGACCTCTGCAACGTCCGACTCGGGTGAGGCCTTCTCGACCATCCCTTAGACTACCCCACGGCTTCCAGAAAGCGCCCGCGCGCCGGCTTCGGGATCATGCCGTGAGAAGTATAGCGGGCACGGGATTCGCCCGCCGCGAATCGCGTGGTTTCACCCGATGGAGTCGCGGTCGGCCACGTGTGAGGGTATCCGAGGAAGGTCGAGGATCTGGAACCGACGAAGAGCTCGACTCCTCGTACGACCGCCGCATCGACGCAAGCCGCCCAGGAGCCCCCGCCGGACGGCTGGCGTGATCGTTCGATCTTCGGGCCCGCGATGCTCCTGATCAGCGGGCGCTTCGTCGCCGTCGCCATCACGTTCATCGTCCCGTTAGTCTTGGCCCGCATCCTGGCACCGCCCGTCTTCGGCACGTACCGACAGCTGCTGTTGATCTCCACGACGATCTACGGCATCGCCCAGCTGGGGATGGCGGAGAGCCTCTTCTATTTCCTCCCTTCCGATCCAAAACGAGGGGGGGCCTATACCGGCAACGCGATGCTGGCGCTGGCCGCCGCCGGCGCCGGTGTGGTCCTGTTGCTCACGAACCTCGAGGGGTCTCTCGCGACGGCCCTGGGGAATCCCGCGCTGCAAGGCCTGGCCGCTCTCCTGGGCGGCTACGTCGCGCTCATGCTGGTGTCGGCGCCGCTCGAGACCATTCTGATTTCACGAGGTCGACACACGCTGGCGTCGATCAGCTACGCGCTGTCCGATGTCGGGCGAGCGCTGCTGATGCTCCTCCCAGCGCTCGTCTGGCGACGCCTGGATGCGTTGTTCGTTGGCGCCATCGTGTTTGCCGCGCTCCGTCTCACCGCCGCCCTCGTCTATTGCCGCCGCGCGTTCGGTGCGGGCTTCGCAGTCGATCCGCCGCAGCTCGGCACGCAACTCGCGTATGCGTTGCCCCTGCAGCTCGCGGCCGCCCTGGAAATCGTGCAGGCGAATTTCCATTCCTATGTCGTGTCGAGCCGCGTCGACGCCGCGACCTTCGCTGTGTATTCGATCGGCTGCCTGCAGATCCCGCTCGTCGACCTCATCGCCAGCTCCGCGTGCGGCGTCATGATGGTCAGAATGCGCGAGCGAGTGACCCGGGGAGAGCCGGAAGCGATCATGCCGATATGGCGCGACACGACCCGGAAGCTGGCTCTGCTCCTCGTCCCGCTGCTGTGTGTGCTGTGGATCACCGCGCACGATCTCCTCGGCCTGCTCTTCACTGACGTCTATAGCGCGAGCGTCCCGGTCTTTCGCATCTGGTTGGGCGTGCTGCTGCTGGCCGCCATTCCCGCCCATGGCCCGCTGCGGGTGCTCGACGACACGCGTTTCCTGGCGCTGCAGACACTGATGAAGCTCGTGATCGTTGCCGTCTTCACGCTCGGCTTTCTCTCGGCCTTCGGGCTGCCGGGCGCCGTGCGGCCGTTCCGGCGGTCGCCGTGAGGGCGGCCGCCTTTTCGAATATCGATCGGTTGGTGCTGGCCGGCACGACGTATCTGATCGCCTACGCGGTCATCGCCTGGCGCTTCGGGATGCTCGATCCCTCCGAAAAGCAGCGCTTACTGAGCCTCGGCCGGCGCGGTGCGACCCGGAGTACCGACCCACGTACGTGTCACGTGGCCTGAAGGCGTTCTCATCCAGGACTCCCCGCATCCGAATCAGGCACTCGCCTGATTGGAGGCGGCGTTTTCCCTGCGTAGCCTCGGGGGGCAGACAGGGAAACAGCCGTGGCCGCGAACGGGGCATACAAGGATCTCACCACGGGTGGGCTTCAACGGCGCCGCCTCACGACAACTCTGAGCTCCTCGTACGAGGTCATGCTGTCCGAGAACCTGCTGGATCCCAAGAGCACGCTTCCGCTCCCCAGCGCGCTCGCGCCCCGAGCCGCACTGCTCGTCACGACGCCGACGGTGATGAAGCTGTACGGGCACCGAGCCAGCGAGACCTTCCGCCGGGCCGGCTTCAGTCTCGATACGCTCGTGCTCCCGTGCCACGAATGGACGAAGACACCGACGCAGGTGATGCGCGTGTGCCGTGCCGCGCTCCGCCATCGGCTCGACCGCTCCGCGGCACTCATCGCGCTCGGCGGGGGCGTGTGCATGGACATCGTCACGGTCGCCGCATCGTCGATCCGACGCGGCATCGGCTGTATTCGCATCCCGACGACCCTGATCGGACAGATCGATGCCGGCCTCGGCGCGAAAGGGGCGGTGAATTTTCTCGGGCACAAGAGCTATATCGGTTGCTTCTATCCGCCCGAGTTCACTCTCCTCGATCCGGCGACGCTTCGCACCCTCTCCAGGCGCCACCTGCGGTCGGGCCTCGCCGAGATGATCAAGATCGCCCTCGTGCGCGACGAGCGGCTATTTCGCCTGGTCGAGGCGGACGCGCCCCAGTTCGTCGCCTCCGGGTTCCAGAGACCGCGCGCCAACTCGCTCGAGGCGTTGTGGCGCGCCGCCACGGCCATGCTCGATGAGCTCGAGCCGAACCTCTACGAGAACGTGACGCACAAACGATTCGTCGACATGGGGCACACGTTCAGCCCGTTGATCGAGTCCGCCTCCGGCTTCGAGATCTCGCATGGCGAGGCGGTGGGGATCGATATCGCCCTCAGCGCCGTGCTCGCCTCCCTGATGGGCTGGCTGGCCGAAGCGGACTGTTTGCGAATCATCCATGCACTCGCCGGGTCCGGGCTCCCCATCCATTCACCCCTTCTGACGCGACGTCTTTGCCTCGACGCCCTCGCCGAGGCCCAGCGCCACCGCCGGCACCTCGTGCTTCCGAAGCGGATCGGGCAGGCGGCGTTCGTCGAAGACGCCGACAGCTGTTCGACCGCGATGCTCGACAGCGCGCTCGACTGGCTCGAGAGCCTCGGATCCGACCTGAGCGCCGGCGAGGCCGGACAGGAAGTCGGCGCCCATGCCTGACCGCTGTCTGGTGTTCGATATCGGTGGCACGACCTTGCGGGCCGGCGTCTACGATCCGCGAGACGACGTCTTGCGCCAGGTCATGCGTCGCGCGACGCCGAGCCACTGGACTGTCCCGGTGGCGTCCCCGGACCAGATCTACGCGCGTGTCTTCGAGGAGATGGAAGACCTGGCCAGAAGCGTCCTCCAGAATGCCCGCCCGACGGTCGTCTCGCTGGCTTTCCCCGGGCCGATCGACCCTGCCGGAAACGCGCTCGCCGCCCCCACTGTTTTCGGCGGCCCGTTGCGCACCCGGTTTCCGCTCCGGAACGACCTGGTACGCCGCTGGCCCGATGCCCGCGTCAAGGTGCTGAACGACTTGACCGCCGCGGGTTATCGCTACCTTCGCGCCCCGAGCGAAGACCTGTGCGTCGTCACGGTGAGCTCCGGGATCGGTCACAAGCTCTTCGTCGACGGCCGGCCCCTGCTCGGCCGACGGGGATGCGGGGGCGAGATCGGACACCTGCGTGTCGACTTCTCCGCGGACGCGCCCATCTGCGATTGCGGGGGCGCGGGGCATCTCGGCGCCGTCGCCTCGGCGCGGGGGGCCCTCGCGCTCGCGCGCCGCCGGGCCGTGCGAGAGCCGCACGCCTTCCGTCGGTCAGTCCTGGGTGGTGGGGCAGGCGGAGATCCCGACGGCTTCGACACTCGCTCCCTCGTCGCCGCCTTTCACGCGCACGACGGCTGGACGTGCGCGGTGATTCGCGACGCCGCCCGGCCGCTCGGTCAGGCGCTGGCGAGCCTGCACCTCGGTGTCGGTGTCGAACGGTTCGTCGTCATCGGCGGTTTCGCGCTCGCTCTCGGTGAGCGCTATCGCCAGGAGCTGGTCGACGCCATGGCGGCAAGCGCCTGGAACCTGGACACGGACTGGAATGCCATGCTCGAGCTGGGCATCAACGATGACGACGCGGGGCTGCTCGGCGCCGGGCGCTTCGCCGCGCTGGACGGGTGACATGGCTACGATGCACGTCGCGCGCTACAACTATCGTGACCAGTTCGGCGAGGATCCGACCCCGCTCATGCGGCAAGTCTCCGAGATGCTGCTGGCGGGACGGTACATTCTCACCGGCGAGGTCGACGGGTTCGAATCGGATTTCGCCGCCTTTCTCGGCGTCAAGCACGCGCGCGGTCTCAACAGCGGCACCGACGCGCTGACCATTGCGCTTCGCGCGTGCGGCGTGACACAAGGCGCCGAGGTGATCACGCAGGCCAACACCTTCCATGCGACTGTCGCCGCGATCCGGCTGTGCGGCGCCCGGCCCGTTCTGGTCGACGCCGAAGAGCGCTCGTTTTCGCTGGACGCTCGACAGCTGGCCGGCGCGATCACCCCGCGGACACGCGCGGTCATCCCGGTGCACCTCTACGGCCAGCCGGCGCCCATGGGCGCGATACTTGCCCAGGTGCGGGATGGGCGCATCGCGGTCATCGAGGACGCGGCGCAAGCCGTTGGGGCGCGCATCGACGGCCGGCCCGTCGGGAGCTTGGGCGCGGCCGCCTGCTTCAGCTTCCATCCGAGCAAGAATCTCGCCGCCGCGGGCGATGGCGGCGCTGTCGCGACGAACGACGGGGATCTCGACCGACAGGTCCGCCTCCTGCGGGAGCTGGGGCAAGACGGCCAGAACCACCACGTCGTCGTCGGGCTCAACAGCAAGCTCGACGCGATCCAGGCCGCGGTGCTGCGGTACAAGCTGCCGAGACTCCCCGAGTGGAACGCGAGGCGCCGCGAGGTCGCGGCGGCGTATCGCGAGCGTCTCGCCAACCTGCCGCTGCGCTTTCAGCACGTCGAGCCTGCCGAAGAGCACGTCTACCATCTGTTCCAGGTCCGTACCGACCGCCGCGACGACCTCCTGCGCCATGTTCGCGCGGCGGGAGTTGACGCGGTCGTGCGCTATCCGACGCCGATTCATTTGCAGCCCGCGTTTGCGGACCTCGGATGGCGAAAGGGGGATTTCCCGGTCGCCGAGCGTCTCGCCGAGGAGCTTCTGTGCCTTCCCATCCGCCCCGACCTCACGCGCGACGAGATCGACTATGTCGCCGACTGCGTTCGGAGCTTCTTCCGCGGCCGATGACGGCGCGATTGACGGTACTCGGCGGCAGCAGTCCGTCGACGCTCGCCCTGATCAACGGGCTCGCGGCGGTGGGCGGTCCGCCGTCTCTCGCGGAGCTGACCCTGCACGGCCGTGACGCCGATCACCTGGGCGCCGTGGAGCGTTACGCGCGTACCAGACTCGCCGGGCTCGTGCCGAAGGTCCGCAGCACCCTTCGCCTGGCGGAGGCGCTCGAGGGCGCCACCTTGGTGCTGCATCAGATTCGCTACGGCGGTCTGGAGGGACGCTCGGACGACGAAGCGTTCGCCGAAGCCTTCGGCGTCGACGCCGACGAGACGCTGGGGCCGTCGGCCCTTCGGTGCGCGGTGAGAATCGCCCCCGCACTGATGCGCCTGGGCCGTGTCCTGACTCAGACCTGTCCGGACGCCCGGGTAATCAACCTGGTCAATCCACTCAGTGTTTCGACCGCCATCCTGGCCGCCTCGGGCGTCCACTGCCTGGGCGTGTGTGAGCTCCCGCTCGTCACCGCCCAGCTCGCCGCACGCGTTCTCGGGGTTCCCCTCGCATCGCTCGAATGGGCGTACGACGGCTTGAACCATCGAGGGTTCATCCACGATCTCACGATCGAGCGCGACGACCAGCTGCCCCGGCTCCTGGAGCGGCTCGGCGGAGAGACGATCAACGGCATTGCCGGCGACGTCATCGAAGAGCTCGGCGCCCTTCCGTTGAAGTATTTCCGCTTGCTCCGGTCGGGGCACCGTCCGGCAGGAGGCCGGGCCTCGTTTCTCATGCAGCTGGGTGCAGACATCTTCCGTGAGCTCCAGGAATCGTATCCCGCCGCGCCGCCGAGCCTCGCGCGACGCGACGTGCGATGGTACCCCGATGCGGTCGTCCCGGCGATTGTCGCCTTCACCTCCAGCGCGCCGCGGCGCATGGTGGTGACCCTCCCGCACGCCCGCGACGTCGCCGTCGAGGTCCAGGCTGACGTCTGCGCAACCGCCATCGAGCCGGTGCCGGGGCCGCCGCCGAACCGCCGCGTCTCCGCCTGGCTCGACCGCTTCGCGCACCACGAGCGCGCCGTCTTGAGAGCGGTCGCGGCGCCCGAGATCGACGCCCTGACGGCCGCACTGGCCGCGGATCCGCTGCTCGTGAACGTCGACGTGATGCCGCTGGCGCGCGCGTTGTGCCGCTATGCGCGGCAGGAGGGCGCACCGTCATGGGCATTCGCGTAGCGGTCCTCGGCTGTGGACGGATGGGTCGCCAGCGCGCTCGCGCCGCGCTGAGCCTCGGAGGGCGGGTCGTGGCGCTGTGCGACCCGGATCTTCCGCGCGCGCACGAGGTCGCCGCGCTCGCGCCCGGAAGCAGGGTGCTCCCGGACTGGCGCGACCTGGATCTGGCGTCGATCGACGGCGTCTTCGTTTGCACCCCGCCGAACGCGCGCGGTGAGGTCGAGGTGCGCGCGCTCGAGGCGGGGGTCGCTGTCTTCGTGGAGAAGCCGATTGGCCTTTCGGCGTCGCAGAGCGCCGCGGCGCTCGAGGTCCTCCGGCGCAAGCCGGTGATCACGGCGGTGGGATACATGAATCGCTATCGACCGTCCGTTCAGGCCGCGCGCGACGCGCTCGGCGGCAAGGTCATTCTCGGGCTATCGGGAAACTGGGCCGGCGCGCGCTATGCCGTGCCCTGGTGGGATCACGAAACGCTCTCCGGTGGCCCCGTCAACGAGCAGGCCACGCATCTGGTCGACCTCGCCCGATATCTCGTCGGCGACATCCGAGAGGTTCACGCGATGACCGGCGGACCGCCCGGGCCTCACGGCGCGCCCGAGGCCGCGGCGGTGAGCCTGCGATTCGCCGGAGACGCGCTCGGGACCGTGCTGTACACCTGCCAGGCACGCCAGAAGACGATCAACCTCCAGGTGATCACCGAGGAGACGAGCGTGCGTCTCGAGGGATGGGATTTTCGGCTTCGCGGCGACGATGGCCGCCTCTTTCCGGAGGTGGAGCCCGAGCGGGACAAGATCTTCGAGCTCGAGGTCGCGGCGTTCTTCGCTGCGATCCGGAAGGACTCGACCACGCCGATCCTCTCCGATTTGCCGGATGCGATGCGAACACAGAGGACCGTCGACGCGATCCGCCGGTCGCTCCGGAGCTCGAGGATCGAGCCGGTGGATTGATCCGCCATGGGCACCGACGAGCTGACCGCACGGGTAGTCGGCGCGGAGGACCTGGGCCGCTGCGTCGTCTGCGACGGCGTGTCAGCGCTCGTGGTGTGGCGTGAGAACGGATACGAGGGACGCGCCTGTCGCTGCGGCACGGTGTACGCGTCGCCGCCGCCGCCGCTCGGCGCCGTCGACCCCACCGTCGATGGGCATCCCGACAGCTACTACGCCGTACCGGCCCGGCGGCGAGTGCGCTGGATCCAGCGATATCGCCCACGCGGCCGGGTCCTCGACATCGGGTGCGGTGAGGGACACTTCCTCGCCGCGGCGCAGGCGGCGGGCTACGACGTTGCGGGCATCGAGCCGCATCCCGGGCGCGCCCGGCGCGCGGAAGCGCGTCTCGGCGCTCCGGTGGAATGCGCCCTTTTCGAGTCGTGCCGCCCGGGTGAGGCCGAGTCCGACATCGTGTATCACTGTGATCTCCTGAGCCACTTCGCCGATCCCATTGCGGCGCTACGAAAAATGGGAGGGTTCCTCCGGCCGGACGGTGTCCTCGCCTTCGAGGTCGGGCTGCTCGGAGGGATCGCGCCCTGGTGGTACACGATGATCGGCACCATCGGCTATCCGCAGCATCGCTGGCTCTACTCCGTACGCTCGCTTCGAAGGCTGCTGGCCCGCGCAGATCTGGAGCTGGCTCACACTGCGCACTTCGGTCTCGCCCCGGGCACGTTGTTCGTGGCCGGCGTGCGTTCGCTCGCTCGACGGTATCGACGCCTTCGGGCCGCGCCCCAACGCCCCGGGCCTCCGGCGGCCGCGGCACGAGTGAGCGTCACCCGGTTCGTCGATCGCACGGAGTCGTTCTGGCGCTACACCGTCGGGCGGCTCTCGCCACGCGTCGGGCCGGCCACGCTCTTCGCCATCGCGCGCCTTCGCCAGAGCACCAGGGCGCATCGGCACCACGTGTCCGTCGTCAGCGCCCCTCACCTCGGCGCCCCCCAGAGGCGTGGCGGATGAGCGTCGGGCAGCGCTTCTCCTTCGCCGGCCAGGGCTTTCAGGCCGAGGTCGCCCATGGTGGGCGAGGCACCATTCTCACGTCCCGTGTGTTCCTGGGACGTGACGTGAGCCACTGCCGCTTCGTCGACCTCTCGGTCGTCCCACCTGGATCGGAGATCGGCGCGCACACGCACGACCACGACAACCACGAGCTGTACGTGATCGTGGCGGGGCGGGGACTGATGGAGCTCGACGGCGAGGTCTTCGAGGTCGGCCCCGGCGACGTCGTCATGAATCGCCCGGGGGGAACGCATGGATTGAAAAACGTCTCCGGGGCCGAGCTCCGGCTCGTCGTCGTCGAAGTCGCGGCCAAGGCCGCAGCCCTGGGATGACCCTCGCCGTCATCATGGCCGGCGGTCGATCGGCGCGGATGCGGGCGACCGCCGGGCCGGCGCACAAGGCGCTGGTGCCGGTCCTTGGCGTCACGCTGCTGGAGCGGAACGTCTGCGCCCTGCTATCCAAGGGCTTCCGCCACATCGCCGTCGCCGTGAGCGCGCACGAGCCCGAGGTCGAGCGCTACGTGCTTGGTCGTGCTCGCGCGCTCGCGACCGCCCGGAACGCGCGCCTTCACTGCCTGAAGGAGGCCTCGCCACGGGGAACGATCGGCGCCGTTGCCTTGCTCGATGCGATCGACGGATCGATCCTCGTGGTCAACGTGGACAACCTGACGGCCCTGCAGCTCGGCAAGCTCGTCGCGTTTCACGAGGCCTCGTCCGCCGCCATGACGGTTGCCTCCCACATCGAGATGATGCGGATGCCGTGCGGCGAGCTGCGGATCGTCGACGGCCTGGTCGCCGAGTATCTTGAAAAACCCACCAAGCGCATCCCGGCCTCGAGCGGAACCTACGTGCTCGGCCCGAAGGCTCGGGCGATGCTGGACCCAGAGCGTCGGTGGGACGCGCCGGATCTGGTGACCGCGCTCATCGCGCAAGGCGAGAGGGTCTGCGCCTTTCCACACGACGCGCCCTGGATCGACGTGAACGACGCCACGAGGCTGGAGCAGGCCGAGCAGCTGATCGCCGAGCACCTGGATTCGTTCGAGCACTGGGATGACGCCCCCCAACACGAAGTCGTCGCGCTCCTGGTGTTGTCGCCGTCGAGCGTGTTGCTCACGCACCGGCCCGCCCGAGCGGCTCGCTATCCCGAGCGCTGGGACGTTCCGGGAGAGGAGCTCCACCGGGACGACACGACGCCGCGGGACGCGGCCCGTCGACTGCTCGCCCGCGTCGTCCCGGGGACTCGACCGGCCCCGGAATTCCTGGCGTCGTTCGACGACCTCGATGTCGCGACCGGCCGCCTGGTACGGCACCACGTCTTCGTGGCTCACGCCGCCGACGAGCCGTCGCCGCCGTCCTTCGACGGGCCGGCGCTATGGGTTGGCCGGCAGTGTCTGGAGCGATTCGGACCCTTGAGCGCACCGCTCGTACGGTCGCTCGCCTGGGCGGAGAGACCTCGATGAGCGCCCGGGTGCGAGTCCTCTCGGTCATCGACGATCTCGGTTTTGGTGGCGACGAGAACAGGCTGCTGTCCTTTGCGACCACGATCGACCGCGAACGCTTCGAGCATCGGGTCGTCACGATCCAGCCGCCACATTCATGGCCCTCTGAATCTTGGGCCATGCATCAGCATTACAACGCGGCCGGCGTACGCCCCTCGTCGCTCGGCGGAGTCCCCGGACCGCCCGCGATCGCAGCGCTCCACATCGTCGGCGCCGCGCGGCGACTGCTCCACAAGGTGAACGGCCTGCGCCGCGTCCTCCGCGAATGGCGGGCCGACGTCATCGACGCTCACCTCGAGCCCGCCGCTCTCGTCAGCGTTCTGGCCGCGGCGGCCAGCCGGACTCCCACCGCCGTGACGCTCTACAGCCCCGTCCCCCTGACACCACCACCCCTCTGGCCCGTGGTGGGGCATCTGGTCATGGGGATGGCGAGCGTGATCGTCACCGATTCCGAAGCACGCCGTCAGGACATCAGGCGGTGGATGCGACGGCCCCAGCGGCCTGTCCTCGTCGTGCCCAACGGGATCCTTCCTCCGCAGACGGCCCGCCCCGCGGACGAGACCCGGGCCCAGCTCGGCATACCGAGAGATCCGGGCATTCGCGTGATCGGTCAGGTGGCCGCGCTCGCGCCACACAAGGGATATATGGATCTATTGGAGGCAGCACGGCTCGTGCTCGCGCTCGCCCCGTCGACGATGTTCCTCCTCGTCGGATTCCCGAAGGCCGATGTCACGTATCGGCAGCGGCTCGAGCGGTCGATTCGCGATCTCGGGCTTGCCAACAGGATCCGACTCGTCAGCTATCCGGGACCGATTGGTGACGTGTGGAAGGTCATCGACATCCAGGTGCACGCGTCGACGTACGACTCGCTACCGAACGCCCTCATCGAAGGGATGGCGCTGGCAAAGCCCATCGTCGCCACCACCGTTGGAGGCGTCCCCGACATGCTGAAGCATCTCGAGTCGGCCCTGCTCGTTCCGCCTCACGACCCGGGAGCCATCGCGGGCGCGCTGCTGCGCCTCGTGGGGGATCCCGCGCTGGCCGCGCGCCTCGGGGTAGCGGCTCACCGGCGCTATCGCGCGGGCTATCAGCCACCCGTCATGACACGGGCCCTCGAAGGATGCTTCGCCGAGCTGGCCACCCGACGGCAGCGGAAGCCGAGGGAGCTCGCGGAGCTGCGCGGGAGCATCTGATGGCGCTCCTGCCCCCGATCCGAGGGAGACGGCTCTTCGTCACGGGAGGCGGGGGATTCATCGGGTCGGCGCTGATCCAGCGCCTGGTGACTCGCGGGGCGGATGTTCGCGCGTTGACGACGCCGCCCTGGGAGTCCCCCCGGCGCGTCCCGCGTCAAGTCCGCAGCGTTCGCTGCGACGTGACGAACCTCTCCGCAATCGGCGCTCTCGCGCGCGACGCGGACGCGCTCGTCCATCTCGCCGGACCGGCTTCCGTCACCGCATCGTTCGGATCATCGCGACACTACGTTCGCACGCACGTCCTGGGCACGGCGACCGTGCTGGAGGTGTGCCGACGATACGGTATCAAGCGCATCGTCTACATCTCCTCGGCGGAGGTGTACGGGCGGCCGCGGACCCCTCGCGTCGCGGAAGGTGCCGCGCTCCGGCCGATCTCTCCGTACGCCGCCGCCAAGGCCGGCGCCGAGAAGCTCGTCGAGGCCTTCTCGAGCGCGTTCGGCCTCGAGAGCGTGATCCTCCGTCCCTTCGCGATCTACGGCCCCGGACTCTCGAGCCGGTCGATGATCGGCACGGTCATCCGCCAGACCCGACGCGGCCACTCAGCCGTGTTGCGCGATCTTCGTCCGGTCCGTGATTTCTGCCACGTCGCGGATGTGGCGGACGCCATCGTCCGAGCGTGCACGGCGCCGCTCCCGCGCCTCACGATCTTGAACGTGGGAAGTGGCCGAGGGACGAGCGTCGCTCAGGTGGCGCGTCGGATCGCGCGACTACGACGGCGCCGCATCCTGCTGCGAGTGAGATCGACACCGCCCGAGCTCGCCCGTGACGCGGTCGATCGCCTGGTCGCCGATCCTCGCCGGGCCGGCCGGCTGCTCGGATGGCGCGCTCGCACGCCTCTGGGCACGGGACTCCGCGAGACGATTCGCTGGATGGACGCGCGGTGAGCACGCGATTCTTCGTCACCGGGGCGCAGGGGTTCGTCGGTCGTTACGTCACGGCCCATCTCCTCACGAGCCGGCCCGACGCCGAGGTCGTCGGAATCGGCCGATCGCCCGAGCTCCGTGACACGTTTCCCCATTCGATCCGCTGGGCGGACGCGCGACTGCCGGCGCCCCTGCCCACCGAGCTCGAGCTCACGTCGTCCCACCCTGCGTACCATTACGCCTCGGTCGATCTCAACGCTCGCGCCCCGCTGACGCGGGCGCTTCGAGCCTTCCGACCGCACGTCGTGATCCATCTCGCCTCGGCATTGCGCGACGACGCACCGATCGATCTGATTCGAACGAACATCGAGGCGACGCGCGCGCTCATGGAGACCCTCGCGGACGCGGAGCTGGATCTTCGCCGCGTCATCATCTGCTCGACCGGTGGGGTCTACGGGGCGCCCGGCGCCGCTCCGCTGCCCTTCGACGAGACGGCCGCCTGCCATCCAGTGGACCTCTATTCCATGAGCAAGCTGGTCGTCGAGCGTCTCTCTCGGGCGCTGGCCATCCGCCATGGGATCGAGACGGTATGGGCGCGGCTGTTCAACGTCGTGGGCGCCGGTGAGGACGATCGGCACGTCGGGCCCGAGTTCGCGCGCCAGGTGACCGAGATCCGGCACGGCGTCCGGCCCCCCATCGTCGACGTCGGCGATCTGCAGACGACCCGTGACTTCATCGACGTGCGCGACGTCGCGGTGGCGCTTTCGACGCTCGTCGATCACGGCGCCGCCGGGAAGACCTATAACGTCGCGACGGGGACGGAATCGTCGATTCGATCACTCCTGGACCTCGTTCTCGAGACCGCAGGCCTCCAGGGTTCGATCGAGGTTCAGCACCGCTCGACCAAGGGCGGCGGGCCGAGCCGCCACTTCGCCGATACCCGGCGCCTGCGGGCCTTGGGATGGGAACCGCGCTTCGATCTGGCCCGGAGCGCGAGCGACATGGTCGAGTACTACATGATCAGGGTGACCGAAGCCGCACGCAGCTCGCCTGCCGGCAGCCACGTCGCGCGCGGCCCGATGGACTTTCGATAGAAGCTCTCACTCTCGAGACAGCGCCAACATGGCTTGGACAGCCCCGGGATCGGCGGAATGAATGCAGGGATACGCGAGATCGTGTGGACCTTCACGTCGGCGGTCCACGGCGAGTCTCCCGTGCCGTTGGTGAGGGTCGGCTGGGTGGGATCGTCGAAGAGCCGCAGGTCGATCGCGAGGTTGGTAACGTAGACGAAGAGCTTAGCGAGCGATGTCGCCACCGACCGTCGGGTCCTCGATCTTGACGACGTCGGCGCCGAGGTCGGCCAACACCTGCGTCCCGAAGGGGCCGGCGCCGAACTGAGAGACCGTGAGAACGCGGAGTCCGGCGAGGGGCGGGCGGCTCATCTCGTGAGCCCGGATCCATCGTCCACCCGCCCACGCGCGGTCAGCCGGCGGGCCACCTCGGCGCGGTCGGCGGCGTTGGTGGTCGGGGTCGAGGCCAGGCGCGCGGCGTCGCGATAGTAGCGCTCGACCGGGAACTCGCTCGTGTAGCCGTAGCCGCCGTGGACCCGCATCGAGTCGAGCGTGACCTCGTACGCGGTCTCCGACGCCGAGATCTTGGCGATGAGGCGCTGCGCGTCGTCCCCGCCCGCCGCGGCGGCGGCGTAGGCGAGGAGCCGCGCCGCCGTGATCTTGGTCGCCATTCCCGCGAGCGTGAGCTGGATCGCCTGGTGGTGGGCGATCGGCTTGCCGAAGGTCGTGCGCTGCTGCGAATAGCGAAGCGCGGCCTCGAACGCGGCCTGCGCCAGGCCGACGCCCGTCGCCGCGGCGCCGAGCCTCGCGACCTCGAGGACCGCCGCTCTCTGCTCGAGAGCACGACCGGCCGCACCGTCCAGTCGATTCTGCGCCGCAACGCGGCAGCCCTCGAAGCGGAGCCGGCCCGACTCGAGCCCGCGCAGCCCGAGGGTCGCCTCGGGCCGATCGGCGCTGAAGCCGGGCATCCCGGGGCCGACGACGAATAGCGCGACATCGTCGGCCGAGACCGCCGGCACCAGCACCGCGGCCGCGTGCGCGGCGTGATCCACCGGCGGTGTCTCCCCGTCGAGAATCCAGCCGTCGCTGGTGCGAGTGGCTCTGATCCCATCGGTGAACGCCACGGTGCCGAGGATCTCGCCTCGTGCCATTGCCGGGAGGAGCCGCTCCCGCTGCTCGGCCGTCCCGAAGCGGGCGATGGCGTGAGTCGCGGTCAGGTGAGCCACGAGGATGGCGGCAAGGGTGGCCGAGCCCCGCGCCAGCTCCTCGACGATCATCACGGTCGTTCGCAAGTCGAGCCCAAGACCCCCATGTCCGGGATCGACGAGGGCCCCGAGAATGCCGAGCTCGGCGAGCGCCGCGACGAGCCGGGCCGGATGGGCGTGGGCGATGTCGAGATCGTGAGCGGCCGGAACGACGAGCTTGTCGACGAGCTGTCGGACCGCGAGGACCATCTGCCGCACGTCCTCGCTCTCCGCCTCGCGTGAGGTCAGGGCTCCGAGCCGCTCACCGTATCGCTCGAGCAGGCCCCGCGCGATGATGGTCCGCTGGATCTCGTTCGTGCCCTCGCCGATGATCATCAGCGGGGTGTCGCGGTAGTAGCGCTCGACGTTCAGCGCGGCGAGCGCGCCGACGCCGCCGTGGAGGCGCAGCGCCTCGACGGCGACCTCCTGGGCCGATTCGGACGCGAAGAGCTTCGCCATCCCCGCTTCGAGATCGCACCGCTCGCCGCGGTCCTTCATCGCGGCCGCCCACGAGGTGAGGAGTCGAGCGGCGCGAAGCTTCGTGGCCATGTCGGCGACCGCGGGTGGGGCGTCGGCGCTGGTGGCGGCGAGATGGGCGACCGTGTCGTCGTAGGCCGCCTGCGCGACGCCGACGGCCCGCGCGGCGATGTTGATCCGTCCGGCCTCGAGCCCTCCCATCACGTGCTTGAAGCCACGGCCCTCGATGCCGCCCACCAGATTGGCCGCCGGCACCGCGCACTCCTCGAAGACCAGCTCCGCGGTGTCGACGCCCTTGTAGCCGAGCTTCGCGATCGATTTGACCACCCGAAAGCCTGGGTGACCCTTCTCGACGATGAAGCAGGACATCCCGCGGTGACGCGGCTCGGCCCTGGGGTCCGTGAGCGCCAGGAGCGCCAGGGTGTTGCCCTCGCGGCCGTTGGTGATGAAGAGCTTCGTGCCGGTGATGAGGTACTCGTCCCCGCGTCGCGTCGCAACCGTGCGGATCGCCTGCACATCGGTCCCGGCGTGCGGCTCGGTCAGCGCGAGGCCGCCGCGCGCCTGGCCGCGCGCGAAGCGGGGGAGGAAGCGCGCGCGCTGCGGCTCGGTCCCGTGGTCGAGCACGATCAGCGCGGCCATCGTGTGGCTGTTGATGACGCCCGCCAGCGACATCCAGCCGCGGCAGAGCTCCTCGATGAGCTGCGCGTACGTCCGGACGTCCAGGCCGAGGCCGCCGTACGCCGTCGGCACCAGCGCGCCGAACAGACCGAGCTCTCGCATGCGGGCGACCAGGCCGTGCGGGTAGGTGTCTTCGTGCTCGAGCGCGGCGGCGACGGGACGGACCTCGGTATCGACGAACTCGCGAACGGCGGCGACCACAGGGTGGTCCATGGGCGAACAGATACTACAATATGGGTGCATGCCGCTCGACGACCTCGTCCTCGGTCTGCAGGGAGCGTTCGATCGTCTCATCCGCCGGCTCCGACTGGGGGCGCCTCCGGTGCCCGGCCAGCGCCGTCTGCTGATCGTGCAGATCGACGGGCTCTCGCGCGCGGTGCTCGAGGACGCGATCACCCTGGGGCGCGTGCCGTTCCTGGCGCGTCTGCTCCACCGCCGTGGTTATCAGATGGTGCCGATGTGCGCGGGGCTTCCGACCTCGACGCCGGCCTTCCAGCTGGCCGCGATGTACGGTGTGCGCCCGGACATCCCGGGATTCCACTACCACGACAAGCGCCGCAAGTCCGACGTCTACTTCCCGCGCGGCGGCGACGCGGCGCACGTCGAGCGGACCCAGGCGGCGGGCCGGCGGGGTATCGTGAACGGCGGCGGCACCTACGGATGCATCTTCACGGGCGGCGCCGCCAGCAATCTGCTGACCTTCGCGATGATCAAG
Source organism: Candidatus Rokuibacteriota bacterium (assembly GCA_003221615.1). GTDB lineage: Bacteria > Methylomirabilota > Methylomirabilia > Rokubacteriales > CSP1-6 > AR31. Next base: position 20,942 of record QHSQ01000117.1, on the reverse strand, counting down.
CGTCCGACCGGGGCGGGGCTGATCCGCGCCGCTTCCCTGGTGGTGGTGATCGCCTGGGTCCTCGTGAAGGGAACGGTGGCGTCGACCGTCGAGGTCACTCGCGCGCTGCTCCGGATGCTCGCCGATCCCGCGTCGGCGTCGACGGCCGGCTGGAAGTGGCTGGCGATCAAGCTCGGGATCTCGGTGTGGCTGCGCGAGCTCTTCACCCTGGCGGTCGCGCACGACATCTACGCGGGCGTGCCGACGATCTACGTCAACTACCTCGACTACGACATCGCCGCCCACGCGTGGGGCCCGCGCCACCGCCGCGCGCTGCACACGCTCCGGAAGGTCGACGCCTCGATCAAGCGGCTGGGGCGCGTGCTTCGCCGCGTGCCCGAGCATCGCTACGATCTCTACGTGCTGTCGGACCACGGACAGGCCGCGAGCCTGCCCTACCTCAGACTGTCGGGCGGCCGGCCGATCGAGCAATCACTCTTCGAAGACTTCTTCCAGTCCGACGGGGCGCGAGCGGCGCCGCCGCCCGAGCACCGGCGCGGCGTCCTCGCCGGGGGCCTGGAGGTGTTGCGGGCGCAGCGAGCGCCGGGGTTCTTCCAGCGGTTCGTGAACTACCTCGAGCGTGACTTCCCGTGGGTGCTCGGCGGCACCCGCTCGGCCCGAGAGCACGACGGCATTCGGGTCATCGCCGCGGGGCCGAACGCGTTCGTGTACTTCCTCGACACGGCGGATCCGCTGACGGTCGAGCGGATCGATGCGCGCTTTCCCGCGCTGGCCGCACGCATCTCGGCCGCCCCGGGCATCGGCATCGTCCTGGTGCGCTCGGCCGCCGGCCCGCTCTGCTTCTGGCGCGGCGAGCGCTACGGTCTCGAGGCGCTCGGCGCCGGGCCCTTCGCCAAGCGCCCCGACCTCGAGCGAGTCGTCGAGGGGATCCGCGATCTCATGGCCATGCCGTCGGCGGGCGATCTGGTCATCTACGGTATCGATGCGCCCCAGGGCAACGTGTCGTTCGTGGCCGAGGTCGGGGCTCACGCCGGTCCGTCGATGGACGAGCTGCACACGTTCTTGATCCATCCCTCGCGGGTGAAGGTGCCGATGCCGATCACGCATCCGGTCCAGCTCTATCCCCACTTCGCGCAGTATCAGACGGACGCGGCATGAGACATCTCACGGTCGTGAGCTACAACATCCATCGGGGCGTCGGGCTGGATCGCCGCCGCGATCTCGATCGGATCGCCGACGTCATCGGCGAGCTCGGGCCCGACGTGGTCGGGCTCCAGGAGGTGATCCGGGAAGGCGGGGTCGCCGACGCCGATCAGGCGGCGTATCTGGCCTCGCGGCTCGAGATGACCGAGCTCGTCATGGGCGAGACGCGCGCGCACGGCTCCGGGACGTACGGCAACGTCGTCCTCAGCCGGTTGCCCGTGCTCGGTTCGGGCCGCTGCGATCTGAGCTGTCGCATGCGCGAGCCGCGCGGCTGCCTGAGAGTCGATCTCGACGTCGACGGCACGCCGCTGCACCTGTTCAACTGCCACTTCGGCCTGGGACTGCGCGAGCGCCGTGAGCAGCTCGACCTGCTCGGCGAGTTCATCCGGGCCTCCGGGCGCCTGGCCGGGCCACGAGTGCTCCTGGGCGACTTCAACGAGTGGCACCGCGGACCGGTGACGCGCGGGCTACGGCGCGAGTTCTCCTCGCCGATGCGCCGCCGCCGCACGCATCCGGCGATGTTTCCGCTGTTCGCCCTGGATCGAATCTACTGGGATGCCGAGCTCGAAGGCGAGCAGTTCAGCGTGCACCGAAGCCGTCTGGCCCGGGTCGCCTCCGACCACCTGCCGGTGGTCGCGCGCCTGCGCCTGCGCCACCGACCGCCGCGGCTGGCCCCGTACGTCGTCGGCGACGCGCTCCCGCCCGCGGAATAGTCAGGCCTGGCCGGCCAGGTCCACCGCGGCCAGCAGCAACGTGCGCGCGCCGTGCTCGATGTCGTCGATCGCCGTGAACTCTTCCTCGCAATGGCTGCGCCCGTCGTGCGAGGGCACGAAGACCATCCCGGTCGGCCCGATCGCCGCCATGTACTGGGCGTCGTGGCCGGCGCCCGAGCGGATCCGCCGATACCGCGCGCCGGCCCCACGGGCCGCGCGCTCGACCGTGTCGACGAGGTCGCGGTCGAACGGCGTGTACGGCACGCGCCAGTAGTTCTCGAGCTCGTAGCGCACCCCCTCACGCTCGCAGGCCTCGCGCACGACGGACGTGAGGCGCGCCAGGGCCTGGTCGAGCGTCGCGTCCTGCGGATCTCGCATGTCGATCGAGAGGGTTACCCGGCCCGGGATCGCGTTGACGATGTTCGGCGTCACGACGAGATTGCCGATCGTGGTCACGAGGTCGCCGCCGATCTCGCGGGCGATCCGGCGCACGCCTCCGATCACCTCGGCGGCGGCCACCAGCGCGTCGTGACGGATCCGCATGGGTGTGGGCCCGGCGTGGTCCTGGACGCCGTGAATGGTCAGGCGCGACCAGGCGATCGCGACGATGCCCTCGACCACGCCGACCGAGAGCCCTTCTTCCTCGAGGAACGGTCCCTGCTCGATGTGGAGCTCGAGATAGGCCCGGAAGGGCCGGGGCACGCACGGCTCGGAGCCCAGGTAGCCGATCCGCTCGAGCTCGTCGAGCAGACGGATGCCGTCCTTGTCCCTGGCGTTGTACGCGTCCTCGAGGGCGATCTTGCCCGCCATGACGCCGCTGGCGATCATCGCCGGCTGAAAGCGTGCCCCCTCCTCGTTGGTGAAGATCGCCAGGGTCACCGGGTGCCGCGTCCGGAGCTTCTGGTCGTTGAGCGTGCGGATCACCTCGAGACCGCAGAGCACGCCGAGCTGGCCATCGTAGCGGCCGCCCGTCGGCACGGAATCCACGTGAGAGCCCATCATCACCGGCGGGAGCGAGGCCGTGCCCGCCCGCTGACCGAAGATGTTCCCCATCTGATCGACAGTGACCGTGAGGCCGGCCTCCCGCATCCGGGCGACCATCCAGTCGCGGCCGCGCTTGTCCTCGTCGGTGAGCGCCAGACGGGTGAGCCCGCCGCGGGGCGTTTGCCCGATCCGGCCGAGCTCCTCGATCGACTGCTCCAGACGTCGTCGGTCAACGTTCATCTGTCTTCTCCGGATATGCCGGCTAAAGTCCGAGATACGCACGCTTGAGGCGCTCGTCGCCGAGGAGATCGCGCGCCTGGCCTTCGAGTACGAGCCGCCCGCTCTCCAGCACGCAGGCGCGGTGGGCCAGGGTGAGCGCCTGGCGGACGTTCTGCTCGACCAGCAGCACCGTAACGCCCTGGCCGTTGATCGTCCGCACGGTCTCGAAGATCCTGGCCACCAGAACGGGAGCGAGACCGAGGGTCGGCTCGTCGAGCATCAGGATGCGCGGCAGAGCCATGAGCGCCCGGCCGATTGCGCACATCTGCTGCTCGCCCCCCGACAGCGACCCCGCCAGCTGGGTCCGGCGCTCGCCGAGAACAGGGAAGAGGCCATAGACGTGGGCGAGGGTCCGGTCGCGCTCGCCGCGGGCCCGGTCGACGTGGGCCCCGAGCAAGAGGTTCTCGGCCACCGTCATGAACGGAAACAGATGCCGCCCCTCGGGGACCTGCACGATGCCGCGGTCGACCCGCTGATGAGCCGGCAAGGCGGTGAGATCTTCGTCGTTCAGAAGGACGCGGCCGCGGCGCGGAGCCACGAGCCCGGAGATCACGCGCAGGGTGGTGGACTTGCCGGCGGCGTTGGCGCCGACCAGCGCGACGATCTCTTTGTCGCGGACCTCGAACGAGACATCGGCGAGCGCCTGGAGGTCACCGTAGAACGCGTCGACCCCCTCAAGCCTGAGCAAGCACGAACTCCTCGCCGAGGTACGCGTCGACGACCCGGCGATCCTGCGTGATCGCGGCCGGGGCGCCCTCGGCGATCGCCTCGCCGTGATGGAGCACCACGATCCGCTGGGCCAGACGCATCATCGCGGCCATGATGTGCTCGATCACGATCAAGGTCAGCCCGTCGGCGTGTAGGCGGCGGATCAGCTCGATCATCCCACCCAGCTCCGTCGGGTTGAGCCCGGCCATCACCTCGTCGAGCAGAAGCAGGCGCGGCCGCGTCGCCAGTGCGCGTGCGACTTCCAGCCGCTTGCGCAATCCAATGGGTAAGGTCCGGGCGTGGCTGCCGGCGTGAGCGGCGAGGCCGCAGGTATCGACGACGCGCTCGGCCTCCAGACGCGCGGCGCTGATCGTCGGAAGCCGGGTCAAGGCGCCGATCATGACGTTGTCGATGACCGAGAGATTGCCGAACGGCTTCACGAGCTGGAAGGTACGCGTGAGACCGAGCCGGCAGATCGCGTGCGGCGCCTGCCCGGTCACGTCGTGGCCCGCGAAGACGACGCGGCCGGATTCGGGCCGGTAGTAGCCGGAGATCACGTTGAAGAGCGTCGTCTTGCCGGCGCCGTTGGGGCCGATGATCCCGAGAATCTCGCCGGTCGGCACCTCGAAGCTCACCTCGGATACGGCGGTGAGGCCGCCGAAGCGCTTCGTCACGCGCTCGAGGGTGAGGATCGGCGCGGCGTCACTCACGCGTGGGCTCGGCGCAGGCGCAGCCGCGCCGCGATGCCGGCGAGGCCCTCGGGCACGAACCGGACGACGAGGATCAGCGCGGTCCCGTAGATGATCAGGTAGATGCCGGCGAACCCGGTCTTCACGCCCGAGAAGGTCGCACGCAGGTAGGTCTCCAGCGACGTGATGAGGAGCGAGCCGAGGAACGGCCCGAGCGCCGTGCCCATGCCGCCGATGATCGTGTTGAGCGCGAAGCGCACGGAGAGGTCCACCGAGAACACGTACGTCGGATCGACGAAGCCGACGTACTGGGCCCACAGCGAGCCGCAGACCGAGGTGAGGGCCGCGCTGAGCGTCACCGCGCCGACCTTGAGTCGGCGGGTCGGAATGCCGAGCGCCTCCGCCGCGTCCTCGTCCTCTCGGACGCCAGCCAGCTGGTAGCCGACGCGCGAGCGCTCCAGGTAGACCTCGACGGCGTAGCAGAGGAGCGCGACGGCCAGCGCCATGTAGACCCAGCCCACGTGGCCGAGACCGAGGGTCGCGAAGCCCGGGCGGAACGGGACGGGAATGCCCTCGCCCCCGGACGTGAAGCCACGCCAGCGGCTGACGCCGATCAGCAAGACTTGCGAGAACGCGATCGTCGACAGGGCGAAGTACGGCCCCTTCAGGCGGTTGGACAGAAAGCCGATGATGAAGCCGGCGCCAATCGAGAGCACGACGCCGACGAGCATCCCGAGCCAGGGCCCGCGGCCGAACCGGGTCACCATCAGCGCGGCCGAGTAGGCGCCGATGCCGAAGAACGACGCGTGGCCGATCGAGACCTGGCCGGCGTAGCCGCCCGCGACGTTCCAGGCCGCCGAGAGCGCGCCCCAGAGGAGGATCAGCACGAGGCTGTCGAGGAAATACGCGTCGCGGACGACGATCGGCGTGAGCGCCGCGAGCCCGAAGAAGACGACGGCGCCTCGGCGAGCGCGGAGGAGCGCGGTCATCCCTCAGACGCCCAGAGTTTCCGCGCCGCGCTGACCGAAGAGGCCGGCCGGGCGGAAGACCAGCACGAGGATGAACAGGATGAAGTAGAAGATCTCCTTCCAGGCCGCCCCGAACAGGTACGAGCCGGCGACCTCGACGGCCGCCACGATGAGGCTTCCGAGCATCGCGCCGAGCATGTCGCCGAGACCGCCGAGCACGACCACCACGTAGGAGAGCAGCACGAACTGGAGCCCCGCCGTCGGGTAGACCGAGTAGAGCGGCGCGACCAGCACGCCCGCCGCGCCGACGGCCGCGATCCCGATGGCGAAGGTGAGGCGATAGACGCGGTCGGTGTCGATGCCCATCAAGGTGGCGGCGTCGCGATCCTGCGCGGTCGCGCGCATCACGCGGCCGGCGTGCGTCCACTTCATGAAGGCCACGAGTGCCAGCGTGAGCGTGACGGCGATCAGCGAGGCGACCACCTGAGTCAGGTTGAAGATCGTGGAACCGGCGCGCAGCACCGTCGAGAGGTGCCAGGGCCGGACGAAGCGAAAGTCACCGGACCACGCCACCAGCGCGACGTTCTGGAGCACCGTCGACAACCCGACGGTGGTGAAGATCTGCACGTTGTGCGAGGCGTGGATGACCCCGCGCATGACCAGCCCGTAGACCACGAGACCGACGACGAAGAAGAGCGGGATCGCCACGAAGACGACGAAGTAGGGATCCGCGGTGAAGACGACGAACGCCCAGAAGGCGAGGTACATGCCGAGCATGAGGAATTCGCCGTGGGCGAAGTTCACCACGCGCATGATGCCGAAGATCAACGTGAGCCCGACCGAGATGAGGGCGTAGATCCCCCCGAGGAGCACCGTCGCGACGGCGAGTTGGGCGAGGACGCTTATTTGCGCTGGTCCCAGGCGCCGAGCGGGATCCACTTGGCCCGGAGCGTCGAGAACTCCTCGGGCCACACCGTGACGAGCTGCCCGTCCTGCCACTGCAGCATGTAGTGCTGCACGCGCTCGTTCGCGTTCTGGCCGAGCTCGGAGAATTTCACGCCCCAGCCGTTGATCATGGAGCCGACCGGCAGATCGAGCGACATGACGGCCGCGCGGAACTTCTCGGGATCGTCTGACTGCGAGCGGTCCAGGACCAGCTTGAGCAGCCAGAGTCCGCTGCCGGCGAGCTGGTGGGCGCCGAACGGATAGGTGCCGGTCCGCTTCTGCACCGCGTCGCGGAAGGCCTTCTCGATCGCCTGGCCCTCGGGCTTGAGCGCCTCGAGGCGGAAGCCCGGACCGGGCTCGAGCAGGGCGAACACGCCGTTGGCGTCGTTGCCGAGCGCCTTGCCGAAATCGCTGCCGCCGTAGCCCGTCGCGCCCGCGTGGACCAGCGCCTTGAACAGGAAGTTCTGCTCCTTGGCCTGGCGCCAGAAGAGCACGCCGTCGTTGCTGAAGCTGATGTGGTGGACGATGTCCGGGTTGAGCTGCTTCATCTTCAAGATCGTCGGCGTCATGTCGTTGAGCGTCTGCCAGTTGTAGTACTCGAGCATCACCTCCTGCATGCCGAACTCCGTCTTGGCCCGCTGCCGGGCCGACTCGGTCACGCCTTGACCGTAGGACGAGTCTTCGGACAGGAAGGCGATCTTGATCTGGTTGGGCCGGAGGTTGAGACGGGGCGCCAGATGCTTGGCGATGAACTCGACGTTGTACCAGCCGAAGCCGGTGGCGTCGATCTCGGTGCGGTAGACGTGCTTGAGACCGCGCTTGTTGAAGCGCGGATCGACGCAGGAGGACTCCCAGTAGATGACGTTGTGGCGCGCCGCCACCTCGCTCGCCGCGCCGCACAGGCGCGAGGAGAACGTCCCGGTGATGATCTTGACGCCTTCCCGGGTGATCAGCCGGTTCGCTTCGCTGGCCGCCGCGGTAGGATCGGTCGCGTCGGCGACGGTGAACACGAGCTTCTTGCCCATGACGCCGCCCCGCTCGTTGATCAGATCCCGGACGATCTCGAGCCCCTCCATGTGGCGCTTACCCTCGAAGGCGAGCGGGCCCGTGACCGGCTCGAGCACCCCGATGCGGTACTCGCCCGAGAGAGCTTGTCCGCGGACGGTGGCGAGCTCTCCGCCGACGACCACGGTGAGCGCGACGACGATCATGGTGAAGACGAGGCGCGGCATACGAAGACCTCCTGGTCGGGCAAGACGTTCCGGCGCGACGGTCGGGTTGTAGCACCCGCCCGCGCGAAGTGTCAAGGCGGCCGACGTCTGACGAGCGACCTCAGCGCGATGAACCACCCGATGAGCGCGATCGTGTCGAGCGGGATCGCGAAGAGCCAGAAGAACGCGTGGACGATGACGCTGCCGACGTCCGGTCCGAGCACGAAAGATCCTGGGCGAACGGGCGCCGGCGCTCGCCGGCCGCCACCACCGGTGACGGCCAGCCAGGTCATCAGCAGAGCGCCGAAGCTGATCAGCACGAGCCCGGCGGCGCCGCAGAGCAGCTGACGCATCCGCGGGGTCGGGAGCGCGAGAGCGATGGCCCAGGCGCCGCCGAAGAAGACGCCGAGCGCGAACACCGCGACGAGCCAGCGCGGGCCGCCGAACATCCTGTCGGGCAGGGGAATCACGTCGCCGGCCGCCAGGAACAGTACGGCGCCGGTGAAGACGGTCAGCGCGCCGACGACCAGGGGTCCTCGTCGATCGTCTGACATTGTCGTGCCCAGAATAGCTGGTTTAGACTCGGGGAAGTGAGCGATAACCCGATCCTGACGCCGTCGACCATCACCTACTGCCCGCTCTGCGGCGCGACGCTCGCGGTCGAGGCCGTGCCGCCCGACCACCGTGAACAGAAGGTGTGCTCGCGCTGCCGGTTCGTCTTCTACCTGAATCCCAAGGTCGTGGCCGCGACCATTCCCGAGCAGGACGGCGCGATCCTGCTGACCCGGCGCTCGATCAACCCGGGCAAAGGGCTGTGGACGTTCCCCGGGGGATTCGTCGACTTCGGCGAGACCGTCACCGACGGAGCGATGCGGGAGACGTTCGAGGAAACCGGCCTGAAGGTGGACCTCAGCGGGCTGCTCAACGTGTACACATACCCGGGGGCTCCGGTCATCATCGTCTACAAGGCCCGGGTGATCGGGGGCACCCTCACCACGTGCGACGAGAATGACGCGCTCGAATGGGTCAGGCCCGAGCGGATCCCGTGGGACGCTCTCGCGTTTCAGTCCACGCGCGAAGCGCTTCGCGAGTGGGTCGCCGCGCGCGGGTTGATGCCCGGGGGCTAGACGCGGATCAGCCCGCGCTCTTCTTCATCGCGCGGGCGAGAAATCTTTCCATGTCGGGCACGACGAACCGCTCGTGCCGTCCCTCGGCGATCTTCTCCTTCTCGTCCCACGCCTCGACCGAGAACAGATAGCGCTTGCCGTCCGACTCGAGCAGGGTCGCCTTCGCCCGCACCTTCATGCCGACAGGGGTCGCGGCCAGATGCTTCATCTCGACCATCGTGCCGACCGACCCGCCGCCGGGCGGATAGTGCGGCCGCATCACCGCGCCGGCGGCGTCCTCGAGCAGGCCGATGACGTACGGCGTCGCGAAGACGTGCACCCCGCGGTTGCCCATCGCGTGAGCGGTCTTGTCCTCGGTCACGACGAAGCCGATCTCAGCGCTCGTACCCGGCTTGATGTCCACGGCGTCAGGTTTTACCGCGGAAACAGAAGTGACTGCAAGCCCATGACGACGAGCAGCGCCTCGATGATGCCGAGGAAGATACGATCGCTCATCCGGTCGAGCACGCGGCGGCCGAGCCACGTGCCGGCGAACATCGTCGCGCCGAGCACCAGGCCCAGCGCCAAGGTCTCCCAGGTCAAGAGTGCATAGCGCGCGAGGGTGGCGCCGCGCGCGAGGTGCATGACCATCGCGCACACGGCCTCGGTCCCGACGTAGGCGCTGCGGCGCAGACCGTAGGAAAGGAAGAACGGCGTGTTCAGCGGGCCCGTCGTGACGATCAGCCCCGAGACGAGGCCGACGATCGCGCCGAGCACGGGAAAGTAGCGAAGGCGCATGCGAAAGAGATCGGTGGCCAGGATCCGGCGCAGCGGCACCGACGCGATCAGGAAGACTCCGACGAACCGGCCGAGCCAGTCGGTGGGCGCTCCCGCGTAGATGGCCGTGCCCAGCACCGTCGCCGGCATCGCGCCAAGGGCGAAGCGGAGGACGACGGCGCGGTCGAGCTCGCCGCGGCTCCACCAGATTCGGGACAGGTTGCCGATCGTCATCGCCACCGTCAAGACCGGGACCGCCGAGCGGAGGCCCACGACCCAGGCGACCAGTGGCAGCATGATGATCCCAGTTCCGAACCCGGCGACCCCGCCGACCAGCGAGCCCACGAGCGCGCCGACGACCAGGACCGCCCAGCCGATGGGATCGGGCATGTCGTGTCATCATACGCGGGTGTCTCGATGGCTCGCCGCGGCGGGCGCGCTCCTCGTCTCGCTCGACTCCATGATGAACATCGCGTTCCCGGCGATCGCCGCGGCGTTCGCGGTGCCGCCCGAGCGCATCCGCTGGGTGATCATCTGTTACGTCCTCACGTACGCGATCACCTCGCTCGCGGGCGGCGCGGCCGGGGATCGAATCGGTCACGTCGCGGTGTTCCGCGCCGGTGTCGGGCTCAGCCTGATCGCATTCGTCATGGGCGGGGTCGCCGCCGGGTTCGGCTGGCTCCTGGTGGCGCGCGTCGTGCAGGGCTTCGCGGGTGGGTTGATCTACGGCACGTCCCCGGCGCTCGCGGTCGCCGGCGCGCCGGCGGCGCTTCGGGGTCGCCGGCTCGGCTTCCTCAGTGGGGCGATGGGGCTCGGCTTTCTGGGCTCGCTTCCCGCGGGCTTGCTCGTCGAGTCCGTCGGCTGGCGCGCCGTGTTTCACGTGCGCGTGCCGCTGGCCCTCATCGTGCTCGTCTGGGCGTTCGCCACCCGATCCGAGGCCGTCGAGCTCGAGCGCAAACCGATGCTCCTCGGCGACGTGACGCGCGGCCCGGTGCTCCAGGCGGGCGCCCTCTCGTTCGTGGCGCGGGGCGCGATCTTCGCGATCTGGCTCCTCGTCCCGTTCTACCTGGTCGAGGCGCGCGGCCTCGGCGCGCTCGTCGGCGGGATCTTCTTCATGCTCACGCCCCTCGGCACCACGGTCGCGGCGCCCCTGGCCGGCCGCCTGGCCGATCGCATCGGCTCTTCCGCGCCTGCGGTCGTTGGGCTCGCGCTGGAAGCCGCCGGCCTCGGCGCCCTGGGCTTCGTCGACGGCGCGACGCCGCTGGCGGTGGTCGCGCTCGCGCTCTTCGTCGCGGGCTTCGGACTGGGCTTCTTCGAGGTGCCGAACATGGCGACGATCATGGCGGCGTTCCCGCCGGGGCGCCAGGGTGCCGCCGGCGGCCTCTCCTTCCTCGCGCGCACGCTCGGCGTCGTCGCGGGCGTCGCGGTGATGGGCCAGATCGTCGCGGCGCGCAGCGCGGCGGTGGGATTTCTCGGCGCGTTCGCCGAATCGCTGGTGGTGGCGGCGGTCGCGGTCGCCGTCGCCTGCGCCTTCGCGCTGGTCGGCGCGCGCGCCCGGCGCTGATCCCGGCGCGGCGCTATACTGCCACTCTATGAAAGTGCTCCACGCGGCGATCGAGAGCGCGGCAATTGACAGAAGGAGGCGCGGATGGCGGTCGAGCTGACATCCAAGCGATATCGCGTCGAGGACATCGACGCGGTCGAGTTCTGCTACCAGCAAGGCTGGACCGACGGCCTCCCCGTGATCCCGCCCACGGCGGATCGGGTGACGACGATGCTCGCCGCCGCGCGCCTCGATCCCAAGCAGGAGATCGCCTTCATCACGCATCGCTCGGTGTCGATCACCGCCGAGAAGGTCGCGATCAACGCGGTCATGGCCGGATGCCGGCCCGAGTACTTCTCAGTGGTCGTCGCGGCCGTCGAGGGCATCGGTGACCCCGCGTGGAGCTACCACGGCCCAGGCACGTCAACCGGGGGCGCCGCGGTCCTCATGATCGTCAACGGGCCGATCGCCCGCCAGCTCGACATCAATTCAGGCGACAACCTCTTCGGTCCGGGATGGCGGGCGAGCCTCACGCTCGGTCGCGCATTGCGTCTGGTGATGCGCAACGTGTGCGGATCGCTGCCGGGACTGCTCGATCGCGGAACCCTGGGCCACCCGGGCAAGCTCTCCTACGTGATCGCCGAGAACGAGGCAGAGAGCCCGTGGACGCCGCTGCACGTCGAGCGGGGCTTCCGGCCCGAGCAGAGCACGGTCACGGTCATGGCGGCGGAGGGACCGCATCAGTTCTACAACCAGCTCTCGCCCGACGCGGAGGGCGTGCTGACGACGCTCGCCGATTCGATGCAGCACTCGGGCGGCGCGGGCCGGCAGCCGCAGTACGTCGTCGCCCTGGCCGGCGAGCACATGCGGACCATCGCGGGGAGCGGCTGGACCAAGAAGGAGATCCGGCAGTTCCTCTTCGACCACACCAAGAACTCCCTCGCGCACCTCAAGCGCACCAATCGCATGCCCGGACCGGTGCAGCCGGGCGACGACGCGAAGCTGCGCCCGCTCGTCGCCTCGCCCGACGATTTCCTGATTCTCGCGGCCGGCGGCCGAGCCGGCGCCTTCTCCTCGTTCGTCCCGGGCTGGGGCAGCGTCACCTCGTCTCGAGCCACCACCAAGGAGGTCAAACAGTAATGGAGATCCTGGATCCGACCGTCGAGGCAGCCACACAGCCAATCGCGTACGTGGACCGCCCGGGATCGCTGCGAGGCAAGCGGATCGGGCTCATCGAGAACACGAAGTACAACTCCGACAAGCTCCTGCAGCGGATCGGCGAGATTCTGAAAGCCGAGTACGGGGCCAGCGAGACGCGCATGTTTCGCAAGCACAACTCGTCGGTGCCTGCGCACGAGGAGATCATTCAGGAGGTGCGGAAGACCTGCGACGCGATCGTCGCCGGCGTCGGAGACTGAGGATCCTGCTCGTCGGGCAGTGTGCTCGACGGAATCGTGCTCGAGAAGAACGCGGTGCCCGCAGCCTCGATCGTGACGGACGTCTTCGAGAGGACCGCTCGCGCCATGGCCGCGCAGTGGGGCGTGCCGACCTACAAGTTCCTGATGATGCCGCATCCGATCGCCAACCTGACCGAGGCGGAGCTCGACCAGCGGGCGCGGGAAATGGCGCCCGAGGTCGCCCGGCTCCTGCTGGAGGGGCAAGGATAGAACGCGCGTTCCGGCCGCCGTGGTGGGGCCGGAACGCCCACGTGCAGACTGTCTGGGGCCCGCTCTTCCGCCGCCAGCGGTTCCAGGGGCGGCGGGAGCGGGTCGTCACCTCGGACGGAGATTTCGTCGACCTCGACTGGGCGGCCGCTGAGCCGGCGGGCGCGCCCATCTTGCTCGTGCTCCACGGCCTCGAGGGCTCCTCGAGATCGCACTACGCGGTGGGCCTGATGGGCCAGGCACTCGAGCGCGGCTGGCGCGCCGTCACCCTGAACTTCCGATCGTGCAGCGGTGAGCTGAACCGCCTGCGGCCGTTCTATCACTCGGGCCACACCGCCGATCTCGACGAAGTCGTCCATCTGCTGGTCGCGCGTGACCCCGACGCTCGCCTCGGCGCCGTCGGGGTCTCGCTCGGGGGCAACGTGCTCCTCAAGTGGCTCGGCGAGCGCGAGGCCGATGTGCCCGACGCGGTGGTCGGCGTCGCCGCGATCTCGGTGCCGTTCAATCTGACGCCGTGCGCCGAGGCGCTCGATCGGGGCTTCTGCCGGCTGGTCTACACCGCGAACTTCCTCGGCACGATGCGGGCCAAAGTGCGGCTCAAGGCCGAGCGCGACCCGGGGTTGCTCGAGATCGTCGATCTGGCTCTCGCGCTTCGCTCGCGGACGTTCGCCGAGTACGACCGCGCCGTCACGGCGCCGCTCAACGGGTTCGCGGACGAGCGCGACTACTGGGCACGCGCCTCGAGCGCGCCGTACCTTCACCGCATTCGCCGGCCGACCTTGCTCGTGAACGCGCTCGACGATCCGATCGTGCCGCCCGAGGCCCTCCCGGATCCGGCCGACCTGCCGCCGTGGATTCGCGCGGAGTTCGTCTCGCGCGGCGGACACGCGGCCTTCCTCGAGGGCCGCTGGCCCTGGCGCGTACGCTCGTGGGCCGAGCGCCGGGTCGTCGACTTCCTGGCGCCGTTCGTCACCGGCGCCGGGGCGGCAGCCCCCGGCGGCTCGGTCTGCTAGCATGCCAGGCATGCGCCACGACGCCTACGGTCTTCCGGTCAGCACCGATTCGGCGGCGACGGTCGAAGCCTACGATCGCGCGGTAGACGGACTCCTCTCCTGGGACGCTCAGGCCCTCGGGCGCTTCGGCGCGGCCACCACGCTCGATCCCGGGTTGGGCCTGGCGCATGCGGGCGCGGCGGTCTGTCTGTTCCTGGAGGAACGCTTCGCGGAAGCTCAAGAGGCCGCGAAGACCGCGCGCGCGGCCGCCCTCTCGCAGACCGAGCGCGAGCGACGTCACGTCGAAGGCCTCGCGCTGCTGGTCGAGGGCAAGGCGGCCGACGCGGCGAGCGCGATGCGCGCGCATCTCGCCGACTATCCGCGAGATCTCGTGGTCTTCCAGCGCCTCTACTTCGTCTGGTTCTGGCAGGGGAAGTTCCCGGAGATGCTGGCACTCGCCGACACGTTGACGCGCTACCATCCCGGCAACTCGTACATGCTCGGCCTGCACGCGTTCGTCCTCGAGCAGGCCGGCCGCTGCGACGAGGCGGTCCGGATGGCTCACGTGGCGAATCTCAAGAATCCGCGCGACGCGTGGGCGATCCACGCGCTCGCCCACGCGCTCTACGAGATGGCCGCGTTCGACACGGGCATCACGCGGCTGCCCCCGGCCATCGAGCCATGCACCCATCTCGGCTGGTTCAGGAATCATCTCCTGTGGCACCTCACGCTGATGCATCTGGCCCGCGGCGAGTACGACGTGGCGTCGGAGCTGGGGCGAACGGTCTTCGAGCAGGAGCCGTCGTCGATTCCCGGCGATCTGCACGACTCGATCTCGCTCCTCTGGCGGCTGGAGCTCCTGGGCCGGGACGTCGCCGAGCGCTGGACGCCGTTCGCGCGGATCGCCGCCGAGCGGCTCGATCGCCAGGCGCTGCTCTTCCACGCGGCCCACCTGGCCATGGCGCTCGCCGCGAGCGGTGACTGGACGACCGCGGAGCGCCAGCTCGGGATGCTCCGCGACCGGAGCGCGCGTGACCGCTCGGGGCTGGTCGGCGGCGTCGTGGTCCCGCTGATCGAGGGGCTGCACGCCTTCGCCGCGAAGGACTACTCGCGCGCGATCGAGCGGCTCGAGCCGCTGACCCCGCGCGTGATCGAGCTGGGCGGCAGCCGCGCCCAGCGCGACGTCTTCCACGATACGTTGCTGGAGGCGTGCTTCAGGGCGCGAGACATGGATCGCGCCGAGCGGCTCCTGGCCGAGCGCGTCGCGCGCCGGCCCGATCACTACTGGAAGACACGCTCCGTGACGGGCACCGCCGCGGCGTCATGAGCTCGCGCGCGGCGCGCGCCGCGCTGCTTTTCGTTCTCGCCCTCGTCCTCGGCGCCTGCCTCTCGCGAGCCGCGCCCATCGGCGATGCGAATCTGGTCCGGCTGACGTTCTTGCAGATCAACGACGACTACGTGCTGGGATCGGTGGACGGCGGCCGCCGCGGCGGGATGGCGCGCCTGGCGACGCTCGTCCGCGAGGTGAGGCGCGAGAACCCGAATACCGTCTTCGTCCTGGGCGGCGACTTCCTGTCGCCCTCGGTCGAGTCGACGTTTCTCCAGGGCGCCCAGATGGTCGCCGCGCTCAACGCGATCGGCCTGGACTACGCGACGTTCGGGAACCACGAGTTCGACTTCGGGCCGACCGTGCTCCTCGAGCGCATGAACGAGTCGAAGTTCCGCTGGCTGTCCGCCAACGTCGTCGACCGGCGCACGGGTCGGCCGTTCGGCGTCGCCTCGACCGAGGAGCTGTTGACGCTCGGAGGCCTGCGCGTCGGCGTCTTCGGTCTCACGATGGTCGACGCCGCGCGCACCTCGCGCCCCGGGCCGGACATCGTGTTCGAGCCTCCGCTGCCGGCCGGCCAGGAGGCCGTGGCGCGGCTGCGAGCGCGCGGCGCCTCGGTCGTCGCCGCGGTCACTCACCAGGAGATGGCGGAGGACAAGGCCCTGGCCGCGGCCGCCGACGTCGACGTCATCCTCGGCGGCCACGAGCACGATCCGCTGGTCGCCGAGGAACGCAAGACCTTGATCACGAAGGCCGGCTCCGACGCGCGCTACCTCGTCCAGGTCGATCTCTGGCTCACGCGCGAGGGCAAGCTCGTGGAGCGCTCCTGGCGCTTCCGTGAAGTGAGCCCGCGCGTCGCGCCCGATCCCTCGGTCGACGAGCTCGTGCGCGCGTACGCCGCCCGATTCGATCGCGAGCTCGACGTCGTCGTGGGCCGGACCGACGTACCACTCGAGGCCCGCACCAGCCGACTGAGGACCCAGGAGACCAACGTCGGCGATCTCGTGACCGACGTCCTGCGCGAGCGGCTCGGCACGGACGTGGCGCTCGTGAACGGCGGAGCCATCCGAACCAACCGCACGGTGCCGGCCGGCCCGCTCACCCGGCGTGACGTCCACGCCCTGTTGCCGTTCACGGACGTCGTCCTGAAGCTCGAGATGCGCGGGCGCGACGTCCGCGCGGCGCTCGAGCACGGCCTCGCTCAGACCGATCGTGAGGGCGGGGGCTTTCTGCAGATCTCGGGGATTCGCCTCGTCTGGAATCCGCAGCGGTCGGCGGGGCAACGGGTCGTGAGCGCGACGGTCGGGGGTCGGCCACTCGAGGACGAGGCCGTCTACAGCGTCGCCGTGCCCAGCTATCTCGTGCGGGGCGGTGACGGCTACACCGCGTTCGCGCGCGCGAAAGTCGTCATCGACGAGACGAGCGGACCGCAGATCGCCCGGACGCTCCTGGACGCGATCGTCGCGCGGGGCACGATCGCGCCGGCGACCGACGGACGCATCGCCACGAGCTCGCACTAGCGTCCTTATCCACTTATCCCCAGCAATTCACAAAAGGAAAATCGCACGGCGCGACGCGGCGCGAGCGACGGCGCACCTTGTGAACACAGCAAAGTCGGGCTCGCGCGCGCGCGTGCGCCACCGCGACGAGTCGGCACGCGGTCATCGCGCGCTGGTACCGGCGAATCCCGCATTTCTCGCGGCGATGTTCATCGTTGATCTCTCCGCGCTCGGAGGCCTACCGTGCTCTACGGTGTTGAATCCCCCGCGCGTGCTGGTCGTCGACGACGAGCGATACATCCGGGGTCTCCTGAGCGAGCTGCTCGCGGTCTGGGGCTGCCAGGCCGACGTCGCCGCGAGCGGAACCGAAGGACTCAGGCTCTTCAAGCAGAAGAGCTACGACCTCGTGCTGACCGACTACGCGATGCCCGGCGGCTCCGGTCTGGAGCTGGTGGAAAACGTGAGGAACAGTGACACGGCGGTCGGCGTCATCATGCTGACCGCCTCGGGAGCGGATCTCGACGGTCACGGCCGCCGGCTCGGCTTCAGACTCCTCAGGAAGCCCTTCCAGATCGACCACCTCGAAGCGGCCGTGAAGCAGGCGCTGGGCGACCGGAAGATCGAGGCCTAGAAACCCGCTTCCGGCGTCACTTGCCGAGGACCTTGCGCGGATCGAGCGCGTCCCGCAGGCCGTCACCGATGTAGTTGATCGAGAGGACCGTCAGGAAGATCGCGGTGCCCGGGAAGATCGCCCAGTGCGGGGCGAAGTCCAGGTTGTCCTTGGCGTCGTAGAGGATCCGACCCCACGTCGGGATATCCGGCGGAAATCCCAGGCCGAGGAAGGACAAGGTCGATTCGGCGATGATCGCCGCCGCGACGTCGATGGTGCCGGCGACGATGACCGGGCCCATCGAGTTCGGCAGGATGTGACGGACCACCTGACGGATCGGCGGGGCGCCCAGGCTCCGCGCCGACTCCACGAACTCCTTCTCGCGTAGCGACAGGAATTGCGCCCGCACCAGCCGGGCCACCGGCATCCAGCGGAGACCCCCGATCACCGCGACGATCAGGATGAAGATGCCCGCTTCCGGTCCGAACATCTTTCGGAGCGAGTCGCGGAAGAGATAGACGATCAGGAGCAGGAGCGGCAGGCCCGGCAAGGACAGGAACATGTCGGTGATGCGCATCAGCGTGTGATCGACGGCACCGCCCAGGAAGCCCGAGGTCGCGCCGACCGCGGTGCCGATCGAGATCGCGATCAGCATCGCCGCGATGCCGACCGCGAGCGAGATGCGCCCGCCGTAGAGCATCCGCGCCAGCACGTCCTGGCCGAGATCGTCCGTACCCAGCGGGTGTTTCCACGAGGGGCCCTTGAGCTTGGCCTTGAAGTCGATGTCGTTGATGGGGACCCGCCAGACGAAAGGCCCGACGAGCACCGCGAGCACGAGCATCAACAGGATGATGCTGCCGATCATCGCCAGCCGGTGACGCCGGAAGCGACGGCCGGTCTCGCGCCAGAGCGAGGTGCGGTGCGCGCTCGCCGGGCGGGCGATCTTGCCGACGATGGTGGAGGTGACGCGCGTGGCCATCAGCGGTACGAGATCCGCGGGTCGAGCCACGCATAGAGGAAGTCGGCGACGAGGTTCGAGGCCAGCACCAGGATCGAGAAGATGAACGTCACGGCCATCACGACCGGCGTGTCGTTGGCGAGGATCGAGGCGATGAGCAAGGAGCCGATCCCGGGCACCCGGAAGATCTGCTCGGTCACGATGGCGCCGCCGAAGATCCCGGGGATCTGCAGCGCGACAAGCGTCACCACGGGGATCAGCGCGTTACGGACCACGTGCTTGACGACGGTCACGCTCTCCGACAGGCCCTTGGCCCGCGCCGTGTTCACGTAGTCCAGGCGAACCACGTCGAGGACAGCGGCGCGCATGAAGCGCGTCATCGAGGCGGCCTGGAAGAGCCCGAGCACCGCCACGGGCATGATCGCCTGGCGGATGTGCTCCCAGTACCACCGCCAGCCCGTCGCGCTGATGTCCGAGCGATAGATGAATGGCAGCCAGTCCAGGTGAATGCTGAACAGCAGGATGAAGAGGAGGCCTGTGAAGAACGTCGGCAGCGAGAAGCCGATGAAGGCCAAGGTGGTCGCGATCTGGTCGAAGATCGAGTATGGTCGCAGCGCTGAATAGGTCCCGATCGGGATCGCGATCAGGATGGCCAGGACCAGCGCGGAGCCGAGCACGGCGAGGGTCGCCGGCAGCCGTTGCAGGATCAAGGTGTCCACGTCCACGCGACTCACGAACGAAAAGCCCCAGTCGCCGCGCAGCATCGAGACCATCCAGCGGACGTAGCGAATCGGGAGCGGATCGTCGAGCCCGAACTTCGCCCGGAGGTTCATGCGCACCTCGGGCGGCACGTTGGGGTTGGTGGCCAGCTCCTCGAACGGATCGCCCGGGGCCATCGCGAGGATCGCGAACAGCACGACGCTGATCCCCGCGAGGACGGGAATCAGGATCAGGATGCGCCGCAAGAAGTACTTGGACATGACGCCGCCGCGCTCAGCCGGAGCCGGGCGAAACGTTCCGCCCAGCTCCGTGCACCACGCCTATGCCTTCGACCAGTAGGCGAGCGCCCAGAAGTTGCTATCCCACCCGCTCTGCACCGCGTCTCGCAAACGGTTGGAGATGGCCGCCACACCCGGACGGGCGACGACCGGGATGACGACGACGTTCTGGATCACTAGATCGTTCATCTTGATGAAGAGAGCCGCGCGCTTGACCGGATCCATCTCGTGTTCCGCCGCCTTCCAGAGCTTGTCGTACTCCTCGTTGCGCCAGCGCGTCTTGTTGGTCAGCGCGAACTTGTTGTCCTTGGCCGAGACCTCCCAGGACGTGAACTGATCCATGAACCGCTGGGGGTCGGGCCGGGTCATCGTGGTCGTGTACATCTGGAGATCCGTGTAGAAGTGCGAGTAGGTGTCCGGGTTGGCCGGATCCGACGCGAAGAAGACGTCGGCGGTCACGGACTTGAGCTCGAGCTCGATGCCGGCCTTCGCGCACGCCTGCTTGACGATCTGCTGCGTCTTCTGGCGAGGCGCGTTGATCGACGTCTGGTAGACGAACTTCAGCTTCTTGCCGTCCTTGGCCCGGATGCCGTCGCCGCCGCGCTTCCAGCCGGCGGACTCGAGGATCTGATTCGCCTTGTCGACGCTGAACTCAAACTTCGTGTTCTTCGACACGTACCGCGACGGCGCGTTGAGGAAGTTCGCGGTGGCGATACCGGTGCGCCCGTAGATCTCTTCCTGAACCGAGCCGCGGTCGACGAGCAGGTTCAGCGCCTGCCGGACGGCCGGATCGCTCAGGGTCGGATGCTTGGTCTTGGCCGAGGAGCGCTCACCGTCGACCTCGGTCCATGGATCAGTGGTGTTGACCTGGATGTGCTCGATGTTGCCGCCAGACGTTATCTCGACGCGCCCCTTGCCACCTTGCTCGAAGCGCTTGAGCTGCTCGTCCTCGACCTGCATGTTCCAGGCGAAGTCGTATTCACCCGTCTGGATGACCGCGCGCGCCGCGCCGATCGCGTCGCCGCCGCCCTTCATTTCGACCTGATCGAAGAAGGGGCGGTTAGGAACGTGGTAGTTCGGATTGATCTCGCCGCGCACGATGTCGCCCGGCTTGAAGTCGAGGAACTTGAAGGGGCCGGTTCCGACGGGCTTGAGGTTCGTCGGCGCCTCGCGCGACTTGTCGCCCTTGAAGGCCTGGAAGAGATGCTTGGGGATGATCGGGCCGGTGTCGGCACCGCAGAACGCGGCGGCCCAGAACGGCGTCGGCGACTTGAAGCCGATCTTCACGGTGTGACTGTCGAGCTTGTCGATGCGCACGATGTCCCGGTAGGACCCGATGGTCACGGCCGCGGTCCCCGGATCCATCACGTATTCCCACGTGAACACGACATCGTCGGCGGTGAAGGGCTGGCCGTCGTGCCAGGCGACGTTCTTCTTGAGCTTCCAGGTCACCGACATGCCGTCCTTCGCGACCTGGCCGTTCTGGAGACTCGGCGCCTCGGCTGCGAGCACCGGCACCACGTTGCCGTCCGGATCGAACGAGGCGAGCGGTTCGTAGAAGATGCGGCAGGCATCCTGGTCCTTGGTGCCGTTGGCGAAGTGCGGGTTCAGCAGGGTGGGCGCCTGCCACCAGAGCGTCTTGACGAGCCCGCCGCCGCCGCGCTTGGTGGGGTTGAACGTCCACTTGGTCTGGCCCTGCGCGACGCCGGCCGAGGCCAGCATCTGGGCGGCCATCGGAGCCGTGAGGCCGAGCCCGACCATCATCTGA
>QHSQ01000517.1 GCA_003221615.1 Candidatus Rokuibacteriota bacterium | reverse complement strand
GACATCGGGAGCTTCCAGGGCGGCATCAACTGGACCGCTACCAAGAGCTTCGTCGTCCATCTCGCCGAAGGCATGCGGGGCGACCCGAAATCATTGGCCGAGTTCACGACTCTCAAGGCGAAAGGGCTGCTGGCAAGCGGAACGGCCGTCATCCATGGGGCCGCGTTTGGCGACTCCGAGTTCCAGCAGATGGGCACCGCCGGCGCCAAGCTCATCTGGTCTCCCCGGAGCAATCTCGTCCTCTATGCCCAGACCACGGACATTCCGCTCGCGAGGCAGAAGGGCATTGAGGTCTCGGTCGGCGTCGACTGGAACCCGAGCGGCAGCGACCACATCTTTGACGAGCTGCGGACGGCGGCCGAGGTCAATGAGGAGGAGTTCAACGGAGCCATCCCCGATGGCGACTGGCTCAAGATGATTACCGTGAACCCGGCGAAGGCGCTTGCGCTCGAAGCGTTCGTTGGGAAGCTCGCCCCGGGCCTCAAGGCGGACATCACCGTCCTGCGGTCCCGCGATGATGATCCGATCAAGAGCGTGCTGAAGACTCATCTTCAAGACGTGCAGATGGTCTGGGTGGGCGGCGATCTGCTCTACGCCAACAAGGCGATCCTCGACAAAATCAAGCCCGGAGAGTGTGAGGCCATGCTCGTCTACGGGTCGCAAAAGAAGGTGTGCGCCAAGAACACCAAGCTCCAGGTCCCGAAGGGCGCGCAAACCCTTGAAGAGATCCGGACCATCCTTCACACGAACTATCCATTGCTCGCCCCGCTGACACCGTGAAGGGAGACATCTGATGGCTGAGTTTGACCCGGGACCGACCAACGCGTTTGCGACGCACTGGGACAATCGTCCCAGTTACGCCTCAGTCAAGGCGCGATTCCGCATGAACTGGGGGCCAATCTACTACCGGGGTCGGCTCGATGGCTCAGCCAAGGTGATCATCATCGGTCAAGACCCCGCAGCCGATGAGAACGTCGCCCGGCGCATCCTCGTGGGCTCGGCCGGGCAGCGGGTCCAGGGCTTCCTCCGCAAGCTCGGGATCAACAAGTCCTACGTCATGGTCAACACGTTCCTGTATGGCCTCAAGGGGCAGATCGATGCGGAGGCCAAGACCATCTCTGCCTCGGCGAGCATCAAGAACTGGCGGAACCAGCTCCTCGACATGCTCAAGACCGGCCAGACCCAAGCCGTGATCGCATTCGGCACCGGAGCTCACCAAGTCGTAGATCTATGGCCGGGCGCGGCCGGGTTGTTTGTGGCGAAGCCCCTTCACCCATCATTCCGCGACGACGCGGGCCTGCGCGCGAACTGGAACACCGTGCTTCCCCAGATCCGCCCAAACGTGACGCCAGAGGTGGCACCAGATATGACGCCCTACGTCGGGAACACGTTCAAGAAGGCGGATCTGGAGAATATCCCCGCGCGCGATTTCCCGTTTGGCGTACCGAAGTGGATGGGCACCGGCGACATGGCGTGGCGAACCTCGCCGACGCAGATCGCGTGGAAGTCACTCGCGGCGGACGGGTAGACTGTGCCTCTCAACCGAGTTGGTGTCGGGATGGTGAGCGATGTCCTCATCTGTACGTCAGAAGAAGGTCGCGGCCAAACGCCGAGCCGTCATCCGTGCGATGGTGGCCAGCCTGAGGCACGGCGAGCCACGAGAATACAGCGTTGGCCTCGTTGGATATTACATCGAGGGGCTTCCTTACTCCGCCAGCAGTTTGAGTGTGAGCGCACACGCAACACCCAACCTCGACCTCACGTTGACGAGTTTCGTTTGCACCGCCTATTTCCCGCCCAACACGCTCGATCCGAGTACCGTCAAGGCCAACGGGATCATCCAGCGGCGGTCTGGAAGGAAGCTGGTTAGCGTCGTCCCCGTCCGACTGGAGGTCAAACTCGCTGACATCTGGGCTGTTGCAGAGTTTGTCAAGGGCGAGCAACACGATCTCTTCCTCGATGCCGAGACGGTGAAGTCACGCCTTCCAGCGTTCCGGCGAGAACGCAACTAAGTTTCGAGGTTGTACCCCAGGCTGGTCCGCGTCGCGGCATTCGGCTAGACTCCCGCCAGCCATCCTCCACCGAGATCCTATGAAGGTGCAATGGAAGAAGCAGAGCGGGCCGCTGCTGGTAAGCTCCTGCAACCTTGTTCAGCCAAAACGAGGAAGAGAGGAGCCGACGATGACCAGAGCGACCCGCACCGCCGAGTATACCGGAGCGACCACGCTGTGCCTGTACCTCGCCTTCGAGCTGGGGAGCAACGAGTGGAAGCTCGGGTTCACGACCGAGCCCGGGGCCCAGCCGCGCGTGCGCACGATGCCGGCGCGCGATCTCGCGCGGCTGACCCGGGAGATCGCCGACGCCCAGCAATGGTTCGGCCTGAAGGCCACTACCCCAGTGCGGAGCTGCTACGAGGCGGGCCGCGACGGGTTCTGGCTGCACCGGTACGTGACGTCCCTCGGGATCGCGAACGTGGTGGTGGACTCGTCGAGCATCGAAGTGAATCGACGGCTCCGGCGCGCGAAGTCGGATGCCCTGGATGTCCGCAAGCTGCTCGGGATGCTGCTGCGCTACCACGCGGGCGAGCGCGCCGTGTGGAGCGTCGTGCGCGTGCCCACGGTCGAGGAGGAGGATCGGCGCCAGCTGCATCGCGAGCTCCGGACCTTGAAGCAGGAACGCACGCGGGTGGCGAACCGGATCACCGGCCTGCTCGCGACCCAGGGTATCGGGCTGCCGCCGGGGACCGACATCGGGGCCGCGGCCAAGACGGTGCGCCTGTGGGACAGCTCGCCCGTGCCCGCGGCGCTGCGGGCCCGGTTGGAGCGGGAATGGGAGCACGCGCAATTCCTCCGCACGCGGATTCTCGAGTTGGAGCGGGAACG
>QHSQ01000375.1 GCA_003221615.1 Candidatus Rokuibacteriota bacterium | reverse complement strand
AGTGTCAGCGTATCGGAGCTGCGGTGACGGCTACTCGGGTCGATCCAAATGGTACGATCTGGTACGAGTGGCGCGGTGGCAGTCAGGGGATCAGTGACTTTGAGGCGTGCTTAAGGAACGCTGCCGCCGAGCAAGCGAAGCAACAACGCGTAGCACCGCCCCCAGCCCAGGTCGTATCGTCGCAGTCGGCGGACTCAACAGCCAAGTCGGCGTTTGCGGTCGCTCCACTGTGGAAGTCCGGCGATGAGTGGGCGTACCGGTACGAGAGTCCATCTGGCGACGGCACCTACGTCTGGTCCATGGACCGGGAGGAAGCAATCGACGGGGTCCCGCACTATGTCATCAAGACGGCCACGCGGGAGATCTTCTACCGCAAGTCCGATCTCGCCTCTACGCAGGAGACTCTTGACGGAGCCCTAGTCGCGAGGTATAGCCCCTCTCTTTTGAACTTCGTGTGGCCGCTCGAGGTGGGCAAAACATGGGAGCAAAATTCGCACGAAGAGAGACCCGCAAGGCGTCAAACGATGGACTGAACAGACACCGTGACCGTGGAAGCTGAGGAGATCATCACGGTGCCCGCGGAAACATTCAAGACGCTCAAGCTCATCTACCGAAATAAGAAGACCGGCAGCATTCGGTATGAGGCGTGGTACTCAATCCAGGTCAAGCAACTGGTTAAGCTTCGGGAGAATCTCGAAACAGGGCTGCGTGTCCGTGAGCTGATTGCGTTCAAGCTGAGATAATCGACGTGCGTATTGAGCGAGCGCAGCGCGGACAAGGCGAAGACGCCGCGTTTTGATGAGAGCGATTGTCAGCTGCTTGATCAGCTATTCGGGTTGCACTTTGTGTTGCACCTCCTTGCGAGCGATGGCTAGGTGTACGCTGGTGACGAAGAGGTGAAGCAGTCATGAAAGCGATTCGACTCGGGCTACTGATCACCGCGATCGTGACAATGACTGCGGCGTGCGCTGGTACCGGTGCCACGCCTCCGCCTGGTTCGCCTACGACGTTGATGTCAGGCTGGGAGCATCATTTCTCGATCGAGTGGGCAGCGGCTGAACAGGGCCAGGACACACGAAAAGTTAGCGGCTACGTCTACAACCAACACGGCGAGTTCGCGACCCACCTTCGAGTGCTCGCGCAAGCGGTCGACCCGGCGGGCGCGGTGGTCGGACAGCGGATCGCCTACGTGCCCGGCGGTGTCGGCGGATTCGGGCGGGCGTACTTCGAGGTTCCGAACTTACCGGCGACCGCTGCGTACCGTGTCAGTATCTGGGACTACACTTGGTTCCAGGCCCCTGGCAGTCCCCTGCCGTGATCAGTCGCGATCAGCCGCGATCAGCCGTGTGCACCCGTTGATCACCGGCATCAGCACGGCGCTGTGATTAGTACCGCTGACTGGTCCAAGGGACGCTGCGACCAAGCTGTAGTAGTTGGGATCAAACTCCCACGGGTAGCAAACCTCATGCACCCGCCGTGTCCTCGATCTCCAGACCTCGATCCACCAGGTGCTGGCTGATCGCTCGGGGGCGTGCGGGAGGGCGGATTAACAGTCAGGCGCTCTACCGACTGAGCTACCGGGGAGTGATGGGCTAACCGGGCGCCAACTAAGGATTCACCAATCGTACCTGTCCGGTCAACTGATTTGACCGCGCGCCCTATCGACCCCACGTGGACCTGCTCGATGGTAACCGTTACCAGGCAGATTCGGCTGTGGCGGGCCGGATCGCCACCGCCGCCCTCGTCGATGTCCTCGAAAAGCCAGGCGTCGTCGTGCAAGCGATCACCGGCACGACGTTTGCCGTAGGCTGAAGGGATGTGAAGAGCCATCGAGGCCTCGGGCTCGGGATCCTCGCCGCGCTGCGTAAAGTTGGAGCGACGCTCTCCGGCGCTGCGTTCGAGCTGGTCGCCGACAACGGCCTTGTGCTCGCCGCCTCGATCGCCTTCTTCACGATCTTCTCGCTCGCCCCGCTGCTGCTGCTCGTCGTGGCGGTCGCCGGCCTTGCCTTCGGGCAAGATCAGACGAGCGCCGAGATCCAGGCCCAGTTCGAATCGCTCATGGGACCCCAGAGCGCCGAGTTCATCGCCGGCGTCATCTCGCGTGCCTCGAAAGGTGCCAGCGGCGTGGCGGCCGTCATCAGCGTCGGCACACTGATCTTCGGCGCAACCGGAGTGTTCGTGCAACTCAAAGCCGCGCTCAATACGGTCTGGGGCGTTCAGATCAAGTCCGACAAGCCGCGGACCGCGCTGGTGCACCTGCTCTGGGACCGGGTGCTCTCGTTCGCGATGATGCTCGTTATGGCCTTTCTCCTTCTCGCCTCGCTCGCGATCAGCGCCGCGCTGGCCGCGCTCGCCCGATGGACCGCCGCGCTCGTTCCCGGGTGGGATATACTGACTCAGATCCTCAACGGCGCGGTCTCGTTCAGCGTGATCACGTTCCTCTTCTGCGCGGCTTACAAGATCCTTCCCGACGTGCGGATCGGCTGGCGGGTCGTCTGGTTCGGTGGCGCCGTGACGGCACTCCTCTTCACAGTCGGCAAGGAGCTGATCGGGATGTACCTCGGCCGGGGCTCTATCGCCTCCATCTACGGTGCGGCCGGCTCCATGATCGTCATCCTGATGTGGGTCTACTACTCATCGATCATCTTCCTGTACGGCGCCGAGCTGACCCGGCTCTCGGCGAAGGCCCTCGGCTGGTCGTTCGAGCCGATCGAGGTAGCGGAGCAGCTCGACAAAGAGCGAACTCGGGAGCGAGTGCCGGCGGGTCGTCCAGCCGAATAGCCCAATCTGACAAGAATTTCCGCCCGGTCTGGGCTCGCCCTACCGCGTTCGACCCGATCGGCCCGGCCCCCACGAGCGATCGATCTTCGGCGCAGGCTCTTGACTCTTTAGCACTCATCGTCTACAAGTGCTAGCGCGAATCTCATCTTCTGAACTGGAGGGAGCAGGCAGATGAAGGTGCGTCCGTTGCACGATCGCATCATGGTCGAGCGTCTGGAGGAGCAGGAGGTCAAGCGAGGCGGGATCATCATCCCGGACACCGCCAAGGAGAAGCCGCAAGAAGGCAAGGTGATCGCCGTCGGGACCGGAAAGGTCGGCGACGATGGGAAGAAGATTCCCCTCGACGTGAAGACCGGCAACAAGATCCTGTTCGGCAAGTATTCGGGCTCCGAGGTCAAGATCGACGACAAGGAATACCTCATCATGCGCGAGGAAGACGTCCTCGCCATTCTCGAGTAAGGGAGGAACGCGATCTATGCCGAAGCAGCTCAAGTTCGACGAGGAGGCCCGGAGCTCGCTGCTCAAGGGCGTCACGATCATGGCGGCGGCCGTGAAGGCCACGCTCGGCCCGAAGGGCCGCAACGTCGTCATCGACAAGAAGTTCGGCAGCCCGACGATCACCAAGGACGGCGTCACCGTCGCCAAGGAGATCGAGCTCAAGGACAAGTACGAGAACATGGGCGCGCAGATGGTCCGCGAGGTCGCTTCCAAGACCTCCGACGTGGCCGGTGACGGCACGACGACCGCGACGGTGCTCGCCCAGGCGATCTTCCGCGAAGGGCTCAAGAACGTGACCGCCGGCGCCAATCCGATGGGCCTCAAGCGAGGCATCGAGGCCGCCGTCGAGGCCGTCGTGAAAGATCTGAAGGGCATCTCCAAGTCGACGAAGGACAAGAAAGAGATCGCCCAGGTGGCGACGATCGCCTCGAACAACGACAAGACGATCGGTAACTTGATCGCTGAAGCGATGGAGAAGGTGGGCAAGGACGGCGTCATCACGGTCGAGGAGTCGAAATCGGCCGAGACCCAGCTGGACGTGGTCGAGGGCATGCAGTTCGACCGCGGCTATCTCTCGCCCTACTTCGTCACCGACGCCGAGCGCATGGAAGTCGTCCTCGAGGACGCGCTCGTCCTGATCCACGAGAAGAAGATCAGCGTGATGAAGGACATGCTGCCGCTGCTCGAGCAGGTGGCCCGCGCCGGCAAGCCGCTGCTCATCATCGCCGAAGAGGTCGAGGGCGAGGCCCTCGCGACGCTCGTCGTCAACAAGCTGCGCGGCACGCTCCACACCTGCGCCGTGAAGGCGCCGGGCTTCGGCGATCGCCGCAAGGCCATGCTCGAGGACATCTCGGTGCTCACGGGTGGCAAGGCCATCACCGAGGACCTCGGCATCAAGCTCGAGAACATCAAGGTGACCGATCTCGGCCGCGCCAAGAAGGTGGTCATCGACAAGGACAACTCGACGATCGTCGAGGGCGCCGGCAAGACGAAGGAGATCGAGGGCCGCATCAAGCAGATCCGCGCCCAGATCGAGGAAACGACCTCGGACTACGACCGCGAGAAGCTGCAGGAGCGGCTGGCGAAGCTGGCCGGCGGCGTGGCGGTCATCAAGGTCGGGGCGGCCACCGAGACGGCGATGAAGGAGAAGAAGGCGCGTGTCGAGGACGCGCTGAACGCGACCCGCGCGGCCGTCGAGGAAGGCATCGTGCCCGGCGGTGGCGTGGCGCTGCTCAGAACCGCGAAGTCGATCGACGGCCTCAAGCTCACGGGCGACGAGAGGGTCGGCGCCATGATCGTGAAGCGGGCGCTCGAGGAGCCGATTCGCCAGATCGTCGAGAACGCCGGCCTCGAAGGCAGCGTGATCGTCGAGAAGGTGAAGAGCGAGACCGTGCCGAACCGCGGCTACGACGCCGAGAGCATGGAATACGTCGACATGCTGCAGGCGGGAATCATCGACCCGACCAAGGTCGAGCGCGTGGCGCTGCAGAACGCGGCGTCGGTCGCCTCGCTCCTGCTGACGACCGAAGCGTTGATCACGGATCTCCCGGAGGAGAAGCCCGCGGCGGCGCCGCCGATGCCGCACGGCGATTTCTAATGAGATGAGTGGGGAGACCCCCCTCATACTCCCCCGGCTGCTAGGGGGCTTGAGGCGGGGGCAGGGTTGCAGTCCACGCGATGCGTGGACGGCGGCCCGGGCCGATATGGTCCGGGCCGTCTTCTTTTGTACGGGCGCGTGATCCGGAATCGCGGTCTAGCCGAGGCTCTGGCGTAGGATGGTTTTGTGGCGATCGTCGTCCAGAAGTACGGCGGTTCCAGCGTCGCCGACGTCTCGCGGATCCAGCAGGTCGCCGAGCGCGTCATGCGAACCAAGCGTCAGGGCCACGACGTGGTCGTCGTGGTCTCGGCGATGGGCGACACGACGGATGAGCTGCTCGCTCTCGCCAAGCAGGTCTCGCCCAATCCCGACCGCCGTGAGCTCGA
The DNA here is from genome assembly GCA_003221615.1 of Candidatus Rokuibacteriota bacterium. Lineage (GTDB taxonomy): Bacteria > Methylomirabilota > Methylomirabilia > Rokubacteriales > CSP1-6 > AR31. The sequence continues at coordinate 10,524 of QHSQ01000375.1, read as the reverse complement.
CATGCTGCTCACGGCTGGCGAGCGCATCGCGATGTCGCTCTTGTCGATGGCCATTCGAGAGCTGGGCGGCGACGCCATCAGCTTCACCGGCAGCCAGTCGGGAATCGTCACGAACGACCGGCACGTGGACGCGCGCATCATCGAGGTGCGCCCGTTCCGCGTGCAGGACGAGCTCACCCGAGGAAAGATCGTCGTCATCGCCGGCTACCAGGGGGTGTCCTACCGGCGTGAGGTGACGACGCTCGGGCGCGGCGGCAGCGACACCACGGCGGTCGCGATGGCGGCGGCGCTCGGCGCCGCTTACTGCGAGATCTGCTCCGACGTCGACGGCGTCTACACCGCCGATCCGCGGGTGGTGCCGGCCGCCCGCCGGATCTCGTCTCTGTCGTACGAGGAGACGCAGGAGCTGGCCGAGGCGGGCGCCCGCGTGCTGAACGCGCAGGCCGTGGAGTTCGCCAAGGAGCAGGGCATCGCGATCTACGCGCGAGCCACCGCGTCGCCGCTACCCGGCGCGGATCCCTCCGCCGACGGCACGGTAGTTCGCCGCTATCCACCCAAGATGCCGGGCCGGGTGGTCGGCGTCGCCAGCGAGCGGGACGTACTGGTAATCGAGTCGAGCGCAGCCACGGAAGAGCTGCTGGCGCTGCTCGACGCGCACCACGTTGCCGGCAAGCAGCTGCACGCCACGCCGGATCACCTGGCGCTGGTGGTGTCGAGAGAAAACCTGCACGAGGGCGATCGGATGCGGGCGAGCTTGCGGGAGCGGTTCGGTGGCCGCGTGCGGCTGGTCGAGCACGTCGGCGCCGTCAGCGTGATCGGGGCCGGCATCAACGCGAGCTTCGAGAATCTCCGCCGGGGCTGCGGCGCCCTTCACTCGGCTGGCATCATGTGGAGTGGCGTGGCGACCTCGTCATTTCGCATCACCTGGATGATCGACGGCGCACAGCTGGACTACGCCGTTCGGCTGCTCCATCGGGTTTTCCTCGAGCAGCCAGCGCCGCTCGTCCCATGACGTATCACGTCCTCGGAGTGCCGTCGGGCCTCAGGCGCTGAAACGGCCCGCGCCCTTCAGCTGATCTCCCGGCGGCCTTCCAGAGCTTTCGACAGTGTCACCTGATCGGCGTACTCCAGATCGCCGCCGACGGGCAGGCCGCGCGCGATGCGCGTGAGACGGATCCCGAGGGGTCGGAGCAGCTTGGCCAGGTAGAGCGCGGTCGCCTCGCCCTCCACGTTGGGATTGGTCGCCAGGATCACCTCGGCGACCGCGCTGCCTTCGAGCCGCGCCAGCAGCTCGCGCACCTTCAGGTCGTCGGGGCCGATGCCGTCGAGCGGCGAGAGCGCGCCCAGCAGCACGTGATAGCGACCGCGATACTCGCCGGTGCGCTCCATCGCCAGGAGGTCGTTCGGCTCCTCGACGACGCAGAGCAGGCGCCCGTCACGCGCCGGATCGGTGCAGACGCGGCACGGATCCTGGTCGGTCACGTTGAAGCAGGTCCCGCAGTAAACGATGCGCTCCTTCACGGCGACCAGCGACTCGGACAGCTCGCGCACTTCCGCGACCGGACGCTTGAGCAAAAAGAACGTGAGGCGTTGAGCGGTCTTCGGTCCGATACCGGGCAGGCGCTGGAAGGCTTCGATCAGGCGGGCGACGGGCTCGGGGTAATACGCCAACCGGCCCCGCCTACATACCGAGACCGGGGATCTTGAGGCCGCCGGTCAGCTTACCGAGCTCTTGCTGCACGAGCTCGCGCGATTTTCTGAGCGCCTCGTTGGCCGCCGCGAGCACCAGGTCCTCCAGCATCTGGACGTCTTCCTTGTTGACGACCTCGGGATCGATCTTGACGGCAGTGAGCTCCTGCTTGCCGTTCGCCTCGACCGTGACCATCCCACCACCGGCGGTGGCGTCGACCTTCCTTTTCCCGACTTCTTCCTGCATGGCCGCCATCTGGGCCTGCAGCTTCTGCGCTTCCTTCATGATGTTCCCGAACCCCTTCACTGGCCTTCTCCTTCCGGCAGGCGCGGTCGCACCGCGACCACCTCGCCCTGAAATTCGGCGATCGCCGCCTGGACCGCCGGGTGCGTCGCAATGGCGCCGGTGCTCTCGCCGCCCGCCACCACGTTGACCCGCTCGGCGCCGGCCACGCAACGCCGCACCGCCTGCACGACCAGCTCACGGTTCGCGACGTCCGCGAGCATCTCTCTGTGGAAATGATTCCCATGCAGCACGATCGTCAGCTCGCGATCGCTCACACCGCTGGGCCGCGCTTGCATCAGGACGGCCCCGAGCGTCGGCTTCTTCTTCATGACTTCGTCCACCACCCGCTCCCACGCCGTCGCCAGCTCCTGGCTCGGCGGCGCGGCCGGCGGCCCGGGCGCAGGGGCCGACGCGGGCTGAGTCGCCGGCACTGACGGACGCTGAGCAGTCGGCGGAGCGGGCGCCGGCGCACGCGGAGCCGCCGGTGCAGCGCTCGGAGCCGGCGCCGACGGCCGGCGCGTCTCGGCGCGGGGCGCCGTGGGCTCGGCGCCCGACAAGAGGCTCGCCTGCGCGGCCGGGGTCGCGCTCGGCGTCACGAGCGCCTGCTGGCGAATTTCGCGCTGGGCCTCGTCGACCCGGCGTAGCACGTCGTCGAGCGTCTGGGGCACCGGGCGCCGCGTCGAGCGCACCGTGGCGATCTCGAGCTCGACGCGGGGATGCGGCGACTCGCGCATGAGCGCATCGGCCTCCAGGAACGCACGGAGCACGTAGAGGATCTCGTCGAGGCTCGTGGCCTCGCCGAGCTTGCGCAGCTCGTTGCCCTCCGTATGCGTCAGATCGGCCGGCTTCGCGTTCGGCGCGGCCTTCAGCACGAGCGTGAGCCGCAACAGCTCGATCGCATCGCGCGCGAACGCCAGCAAGTCCTCGCCGTCGCGCGCAGCACGGTCGATCGCCTCGAGCGCCGCGGCGGTGTCGTGCCCGATCACCGCCGTGGCGAACGCGCGCACCGTCACCGGCGCCGTCGCGCCGAGCAGCTTCGCGGTGGTCTCCGCCTCGAGCCGGCCGTCGCCATAGGCGATCGCCGTGTCGAGCAGCGAGAGCGCGTCGCGCAGCGAGCCTTCGGCGGCGCGCACGATGACCGGCAAGGTCGCCGGCTCGAATGGGATCTTCTCCTCGTTCAAGATGTGCTCGAGCGACGCCCGCAGCGCGTCGGGGGCGATCGGACGAAAGTCGAAGCGCTGCACGCGCGAGAGCACCGTCGGCGGGATCTCGCGGGGATCCGTCGTCGCGAGCACGAAGACGATGTGCGGCGGCGGCTCCTCCAGAGTCTTCAAGAGCGCATTGAAGGCCGCCTCGGTCAGCTGGTGGACCTCGTCGATGATGTAGACCTTGTAGCGCCCGCGCGCCGGCGTGTACTTCACGTTCTCGCGCAGCGTCCTGATCTCTTCGATGCCTCGGTTCGAGGCGCCGTCGATCTCGATCACGTCGACGAGCGTCCCGGCCAGGCCCTCGACGCACACGGCGCATTTACCGCAGGGCTCGGGGCCCGTGCGCGCGGTGCAGAGCAGCGCGCGTGCCAGCAGCCGGGCCGTCGTGGTCTTGCCGATGCCGCGCGGGCCTGCGAACAGGTAAGCATGAGCGATGCGGCCCGAAGCCAGCGCGTTCCGCAAGGTCCGCGTGATCGCGTCCTGGCCGACGACCGCGTCGAACGTCTGCGGCCGCCACTTCCGCGCGAGAACCTGATAACTCACGGGTTGATTCCACGAGCGGAGCCACTCGTACCTGTCACTCGCCACCCTCGGTTCAAGGCGACCTCACGCTCCAATACAATGACCGTGCACCCTCCTTCGAACGGCCCGTACTGCGATCTCTCCCCGGAGCCTGCTCCGGCCAGGTACTCCCACGGCACACGAGAGGGTCGCCTTACCGTTGCTCCCTTCCGGGCCTGGCGGGGTTCGACGATTCCCGTTGCGTGGGGCCCAGCCTTCAACGCCGCCCCGTGAAGCTCACTCAACACGATCCGCCCTCGAGAAGGAATTCAACCCCGCTGAAGCGGATTGCGGGTTACAGGGCACCGCTAACTCCCCGTCTAGCACGGCCAAGCCGAACAATTTTCTGGCGGAGGGGCCGGGATTCGAACCCGGGGCACAGGGGTTACCCGTGCACGGCATTTCCAGTGCCGCACCTTCGGCCGCTCGGTCACCCCTCCGCGGTTCTGATCCATCGGGACTGCGACGACCACCGAAGAAAATTGGCGGAGGGGAGAGGATTTGAACCCCCGAGGGACCTTCTGGGCCCCTATCCGATTTCGAGTCGGACGCCTTCGACCGGGCTCGGCCACCCCTCCGCATTAGTTCTGGCGCCAACTTATCTAGTGTCTCACCTCTAGCTCACGAGGCGCCGTCGCCACTGACTCGAAGTTTTCCCGAAGTTCCGTGGCTCTCGCGACCCTCGGTGCAGCAGCAGACCCGCCTCTTGGACCGTCCGCAAGTCTACCCCGGCAGCCACGAGACGGGAAGCGAAGGTGTGCCTCAGCGCGTGCCAGGTCACACCATCAAGGCGTGCGGCGGACGGTCACCTCACCTTCGGCCCTCGCGGGTCCACGGTATCGGGGAGGCAAACGAACGTCACGGTCGTGCGCTCAACGGCACTGCCGACAGTGCGCTGCCTTTCATTTTTCGCTTCCTCGCACCGTGACTTCGTATCCCACGCGCCGACAGGGAGCGAGGCGCCGCCTGATCCGCTCCACAGCACCCACGCACACTCGGCGCAGGCCGTCGCGGCGCAGGTGAGCAGGAAGAGCGCGACGAGCAGTGAGGCCCTTCGTCCGAGTCGCATCATCGCTTGTCCTCCTCGGCGGTTACGCGCTTCACGCGGACACGGGCGGTCTTGGCCCGCCTGGGCCTTTAGCCATTCAGGATTACGCCCCGAGTCTAGCGCTGCTCGTGTGTAAAGCGCATCCGGCTACAGAACGGGCTGTCGCGCACGATGTACTTGGCGACGGAGCGGATTGTTCCGTCTGGAAGAACCACCCCAACTCGTGCTAGTGTCCCAGGCGAGGATCGCACCATGCAGGTGAAGTGCGCGAAATGCGGGCACTTGATCGTGCTCAGCGACATCATCGAGTCGTCCAACGGCCATCTGTCGCACGTCGACTGCATGCGTCCCCGAACTCTGACCGCAGACGAGCGCCACCTACTCTTCGTCTACTGCTGGGATCACCTCGTCGCCCAATGCCTGTCCTGTAGCCTCAGCTTCCGCATGACGGAACTGGCCGCCGATCCGCTCGGTGGCCGGACGAACATCTGCCCTCGGTGTCGGAAGGACCTCACGGAGAACGTCCGCACGCACCTCTACGGGTGCGCGATGCTTCCAACCGAAATACTACTCAAAGCGCAGGCGGTGCGGGAGGCGGCGCAGCGTCTCGTGAAGCAGAGCCAAAAACTGGTGGAAGACGCGGATGTCCGGATCCAGGAGGCTGAAGCCGCGCTCTTCGAGGCGCAGCAGGCTTTCCGGGCGGCGATGAGGAAGAGGACCCAGAACTAGTCCGCGCGCCCTCGTGGTGGAGGCAGCAGTGCCCGACCTCGATGTGCGCGAGCGCGATCCTCCCTCGACATGAAACGCAGCGGCGCGGCCCTCGCTGCCCGAACGTTTCTGGATGAACGGAGGACACCATGTCCGAGCAGGATAATATTCGGATCGTCCAAGAAGCACAGGAAGCCTGGAACAAGCACGATCCGAACGGTTTGTCGCGCTACTCGACGAGAAGCACGTCATCGAGAGCGATACGATTCCCGCGCCGATGGCCGGGCGCGAGGTTGGCCGACAGTTCATGCAGATCTATGTCGGCGCCTTTCCTGATCTTCGCCTCGACAACGAGCAGATCCTCGGAAGCGGTGATTTCGTCGTCGCCCGCTGGCCCGCAACCGGCACCCATCGCGGTGAGCTGATGGGTATTGCGCCGACGAATCGACGCGCGACAACACACGGATGCACTGTCTATGAAGTCAGGAACGGTCGAATCACGCATGAGTGGATTTATTGGGACACCGGCCATCTCCTGCGACAGCTCGGTGTCCTGCCCTCGTCCTAACGAGCTAACGGAACCGCTCAGTGACACCGCGCTACTCGATGACCTGATCCACCTGCAGCAACACCGTCCGGGGGATCGTCAATCCGAGCGCTCTCGCCGTCCTGAGATTGACGACGAGCTCGAACTTGGTTGGCTGCTCGACGGGCAGGTCGGCGGGTTTGGCGCCCTTCAAGATCTTGTCGACGAAGGTTGCGGCGCGCCGATAGTGGTCGGGGTAGTGGACCCCGTAGCTGGCGAGCCCTCCGACGAACTCCCCCGATGCGTACATCGCCGGCAACCGGTGCTTTGCCGCAAGGTCGACGATGAGCGGCGCATTCGCCAGGGTGAGCGTCTCGAGTCCCACCACGAGCGCGGCCGCGCGCTGCCGGACGGCGGCATCGAACGCGGGCCTCAGGTCTTCCTGCTTGCGCACGTCAAGAAGCTGGGCCTGCATTCCGAGGGATCGCGCTGCCGCCTCGACCTGCCTCCACTGATGCGGGATCGCTGGATTGCTCATGTTGAAGAGGGCCGCGATCCGTGTCGCTTTCGGAACCAGCTCGCGGAGCAGCTCGACTCGCTTCGGGTATATCTCCGTCACCGTCGCGCTGAGGCCCGTGATGTTTCCGCCCGGGTGAGCGAGACTGACGATGATGCCTTGTCCGACCGGGTCGCCGACGCCCGTGATGACCACCGGAATCGTTCCGGTGGCATTCTTCGCCGCCAGCGCCGCGGGCGTCCCGCGTGTCAGGATCACGTCCACCTTGAGCTCGACCAGCTCGGCCGCAAGCTCTGGATATCGGTCGTCGTGGCCGTCGGCGGACCGGTACTCGATGACGAGATTTTTCCCTTCGATGTACCCCAGCGCCCGCAGCCCCTGCCGAAGGCTCTCGAGGTTGGCGGCATTGATCGGCGGCAGCGTTCGTTCGAGCATGCCGATGCGGTAAAGCCTGTCCGGCGGCTGCGCGTTGACCGCGACCGACGCGAGGACGAAGCCAACACCGAGAATGACTGCGAGTCCGATCAGCCGCATGAGCACCTCGCTCGAGATGGATGCGGCTGCCCAGAATGGCCTGCGCGACTCCAGAGGCGCGCCGCGTGTTCGCGTTTCACTCGCACGTGTTGCATGCAGGCCGTATCCCCTGTGGCATGTGGCGTGCCAGTGCGAGGCTCGAACATGTGGTCAACTTTTTGCGGGTTTAACGAAAGGCGGCGACGCCGACACGTTCTCGGTCAGGGCGTCGCGCCCCGACGGCTCGGGCGATCTACCCGATGCGGACAGGCGTTTCGTGGTTGGGTGAGCACGCTCAGCGCCCGTCGCTCCAGCACGGGGTCACGCCCCAGCCGACGCCCTGCCCTCCCCGAAGGCCAGTCGCCACTCCGACTTGCTGACGGCCCCACTCACACTGCGACTGCGTCCCGAACGGGCCCTGGGTGGCGGACGACAGCGTGCCGCCCGGGTATTGCGAGACGACCATGAACCACCAGAACAGGACGATCACGCCACGCTTGACGTCCATCTTCCCTCCTCGCGCGCGCCCATTGTTTGTGCTTTTTCCTGCGGGAGACTTCGGCTCAGCAATGGGATCACAGTAACATCGGCCGGTCGTCCGATCTTGGAGGGTATGCGGCGCGACTGCGTCCTCGCCCGATCGTGTGGAGGGACGTGAAGAGCTACAACCAGCGCCCTGAAGTTCGCCCTGGTGTGACGACGAACGTGTCGAGGCCGAGGACGATCCTCGGCCCCGACACACGAACGATCGAGTCGCTTAGCGGGTCGGCGCCGGAGCTACGGCCGCAGAAGGCGCCGGAGCGGAAGAGCCGCCGATCACCATCGGCCGCTTCGCGCACGCCGAGAGCCCCGCGAGCACCGTGACCAACGCGAGCCCGAGCACCACGGATTTCAGATGAGCCTTCATAGTCGTCCTCCTTCTTTTACGTGAGCAACCGGAAATGCTTTTCTTGTTCGCGCAATTCGCGTCTGCCGGGCTATAGGTGCACGCGCGGTGCCAGCACTCAAACCGTCTGCGAATTCGCGGGTTAGGGCCCATCGGAGCTCGAGGGCGTGACAGTCAGACGCGGGCAGCTGACGAGGGACGTCAGCGCGGGTGGAGGGACGAGCCCACATGAGGTAGCATTCCCATCCACTACGCTCGTGAGGGAGTGAATCATGCGTATCGTCGTCCATGGTCAGCAGGCGTTCGGCAAGAGCGTGCTGGAGGCCCTGCTGGAGCGCGGAGAAAACGTCGTCGGCGTCTACTGTGCCCCTGATCCGGCTCAGGGCGGCCGGGTCGATCCTCTGAAGGAGGCCGCGCTCGCGCGCAACCTTCCGGTTTTTCAGCCGCGATCGTTTCGCAACAAGCCCGAGGTGTGGGAGGAGTTCGCGCGGCTCAAGGCGGATCTGTGCGTGATGGCCTACGTCACGCTCATCGTGCCGGAGGAAGTACTGAACCAGCCCACTCGCGGCACGATCCAGTACCATCCTTCGCTGCTTCCGCGCCATCGCGGCCCGAGCTCCATCAACTGGCCGATCATCATGGGCGAGACGCGGACCGGGCTCTCGATCTTCTGGCCCGATCGGGGGCTGGATACTGGACCGATCCTACTGCAGAAGGAAGTCGAGATCCGCGACGGCGACACGCTTGGAAGCCTCTACTTCGACCGGCTCTATCCGATGGGAGTGGCGGCGCTGATCGAGTCCGTCGACCTGGTGCGTGGCGGCACGGCGCCGAAAATCGTTCAGGACGAGTCCAAGGCAACCTACGAAGGCTGGTGCAAGAAGGAGCACGCCCAGATCGACTGGCAGCAGCCGATCCAGACCATCTGGAATCTGATCCGCGGCGCGGATCCGCAGCCCGGCGCGTGGACCACGCACGAGGGCGCGACCGTGCAGCTGCTCGACGCCAAGAAAATCGCGGGCGCCGCGTCCGGCCGGCCCGGGGAAGTGATCGCGGTCGATGACTCGGGACTCACGATCGGCGCGGCCGGCGGTCAGATCCAGGTGACGCGCGTGCGGCCCGAGGGCGGTCAGAAGATCGCCGCGGGAGCGTTCGCCAAGAGCTCAGGACTCCGGCCGGGGGTGCGGCTGGGCGTGGCCTGAGATACCGGCCGCTACCGACGATCGGCGTCGGCCCCACAGATGGGGTAGCATCGCGGACTATGACGATCCCGGAAGGCCCTCGCGGTCTGGCGCGCGGACTCACCAACTACGGCGACCCGGATTTCGCGCTCTATCTGCGCCGCTCCTTCGCGACGTCGATGGGCTACTCGAAGGCGATGCTGGCGCGGCCGGTCGTCGGGATCGCGCAGTCCGCGAGCGGCTTCAACAACTGCCACCGGCACTTTCCCGAGCTGATCGACGCCGTGAAGCGCGGCGTGCTCGCCGCCGGCGGGCTGCCGATCGATTTCCCGACGATCTCGCTCGGCGAGGTGTTTCTGTCCCCGACCAGCATGATGTTCCGCAACCTCATGGCCATCGACGTCGAGGAGATGATCCGCGCCCAGCCGATGGACGCGGTCGTGCTGGTCGGCGGCTGCGACAAGACCGTCCCGGCGCAGCTCATGGGCGCCGCGTCGGCCGACGTGCCCGCGGTGCAGCTGCTCGCCGGGCCGATGATGCCGATGGCGTACCGGGGCGAGCGCCTCGGGGCGTGCACGGATTGCCGACGCTTCTGGGCCAAGTACCGCGCCGGCGGCGTCACCTCGGAGGAGATCGAGCGCATCGAGGAGAACCTGGCGACGACCGCGGGCACCTGCGCGGTGATGGGCACGGCCAGCACGATGGCCGCGATCACGGAAGCGCTCGGCATGGCGCTGCCGGGGACGGCCGCGATTCCGGCCGTGCACGCCGATCGGCTGCGCGCCGCAGAGGCGAGCGGCCAGCAGGCCGTCACGCTGGCGACGACGCGGCTGCGGCCGAGCCAGATCATCACCCAGCGCTCGGTCGAGAATGCGCTGCGCGTGCTGCTGGCGATCGGTGGCTCGACGAACGCCATCATCCATCTCACCGCGGTCGCCGGGCGCGTGGGCGTCGAGGTCTCGCTGCGGCGCCTCAACGCGCTGAGCGACGAGACTCCGGTCCTCATCGACCTCAAGCCGACCGGCCAGCACTACATGTCGGACCTGAACGCCGCCGGCGGCCTCGGCGCGGTGCTGCGCGAGCTTGCACCGATGCTGCACCTGGATTGCCTGACGGTCACGGGGCAGACGCTCGGTCAGCGGCTCGCCGCCGAGGGCACCTGGGTGGACCGCGACGTGGTGCGTCCGCTCGCCGATCCGTATCAGAAGGTCGGCGGGCTCATCGCGCTCTTCGGTAGCCTGGCGCCCGGCGGCGCGATCCTCAAGCGCTCCGCCGCCGACCCGGCGCTCTTCGAGCGCGAAGGCCGCGCGGTGGTCTTCTCCTCGCTCGACGATCTCTCCGCGCGAATCGACTCGCCGGATCTCGACGTGCGGCCGGACGACTTCCTCGTGCTCCAGAACG
>QHSQ01000374.1 GCA_003221615.1 Candidatus Rokuibacteriota bacterium | reverse complement strand
GAACTGGCGCGCGTACAGCGAGAACCCGAGGATGTACAGGCTGTCGCGCGGGAACTGGCCGCGGATCAGCGCGGTCAGCGCGAGCGCGACCTTCTTGGCCGGCAGGAAGTAGCCGTTGTTGATCATCGAGCGGCTCATGTCGAGCATCACGACGGTCGATGCCTGGGTGGAGAGCTCCGTCCGTATCACCTCGAAGTCGTCCGGTGACAGCCGCACGGGCGTGCCGGCGCCGTTGCGCTCGACCGCGTTCATCAACGTCTTCTTGAGGTCGAGCAGGAACGGATCGCCGAACTCGTAGCGCTTGGCCTCGTCGGTGGGGTCGCCGCCCGCGCCGCGGCGCTCGACCGCGTGCCGGCCGAAGCGGTCGCGCTTGAGGTGCGCGAAGATGTCCTTGAGCGCCTTGTCGCCGAGCTTGCGGATGGCGCGCGCGGTCAGCTCGAGCCGATCGCCCTTGCGCTCGAGGTAGCCGGCCTCCTCGAGCTTCTTGGCCAGCTCCTTCAGCCGCTCGAGGTCCTGGGCCGACTCGTCGCCGAGCAGCTTCTGGACGTCGACCGGATCGACCTTGTCCAGATCGTCGGGTGACTGGACGCGGCGCAGCTGGCGCTCGAGCTCTTCCATCTGCTGCAGCTCGTCCATCAGCTTCATCGCCTCGCGCATCGTCACGTCGTCGTCGCCGCGGAAGTCGTAGCGCCGTCGGAACTCCTCGGTGAGGCCGAGCTGGTCGAGGTGCATGGCGAGCTGCGCCATCTCGGCCTCGAGCCGCTCGTCCTTCATGAACAGGCTCGACATCATCTCGTGCAGCTGACGGCGCTGCCCGGGCGACATGCTGTCGAGGAGCGACTGCAGCTGGCCGGCCTGGCGGCCGAGCTGCTCGAGTAGCTCGTCGAGGCTCTCGACGCCGGGAAAGTTCTGGCCCCACTTCGCCTTGAACGCGTCGAAATCGGGCTCGTCGCCCTCGGCGCGCTGGCGCAGCATCTGGTTGAGGTCGCGCATCATCTCGCGCATGCGCTTGAGGTCGTCGGCGCTCATGTTCTGGAGCGACTGCTTCATGCCCTGCATGAACGGCTGGAGCATCTGCTGCTGGAGCGACTTCATGAGCTCCTGGAAGAGCCGCTCGGCCTCGGGATCGGTGAAGTTGTAGTCCTGGAGCTGCTTGATCCGCCCCGCCGGATCGGGCGGAAGCTGATCGAGGGGCTCGAGCTTCTTCGCGCGGTCACCCGGGTCCTTCACCTGGTCCTCGATCCCGGCGCGCTCGGTCCGGACGACCTCGTCGAGCTTTTTCTTGATGTCCTCGAGCGCCGAGCCCAGGTCGTAGCGGTCGAGCTGCTCCTGCCGGCGCTTGCGCAGCCGGTCGAGCAGGTTCTGGAGACCGGGCACCTGCGGCCCTTGCGGGTTCTGCAACCCCCGCTGGAACATGCGCCGCAGCGCGTTCCACAAATCGCCGTCGGACATGAGGTCGTCGGACATCGCCGCGAGCAGGTCGTCGGCGTCGAGGTCGGCGAGCTGCTGACTGCCGTCCCAGCGCGAATAGCGGAAGAGCATGGAGGTGATTATAGGGCCGGCGGTTGTCGTATGCTAACCGTCATGACAGCTCAGAACCCGACCGCCCGTTTCGAAGAGCTCCTGTCGACCCGCGCCCGCATCGGATGGGGCGGACCCGTCACGACCGCCCGTGCAGTCTCGAAACCGCTCTTCGAGTTCGGCGGCGGCTTCCCCGATCCGGCCTCGTTCCCGTACGACGGCATGGTCGAGGCCACCCGGAAGATGATGGACGCCGAGGGCGCCGAAGCGCTCACCTACGGCGACCCGCAGGGCTATCGCGGGCTGCGCGAGCTGATCTGCCACAAGTACAAGTTCTACGAGAATCTCGCGGTGACCCCCGAGAACATCTTCATCGCCAACGGGTCGGGCGCCGCGCTGTCCCTGGCGTTCAGCGCCTTCGTCGACCCGGGCGATCCGATGATCATCGAGGCGCCGACGTTCTCGGGCTCGCTCAACAACATTCGCCGACACGGCCCCGAGATCTTCGGCGTTCCGGTCGACGCCGACGGCATGGTCACCAGCGCGGTCCGGGAGAGCCTCGAGAAAATCAAGCGGTCCGGGCGCCGGTGCAAGCTGATCTACACGATCGTCAACTTCCAGAACCCGGCGGGGCCCGATCTCTCGATCGGCCGCCGCCAGGAGCTGATCGAGCTGGCCGAGGAGTACGACACCTTCATCCTGGAGGACGACGCCTACAACGAGCTCAGGTTCGAAGGCGATTCGAAGCCGCCGGTGTACGCGCTCGACCGGACGGGACGCGTCATCCGCGCGGGCACGCTCTCGAAGATCCTCGGCGCCGGGGTACGGCTCGGCTGGCTCTGCGCGCCGCCCGCGATGCTGCCGGCGTTCCAGGGCTTCAACTTCGGCGGCGGCGTCAACCCGTTCATGTCGCGCGTGGCGACCTACTTTCTGCGCGATCACATGGAAGCGCACGTCGCGGTGCTGGTCGGCGTCTACCGGGCCAAGCGGGATGCCATGCTCCGCGGCCTCTGGGAGGTGCTCAAGGATACCGACGTCGAGATCAGCCGGCCGCAGGGTGGGTTCTTCATCTGGATCAAGCTGCCGTCGGCCACCAACGTCGCCAAGCTCGAAGAGCTGGCGCTCGAGGCGCGCGTGCAGTACACGCCGGGCCGCGCGTTCTTCGCCGGCAAGGGCGGCGAGCGCCACATCCGTCTGGCGTTCAGCTACGAGCAGCCGGACAAGTGCTACGAGGGAAGCCGCATCCTGGCCAAGGCGATCCTCGCCGCGATGCGCCCCTAGCCGGCTACTTCTGGCCGATCTCCTGGTACTCGACGTTACTGACGACGCCGCGGTTGTCGTAGGTCACGACCAGGTGCTTCTGATAGAACTTCACGTTGAAGGGGCTGCCGCTGCTCTCGGCATACAGATAGACGTCGGCCTGGGCGTTCGGATCCGAGATCAGAGGGTACCCGTACTTTCCGCCGGGACGCCCGATCAGGCGAAGGACCTCGTCGCGGGTCGTCACGCCCTTCTTGATCTGCGGCACCTTCGCGCCGTCGAAGTCGGTCTGGTCCTCCTTCCAGGAGCTCGAGAAATCGTAGCCCGCCAGCTTGTCGTCGAAAAAGTAGAAGCCCTGGCCCCGCGTCGCGCTGACACCGGCGCGGACCGGCGTCCCGCCGGTGGTCGCGAACGCGTACGTCATCGTCTTGAGCTGTTTCCCATTCTTCGTGACGGTATCTTCGCGGTACGGTGAGCCCAGACGCTGCAAGATTTCCTGACGGCTGGTCCGACCGAGCGCGAGGTCGTCCTTGGGCGGTTGAGCTCCGGCGCATCCCACGATCGCGATCGAGAGCGCCAGCGCCAGGCGTGCCGTGAGACGTGACGTCATCATCCTCCCCCGTCTCGAGTGGCTTCCGCTCGCTCACGCGTGACCATACTCTCTCCCCCACACGCCGCACAGCGGCTGGACTCTCGGTGCTGGGCCTTCAAGAAACTCAGCCTGCTCGCCGCCCCCGGGATGACCGTTCAACGGTGCCGCCCGACCGACGTTGAGCACGACGCCCGGTTCAAACGTCACAAGGGCTGCCTCCGTGAACAAGGATCGGCGTCCGAATCGCGTGACAGTTTTCGGCAGAGCCCTCGTCCGGATGTATTCCTTGTAGGGCTGGATGAAATCGCCGATCGCATACCAGGTCCCCTGAAGACCGCGTTTCCCGTGAGGGCCGGATCCGGTCACAAGGTGGATATTCGCCGCGGTCGCCCCTCCCTCGCCGGCGCCAACGTGCACTCGGAGGGCGTGGATCTGATCGTGAAGCCGAACCGTGAGCCAGACGCCATGCAGCCACGCGCTCTTGTCGCTGGGACGCTGGGCCAGCTCGGAAGCCGCAAGCGCGATCGCCGTGCCCGGGATGAGGATCAGAGCCCTCCCTATCCGACGCGCGCGGCTTTGACCCGGTCGCGGACGCCCGCGGCTCAGCTCCGGTAGCGGTAGCGCCCGGCGCGCGAGTCCTTGTTCAGCTTGCGGCTCAGATGCAGGCCCTCGAGCACGAACTCGAGCGCCGCGGCGGTGCTGGCGGTGTCGCCCGCGCCGAGCTTCTTCAACGCCGGCTGCAGCGCGCGCACCTCGGCGATCTGGCGCATGTACTCGGACGACGGCATCGTGTCCGCGACGTCGATGCCGAAGCCGCCCTGGAAGGCCGCCACCACCGCGTCCAGCTCGCCGCCGCTGAAGCTCCGGTTGAAGACGTTGAGCACCGCCTTCTGCACGAGCTTGCCGAGCACCTTGTCCTCGGTGCCGTCGCCGAGCGTCTCCAGCTCGATCTTGCCGCTGGTCGAGGCGACGATGGCCCCGAGGTCGCTCACACGCGGCGCCACCTCGCGCTCGTCGAGCCTGATGGCGCGCTTGAGCGCGTTCGACAGGAGGTTCTCCCAGTTACAGATGCTGACGCGCACCGACACGCCCGAGCGCTGACTGATCTCCGGCGCCTTGCGCGCCAGGTGCGTCAGCTCGGCGACGATCTGCTTCATGTACGGGGCCGGCGCGTACTGGAAGCCGGCGGCGGGGAACTGCGTCAGCTCGGCTTCCATGATCGCGATCTCGTCCTCGAGCCGCCGCGGATAGTGCGTGCGGATCTGGGAGCCGAAGCGGTCCTTGAGGGGCGTGATGATCCGGCCGCGGTTGGTGTAGTCCTCCGGGTTCGCGCTGGCGACCACGTACACGTCGATCGGCAGGCGGACCTTGTAGCCGCGGATCTGGACGTCGCGCTCCTCCATGATGTTGAGCAGGCCGACCTGGATGCGCTCGGCCAGGTCCGGAAGCTCGTTGATCGCGAAGATCCCGCGGTTGGTCCGCGGCACGAGCCCGTAATGGATGGTCAGCTCGTCGCCAAGATAGCGGCCCTCGGCGACCTTGATCGGATCGACCTCGCCGATGAGGTCGGCGATCGTGATGTCCGGGGTCGCGAGCTTCTCGCCGTAGCGGCGGTCGCGGGGGATCCAGCTGATCTCGGCCTTGTCCCCGCGCTCGGCGACGGCTTGACGGCAGGCCTGGCAGATCGGCGCGAACGGGTTGTCGTTGATCTCGCAGCCGGCCATCCCCGGCATCTCGGCGTCGAGCAAGTCGGTCAAGAGGCGCGCCATGCGCGTCTTGGCCTGGCCGCGCTCGCCGAGGAAGACGATGTCCTGGCCGGACAGGATCGCGTTCTCGATCTGCGGCAGCACGCTCTCCTCGTAACCGACGATTCCCGGGAAGAGGTGCTCGCCCTGCTTGAGCCGTGCGATCAAGTTGTCGCGCAGCTCCTGCTTCACCGTCTTCGTCTGATACCCGCTCGCTCGTAGCTCGCCGATCGTTCGCGGTTTGCTCATAGCGGCACTATGTGGCCTCGCGCCACGTGCTGTCAATCAGACGCCGGCCACCGGGGCGACGCCGATCAGGGTCCGCACCAGCTCGATCTCGCCGGCGTGGGTCATGCCGTGCGAGACGCACGTTTGTCCGAGCGCGCGGATGCCCGGCATGTCGCCGAGCGGCTTCACGGTGACGACCGCGTCGAGCGCCGACGGATCCGACTTCGCGAGAAAGTCCTCGGTGCTGGCCCAGACCTTCTGCGTGTAGTCCTTGAACAGCGCGACGTCCTTGAGGCGCAGCGCTTGCGCGTCGGCCGTCGACATGCCCGTGCCCTGAGCAACCGGCGGCAGACCGAGCTTCTCGGCGTATCCGCCCTCGGCCCACACGGTCGCGCGGCGATTCTGCAGCACGAAGCGCACCACGTTGTCCTCGGTCCGCGCGTAGTGCCAGAAGATCCACGCCAGCGTGCTTGCCGTGGGATGATTCGCGGGCACGGTGTGGAGCTGAGCGGGCGTGAGGTCGCCGATCGCCTTGTCCAGCATTCCGTGCAGGCGCTTCAGCTCGGCGTGGATGAACTCGACGGCGGTCATCATGACAGCTCTCCCCTGTAGAGAACGGCTCACGTTTCTCTCGACGAGCCTGGCGGCTCGCACGACGTCAGAACGGAGGCTAGACGGAGGGCGGGCCGGCCGTCAAGCGTATGCGAAGGCGCGCGGCGGCGGGCCGAGGCCTACCGCCGCGTGCAGATCATTCAGGGAGTCTGGCCGGGCGTGGTGGGGACGGTCCCGACTCGACCCATGCCGGGCTTCACTCCACTCGTCGGATTGGCCTTTCCAGGCCCAGGGGCGGACAGTCGCTGGCTTGCAGTCGAGGAGCGGTGCTGACTGCCGGGCGCGGTCAATGCCGTGCCACGGCCGGCGCCGGTCGTGATGCCGCTCGCTCCGCCGCCGCCTTCCCCGACGCCGTGACCGTTTCCGTGCCCGCCACCGTTTCCGGGACCGCCACCAGCGGCGGGTCCTGCACCGTTCCCCCCGCCGGCCGCTCCACCGCCACCCCCACCTCCTCCACCCCCACCTCCTCCGCCCTTGGCCAACGCGGGAGCTACCACCAGAGCACTGACGGCCAAGGCGAGCACGATAGCGCGTAACGTGGCCATGTGCGTTCGGCCTCCTTTGAGGGCGCTGATGCGAGCCCCCCGCGGCAGACCCAGCATCCCTGATGCCATCCGGCAACGCCGTCGCAACTGCAACCGCAATGGGAATTTTCGCGTGGGCGGCGGCCCCCTCTCTGTCGGCGGGGAAACAGATTCCGTGATCACGTGTAAGAGTTACCTCATCGCACGCGGCACGTCGCTCAGAAGCGCGCTACTCTACGCTCGGAACGCGCATGGGCGACTGGTTTCCAAAGCAGACCCTCGGCTCCCTGCCCGAGCGTGCGGCCCGGCGCTGGGGAGCGCGCCAAGCGCTGTATTTCAAGGGCCAGCGCTGGAGCTTCACCGAGCTGTCGCGCGGCGTCGACCGGCTGGCCCGCGGGCTCATCGCGCTCGGCGTGAAGCCGGGCGAGAAGGTCGCGCTCTGGATGGTGAACCGGCCCGAGTTCATCGAGGCGATGTTCGCGGTGATGAAGATCGGCGCGGTTCTGGTGCCGATCAACACCCGTCTCCGGACGGAGGATACGGCCTACATCCTCGGCCAGTCCGATTCTTCGGCGCTGCTCATCGCTGATCGCTCGGGCCCCGTCGACTACCTCGGCATGGTCAAGGGCCTGGCGCCGTCTCTGCGCGCCGGCGCGGTACGCGAGGACCGTTTCAAGCACCTCCGCCTGGTCATCTCGGCCGGCGACGAGCCGCACGCGGAGACGCTTCACTGGTCGGGGGCGCTGGCGACAGGCGACGCCGTCGATGAGGCCGCGCTCCGCGCTCGAGCCGAGGCGGTGGACCCGGATGCCACCGCGTTCTTCATGTACACGTCCGGAACGACCGGATTCCCCAAGGGGGCGATGCACGACCACGCGATCATTCGCAATCTGGTCGACCGTGCCTTCCGCATGGCGGTCACGCCGGCGGACACGATCATGATGTACCTACCGCTGTTCCATCTCTTCGGCTTCTCCGACGGAGCGCTCATGTCGATGGTGACGGGCGCCCGCCAGGTGCTCACCGAGACCTTCGACCCCGCGGAGAGTCTCGCCCTCGTCGAGCAAGAGCGCGCCACGATCCTCCACGGGTTCGACACGCACTTCAAGGAACTGATGGAGGCGCACGCGCGTTTTCCTCGAGACGTGTCGAGCGTTCGAACCGGCATCCTCGCCACCGGAATGTCGAGCTCCGTGCCGATCGCCCGGAAGGCGCGCACGGTGCTCGGCCGGTTCCTCTCGGGATACGGGATGAGCGAGTTCGGGGTGGGCGCCGCGCTCAGCGCGCTCGACTCGACCGAGGAGCAGTGCACCGAGGCGTCAGGCTACCCGGCGCCGGGCTACGAGATTCGAGTCGTCGATCCCGCGAGCGGGCTGGATCAGCCGCCGGACGTGCCCGGCGAGATCCTCGTACGGAGCTACATGACCATGCAGGGCTACTACGGCAAGCCCACGGAGACCGCGCAGGCGCTCGACGGCGAGGGCTGGCTGCACTCGGGCGACATGGGCATCATGCGGAGCGACGGTCACCTGCGTTTCATCGGGCGGTACAAGGACATGCTGAAGATCGGCGGCGAGAACGTCGACCCCATGGAGGTCGAAGCGTTCCTGATGAGTCTCGCCGGAGTCAACCTGGCCGCGGTCGTGAGCTTTCCCGACGCGCGCATGTCGGAAGTGGGCGTCGCGTTCGTGAGGCGCGAGCCCGGCCACGCGCTCACCGACGGCGAGGTGCTCGCGCAGTGCAAGGGCCGGATCGCCAGCTTCAAGATCCCGCGCCACGTCATCTTCGTCGACGACTTCCCGATGACGAGCTCGGGCAAGATCCAGAAGGTGAAGCTTCGCGACGAGGCGGTGAGACGTCTTCCACCCGCGTGAGGTATGATGCGCCCCGTCCCGGCCACCCGGCGCGGGGTATTCGAATTCCGGAGGAGCTGACCATGCCGAGAATCATCAAGGGGCTCGCGATCATCGTCAGCGCGCTCGCGGCCCTCGCGCTGACCGATGCGGCCCATGCACAGAAAAAGACGCTCGTCGTCGCGCTCAACCAGGATCCCGACATCCTCGATCCCACCCTGGCGCGCACGTACGTCGGCCGGATCATCTTTTCCCAGATGTGCGAGAAGCTCTACGAGATCGACGAGGGCCTTCGGATCCAGCCGCAGCTGGCCGCGGCGATGCCCGCGATCTCCGACGGAGGCCGGACGGTCACCATCAAACTGCGCCCGGGCGTGAAATTCAACGACGGCACGCCGATGGACGCGGAATCGGTGCGGTTCTCGCTCGAGCGGCACCGCACCTTGAAGGGCTCGAACCGCGCCAGCGAGCTGGCGCCGGTCGAGGCGGTCGAGGTGGTCGATCCCCTCACGGTACGTCTTCGACTGAAGGCGCCGTTCTCGCCGCTCCTCGCCCAGCTGACGGACCGCGCAGGCATGCCGCTGTCGCCCACGGCCGTCAACAAGCTCGGCGAGAAGTTCGGCACCACGCCGGTCTGCGTGGGCCCGTGGCAGTTCGCCGAGCGCGTCGCCCAGGATCGGATCGTCGTCGAGCGGTCGACCCACTACTTCGACCCGGGCCAGGCGAAGTTCGACAAGATCATCTTCCGGATCATCCCCGACGACAACGTGCGCCTGGCGAATTTGAGATCGGGCGACATCGACGTCATGCACATGGTCTCGCCGACCGACGCGACCAGCATCAAGCGCGAGGGGCGCCTGGAGCTATCGAACGTGACCGGGCTCGGCTATCAGGGCATCACGATCAATCTCCGCAACAAGACGGGCAAGCAGAACCCGCCCGGCGATCTCGGCACGCCGCTGGCCAACGATCCGCGCGTGCGCGAGGCCTTCGAGCTCAGCATCGACCGCGAGGCCCTGAACCAGGTGGCGTGGGACGGCCTCTACACCCCGGGCTGCACGCCGATTCCCCCGATCAGCGTGTACTTCGACAAGAGCCGGAAGTGTCCCGGCCGCGACGTGGCGCGGGCCAAGAAGCTCCTGGCCGACGCCGGTCACGCCGGCGGCTACGGCTTCGAGATGACGATCGTGAACAATCCGCGCGAGCGCCGCGTGGGCGAGGTGATCCAGCAGATGGCCCGCGAGGCCGGCTTCAACATCTCGCTGCGCGCGCAGGAGTTCGCTTCGGCGCTGACGGACAACGAGGACGGCAAGCACCAGGCGTTCCTCATCGGCTGGAGCGGCCGCGTGGACCCCGACGGCAACATCCACCAGGTCCAAACGTGTAAAGGCAGCCTCAACACGACGCTCGCCTGCGACGAGAAGATCGACGCGCTCCTGAACCGGGCGCGCGAGGTCAGCGACGTGGACCAGCGACGAGGGCTCTACCGCGAGGCCATCGATCTGTTTGACGCCCGGCGCAACATCATCTACATCTATCACCTCAACTACATCGTCGCCTTTCCGAAGAACCTGAAGGGGTATAAGGCCGTGCCCGACGGCCTGATCCGGATCAAAGGGACGTCCTGGAACTGACCCGGTAGTCGGCGGCGCCGGTGTTCGAGTTTCTGGTACAGCGGGCCGCGATCTCGGTCGTGACCCTGTTCGTCATCAGCATGATCGTCTTCACCGGCGTACGCATGATCCCCGGCGATCCGGCGCGGGTGATGGCCGGGACCGACGCCGACGCCGCCGGGATCGAGGCGATTCGCGAGAAGTACGGCCTGAGGGATCCGATCCCTCTCCAGTATCTTCGCTGGGTGGGCCTGGCGCTCCGCGGCGACCTCGGCCACTCCATCCGCACGCGAGAGTCGGTGGTCGGCACGGTCTCGACGAAGCTGCCGATCACGATCGAGCTCGCGTTCCTCTCGCTCCTGATCGCGGTCGGCATCGCCATTCCCGCCGGCGTCCTGGCGGCGGTGCGCCGCAATACGTTCTGGGACATGCTCGCCAGCAGCGCCTCGCTCGGCGGCGTCTCGATTCCCAACTTCTGGCTGGGGATCATGCTGATCCTGCTCTTCTCGGTGCAGCTCGGCTGGCTCCCGGCCTCGGGGTT
>QHSQ01000516.1 GCA_003221615.1 Candidatus Rokuibacteriota bacterium | reverse complement strand
AGTAGAGGACCACCGTGTCGGTCCTGACGCCGGGCGGCGTCAGCCACTCGGCCTGACGGTCGGGCGCCTTCACGACCTCGACCGCCACGTCCGCCGGGGTGGAGAAGACGCGCTCGGCGCGATCGTACTGGCCGCGACGCTGCTCCAGAGTGAGCGAGCTCGACGGGGGAAGCTTCGCGAGATGCTCGCGGACGGCTCGGATTCCTCGCGCAGTCATGTGCCCTCCAGCCGGGTGATTGCCGGGTAGACCTCGGACTGCGCCCGGCGTAGATCCTCGGCGAAGTCCACCTCGGTCCACGGCAACCCCGTCACATCGACGGCTCCCACGCGCTGGCGGCTCACCAGGAGATGCAGCGCGTCCTCGTATTCGCAGACCCCTTGGCTCTCGTCGATGACCTGCTCGAGCAGGCCGATCAGCTCGCGGCCGGCCTCCGGCCCGCACTTGAAGAAGCCGATGCCCTCGCCGACTCTGTCCCACGCGCGGGGCACGACCTTCTTGCCGAGCGCGATGACCCGGTCGCTCTGGACGTAGATCTTCACTTCCTCGCCGGTGTCGGTGAAGCCCTCGTCGATCAGGAACGCCTGATCCGCCGCCGAAGCCACGAGCCGCCGCAGGAACTCGCGCGGGAACACGACGTCGGCGTCCATGATCAGCGTGGGCTCGCGCCTGATCAGGTCGCGCGCGCAGTAGAGGGACATCGACGAGCCTTTCTGATAGGCCGGATTGTGAATGCACTCGATGGTCATCCCGCTCGGAGCGGACGCCGCGAGCGCTCCCACCTGATCGGCGCAGTGGCCGACGACGATCACGACGTGCCCCACGCCCACCGCGTGGAGCGCGTCGAGCATCCGCGCGAGGATCGCGCGGCCGCCGACGGGCAGGAGCGATTTCTGCGTGTGGTCGGTCAGCGGGGCGAGCCGGCGGGCGACGCCGGCGGCCAGAATGATCGCCGAGGTTCGTTCATGAGTCATCGGGGCCTATAGTATCCTGGGCGTAACCGAATTGACGCAGGATCGACACGGAAGGTTGACGCGGACATGAGCAAGACGGCAGACAAGGCCTTCGAGCGCGACGGCTTCGTGCTGGTCTCCGGGCTCTTCGACGAGCAGGAAATCGCGCGGATCTCGGCGTGGACCGACGAGCTCGAGCATCAGCCCGAGGTGCCCGGGCGCTCCATGAAATATTACGAGCCGAGCCTGCTGAGCCCGGGCGAGCGTGTGCTGCAGCGGATCGAGAACTTCTGCCCGTTCCACGACGGCTTCGCCGGTCTCTGCGACGACGACAAGCTCCGCGGCTCGGTGTCCCGGTTGTTCGGCGAGCCGGCGGTGCTCTTCAAGGACAAGATCAACTTCAAGCTGCCGGGGGGCGACGGCTTCAAGCCGCATCAAGATCAGCAGGCCGGCTGGAGCACCTACGCCGACCTGTTTATCACCGCGATGGTCAGCATCGACTCCACGACCGCCGAGAACGGCTGCCTCGAGCTGTGCGCCGGGCATCACACGCGCGGGCTCATCGGCGAAGAGTGGAAGCCGCTCACCGACGACGACATGCGGCGGCTCGGCGGCCGTGCGGTGCCGACCCGGCCGGGCGACGCGGTGTTCTTCGATTCCTACACGCCGCACGCCTCGGGCCCGAATCTGACCGCCGAGCGCCGGCGGGTGCTCTACATCACCTACAACCGGCGGTCGGCCGGAGATCACCGCGTGCGCTACTACGCCGACAAGCGGAAGAGCTTTCCCCCCGACATCGAACGCGACCCCAGTCGGACCTACACGTTTCGTGTCTGAGTCACGACGCGAGGAACGCCCAGCATGATCGTCAGTCGCACCCTTCGCATCGCGCTCGTTCTCGTGGCCTGTCTCGCGATCGCCTCGCCGGCTCACGCCTACCTCGATCCGGGAACGGGCAGCATGCTCATCTCGGCGGTGCTCGGCGTGGCCGCGGCCCTGGCGCTCGCGGTCAAGATGTTCTGGTACCGGCTCATCGGGCTCTTCCGCGGCAAGAGGCCGGCAGCGGACGACTAGCGCGTCCGACGCGACTCGCTGGCGCGCCGAGTGTCGCGCCGATCATGAGCATGTGGCAGGAGTGGAAGAGCTACCGCCGCTTCCAAAAGCTTGCGCCGCGCGACCGGAGCATCGTCTTCTACTCCGAGACCCATCAAGATTGGCATCACCTGCAGCCGCTCATCGACTTCCTGGTCGAGCGGTTGTCGCGGACCGTGTGCCACGTCACTTCGGAGCGCGCCGTACCGCTACCGTCCGCCTCCAGCGCCGGTCTGCACCCTTTCCGCATCGGTTCGGGCGCTCTCTGCACCTGGTTCTTCCAGACGGTCAAAGCGGACGTGCTGGTGCTGACGATGCTCGATCTGCAGAACTTCCACCTCAAGCGCTCGGTCCATCCCGTGCACTACGCCTACGTGTTCCACAGCATGGGCAGCACGCACATGGTCGACCACGCGAACTCGTACGACCATTACGACAGCCTCCTGTGCGTCGGCCCCCACCACGTCGCCGAGATCCGCCGTCGCGAGGAGCTGCAGCGCCTGTCGCCCAAGCACCTCTTCGCTCACGGGTATCCCCGGCTCGAGCGTCTCGTCGCCCAGGCCGCCGCCGCTGAGCCGAGGCACTCGGAGACGACCACGGCGCTGCTCGCGCCGACCTGGGGCGAGCAATCGATCCTGCACGTCTGCGGCGAGCCGCTGATCGGCGCCTTGCTGAGCGCCGGCATCCGCGTGATCCTGCGACCGCACTACCAGACGACGCGCCTGGCGCCACGGCTCGTCGAGGGCCTGGTGGCCCGGTTCGGATCGGATCAGGGCTTCCATCATGTCAGCCGCATGGAGGAGAGCGCCTCGCTGCTCGAATCCGACGTGCTCATCTGCGACTGGTCCGCGATGGCGATCGAATACGCCCTGGGCCTCGGCAAGCCCGTGTTGTTCGTGGACGTCCCACCCCGCGTGCGGAACCCGAGCTACGCCGAGCTCGGCATCGAGCCGATGGAGATGCGGATCCGGCGTGAGTTCGGGACCGTTTTGCCGCTCGATCGCGTGACGGACGCCCCCCGACACGTGGCGGAGCTGCTCCGCGGGGCGGCCGAGCTCCGCAAGCGCAACGCGGCCCTGCGGGAGGAGTGGGTGTTCAACTTCGGCCGGAGCGTCGAGGTGGGCGCGCGGGAGATCGCCCGTATCGCCGACGAGCGTGCTGGCGTCGGAG
>QHSQ01000373.1 GCA_003221615.1 Candidatus Rokuibacteriota bacterium | reverse complement strand
GCAGCAGATGGTCCCCATTTTTCAGGCGCAGGGAGCGCAGCGGCTCGGCGATGACGCCGACCCTGTCTTCGTCGGCGCGGAGCGTGACGAGGGCGCGCTCGGCGTCGAGCTGCTCCTTGAGGATGACGACCTCGCCCTGGATCTCGTAGCCGGCGGCCTCGATGACGTTGAGGCCTTCGTTGAGGATGAGCTCCTGGCCGGGCTTGAGCGTCTCGGGCTTGATCGAGGGATGCAGGTTGACCTTCACCTTGCGGCCCTGCGAGAGGATGGTGACGGTGTTGTCCTCGTTGGCGGCGAGATAGACGCCGTAGGTCGAGGGCGGGGCGCAGAGCTTGTCGACCTCTTCCTTGAGCGCGGCGATCTGCTCGCGGGCCTCGTGCAGCGCCGTCACCAGGATTTCGTTCTGGTTGCGCGCCTGAGCCAGCAGGCGATCGGCGTCACCTCGCTCCACG
The DNA here is from genome assembly GCA_003221615.1 of Candidatus Rokuibacteriota bacterium. Lineage (GTDB taxonomy): Bacteria > Methylomirabilota > Methylomirabilia > Rokubacteriales > CSP1-6 > AR31. The sequence goes on along the minus strand of QHSQ01000373.1, from coordinate 13,512 downwards.
TCGAAGGCACGGGAGGCCTTCGACGTGTTCGTGATCACTCTCGTTGACTCGAATGCGTCCAGGTCCGTGCCGAACACCACATCCTTCGATCTCATGGTCCGCGCCTCCGGGCGTCGGGCTAGCCCCTGATCCGCCCTCTTATGCGTCTGTTCAACGCCGTACTCTTGAGATTTCTGCGTGGGTGCAAGCCGTGTGCCCGCCGCTAACTCGCGCAACATTCGAGCTTGCCGAGAGTACGCCCAATAGGTGAGCCCATGAAGTGTAGAAGCTACACTCTGAAACCATGTACAACTTACCGGAGTCGCGATCAGTATCGGACGCGCCATCGCGTTACGAGAGCGAATGCCTGCGCGCGGCCTCACGTCGCCCGGGCGTGATCGCGATCGCGACGTCACCGTTTCAGCTCATTGTGCAAGTGGTTTCATCAGGTGCTTTCGTGGCCGCGCCTCCGGCTTCCGACGGATAGACATATCAATGGCGCGGGTCCTGGAGCCCGCGACGCTGTGCTCGTGGCTGTGGTGAAGGCCTTGATCGCGGTCCTCCGTCCTCATCGTCTAGCGCGTCTGAGGGACGTGGAGCCTGAAGTCATACCATCCGCCTGACTGTGGGCGGAATTTTAGAAGCCGTGCGTCAGCGAGAACGTTGATAATAAGGTTGGACGCTCCAGCACCGCGTCAGCGAAGACCGTCATCGTCCTATCGAAGTCCTGCGTCACGAGCCCCCAAAGAACCGTGTTCGATCGCTACAGCATCGTCAGTGAGCAGGATTGAGAGATGCGGTGAGCCGCGGGCACACTTTGGGCACAGTCAGCGAGACTCGGGGATGACTGCCGCACGCTACCCACGTAGAATGTCAGGCGCGAGCCGTTAGCTCAGACGGTAGAGCACCTGACTTTTAATCAGGGGGTCCCGGGTTCGAGTCCCGGACGGCTCACCAACAACTTCAGTCAGTTCGCCGACACCCCACTGACCGCGACGGGCTCTTGCGCTGATCCTTGCGCTGAAACTTTGGTGGGCTCGGACTCCGGGGAGGAGAGAACGCCGTCCAGCACGGCGACTGCCGCGCGGAGGTGATCCGGGGCGAGGTGGCTGTACCGCATGGTCATCGTGATCGTTTGGTGACCGAGGGCCTCCTGCACTTCCTTCAGCGTCCGCCCGCGCTGCACGAGCCACGACGCGAAGGTGTGGCGGAGGTCGTGGAAGCGGAAGCCCTCGAGACCGGCCGTTGCCAGCGCGGCCTCCCAGGCGCTGCGGAAGGCGTTCCAGTTCCGCTTCCCGAACACGTAGCCCGTGGCGTCTGGCGTCCAGCGGCGGGCCAGGACACCGTCAGCGTTCGAGCTCAGTGGCACTTCGCGGCGCCGGCCGCTCTTGGTGAGCTCCAGCCGAACCACGCCTCGTGAGCGGTCGACGCGATCCCACGTGAGCGCGAGCGCCTCTCCTCGGCGCACGCCCGTGAACATGCAGAACTCCACGAGGTCGGGCAGGGCCTTGTTCTTGCCCTTGCGGCAGGCGGCTAGCAGATTGGTCGCCTCGACCCGCGTGAGCCATCGGAGCCGGCCCTGAGACTCCTTCTCGGTGCGGATCTTGGGTACTCGCTCGAGCACCCCCCACTCGTCGTGAGCCAGCCGCAACAGATGGCGGAGCACTGCCAGCGGGCGATTCACGGCGGCGGCGGTCAGCGATCTTTCCGTCTCACCGATCCTTCTCATCGTCGCCAGCCGCTGCGCCTTGTACGTGCTGATTCGATCGGCCGTGATCTGGGTGAGTAACGTCGTCTCCCCGAACACGGCCTTGAGGTGCTCGAGCGTTCGCCTGTCCTCGGCAATCGTGCGCTTGCGTGCCTTCAGACCGAGGTAGCGCTCGGCGGCCGCTGCCAGCGTGATGGGGGCCTCCTTCGGCTCCTCGGGCTTCCCCTGGAGCAGCTCTGACGCCAGCTCTCGCTCCGCGTCGTCCTGCGTCCACTCGGCCTTGTAGCGCCGAACCTGTCGACCGCTGATCTGTGCCGTGAAGCCCCAGGCCTTGCGCTTAGCGCGCTGGCCTGGGATCTTCCAGGCGCGCTGATTCACTTGGGCCATCTCGTCATCCTCCTCATCTCCTCGCGTGAGGGCGAACGGCCTCCGCCCCGCCAATCGGAGCGACGGCCGTCTTCTCATGGCGAGACTCCTCCGCGAGACTCCTCTGGCGCGCGCGACGAGGAGAACGCGGGGTCAGGCAGCGTCCGGCGCGTTCCTAGTCGGTAGCGGTGAGACCGATCGCGCGATCCGTGGCCGCTTCAGCGTGAGCCAGCGGAGCAGTGGCTCACGTTCGAAACGCACGACACGACCAATACGGGTGGCTGGCATCGAAGCGTCGTGCTGCGCCCACCGGAGCACCGTCCGCTCGTCCACCTGCAGCATGTCCGCGACCTGCTGGGCCGTGAGAAAGACGGGCACGCCTGAGACGCTCACCTTGCGTCTCTCCTCAGGCATGACCTTACCGCCACCTTGTTTGCCTGGACGTCATGCGTCAGGCACGAGCCAGGGCCATGCCAACGCCGAAATGTTTCGTAACTGCTTGATCACGTAAACGAGAGGAGCGGCCACGCGAGGCTCGCTTCGAGTATGGAGGAGCGGCAATTCTCAGCACCTCGCGCCGCAATTCGCCTCGCACGATCCAGGTGTTGTTCACCCGGACGCCTTCACCGTCCGTCGATCAGAATGGTGAGATCGTGACGGGTCGGCGGCCAAGTCTCGGCAGGGTTGGCCGCCTTCCTTCCTCGCACGTCGTTGGCGGGCCGTCCTCTCGCTTGTTGGCATCCGGCGGTTGCAGCACCGCATGACCGTGCGCTGCGCGGCGCACGGGCAATGACCGGCAGCAAGCACGAACGCCTGGTCGCCGACTGCACGCAGTGATCCGTATCCGCTGCGTCCGTCCTGCGGCGCGGCCGTTGCGCACGAGACGTCACAGGTGGCGCGCTAGGCGTGGCGAAACGGCCTTGGCCGTGATGACGTCGATCACCATGTCGGCCGAGGCGCGGTTGGTGACGACGCTCCCCGGTGGCTGCATGGGCGATCACACAGCGGATGCCGGGTTCGTCGGCTCGCCGGCCACCATCGGGCTGGCTTGGACTTGGCAGAGCCGCCGCCACTCTCGGCGGCATCCGGCGGTGCTCTCGACGGCCGAAGATGATGACCTTCGGAAGAAGGCTGGTGATCGCAATGGGCGCCGGTGGCTTCACGCACGTATCTCGCTGAGCCACCTGCCCACTCCCCAAGGCGTTCACGGATTCCCTCGTTGCCCGGCTTGCACGACGACACGTGTGAGGTGCGAGCGGCTAAGCGGGTTCCTCCGGATGAGGCCACCGACTACGCGATCGTGGCATGGTTCCGCGTTGTGTGTGAACCTTCGCCCGCTAATCGGGGGAAGCGGTCGTGACGCGGCGAGGCGGACTGGGACTCGACTCGGGGCGGAAGCGATGAGGAGCTGATCAGGCGGTGGAGACGGTGAGGCGGAGGACGACGGGGAGGGTAGGGCAAGATAAAGAGTCACCTCGCGTGCGGCGCAAGCCAGCGTCGCGTCTGGCCAAGTCGTGAAGCACGCCCTTTCCGGGGTACTTCGTGGGTCGCCCGCACGCGCGCTGCACATCCGGTGTCGCTCGGTGCGCAGCCGGACTGCAGCCCGGACTGTCGTCGCCCTGTATGCGATCGGCGTTCGACTCGTCGGGATCCATGCGCTCGGCCTGCACGTGAATCTCTTCGCACGCGCGCGCAGGCTGTGCCGAATGGTCGCCGCATCGCGGGTGCCGAGGGGCCAGGTCGTGGTCTCTGTGGGCCACGTCAGCCCGGCGCTCGCATGCGCACGAGGTTATCTCGGACCGGGGCCGTACGCGGGCGGCGTCCAGCCCGTGTTCAAGCCCGTGGTCGCGGTCGCCGGTGATCTGGTGGAGGGCGGACCTGAGGCCGTGACCGTCAACCGCGGCTGCGCGCGACCGGTCGGCGCTCGGTGCTGTTGCCGTCGCCGAACACGAGCCGTTCGAGCTCGCGCGCCTCGCCACACCTGCGCCCCCGCGCGGGGCCCGAGCGCGACGCGCCCGCGCCGGTGACAAAGACACGCTTATCAATCAAGTGATCGACGTCGGAGCGTCCATCATCTCGCCAGTGCCCACGACTCCGCTTACAGGAGCTGGAGCCGCGGCAGATTCAGGACGGTCTGAATGGGGTCTACCGACAAGGAAGAACAGGAACGGTGAACGAGAATGAAGCGAAACAATTGCGTCAGCTTGAACAGGAGGACTCCGTGAACCGCGGAGTGAGATCAAACTCCGGAGGCGTCGTGCGCTAAGGTCAAAAGCGGTGTCCCGCCGGGAATACGGATCGTAACCTTGAGAACATGAATGAGGCGGCGCGGAATACGATGCATCGACTCGCACTGAAGCACTTAGGCAGAGGGCGAGCCTGTTTGGCGGCGGTAGTTCGGAGCGGTCGAACGATGAGGTCGCGACTTCGCTCGTTGTCCAACGACCGATCTACGAAGCAAACAAGTACGTTGGAGGGAGACATGAAGCGCCTACGTGTGGGCTTCTCGATGTCCTTCGCGGTCTTGGGGTTATGCACATTGGCGGCGACGTTCGCCTATGCAGAGACGCAAGAAGAGTATCAGCGCAGGGTCCAGAAGTTTCAATTGCAGGAGCAACAGCAACAACAGCAATACCAATTGCAGCAGCGGCAACTCAATATCGAGCAGCAGCAAAGAGACCGCGACTTTTACCTTCAACAGCAGCGAGACAATCTTGAGCGAGCCAAGGCACAGGAAGAGCTGCGCCGCTATGAGCAGGAGAGGGTTGACCGTCTACGTGAACAGGATCGCGCGCGGAAGCAAGAGAGAATCGACCGAATCAATGAAGAGGCGCGCCAAAACAACGAGAAGCTGCAGAAGACCATGAAAGGTTGGGCGAAGTGCCCCGCTGGGTTCAAGGCCGACGGTTCTCCTTGCTCCTCCGACGACTAAAGTGCCCTGTCGGAGAAGGCGATTGAAGGGAGTGGTTGCCGCCAGACTCGGGTCCCGTTTCAACCTCGAGTTCAAGCCAGTCGATACAATTATCCTAACCGATCAGAAGTCAGTTTACTGGTACATGTTCCCAGGCGGCGTGCTCTTCAAGCCGCTGGTCGGAGTCTGAGAAATGAGTAGATCATTCCGCACGTACATTGTCACGACGTGGATCTGCGTCGGTCTATTTGGTCTCGTGGTGTTCAGGGGGCCGACCTATGCAGACGAGATCGCCGCCATGAAGGAGCACAACCGAAAGGTGTTAGAGAAGCATTATCAGAGGCCGGCCGCAGAGCGAGACTATCGCAACACGAAAGAATACAAGGCGCAAAGTCCAAAGCAGAGGGAAGAGACTGATAAGGCGATCGAACGGTCCAATGAAGCTCTTGAGCGCCTCCGCGTTCGCTAAGTGTCGCTAATAGGCTGGTCAGCCTGACCCTTAGTTACCGGACAGGGACGACGTAGGGTAGGCAATTGGTCCGCCGTCGCGGCCCTACTGATCGGAGGCCCTCTGGGAGCGGCGGCCTTAGGGGTACGCGCGCCGTTTACATGTGCGGGTCATACCCTCGCGCCCGGACGCCTAATCCCCGATCGCTAGTGGTTGGGCCGGCATGATCTCGCCATTCGAGATCGACGACGCGGTCGCAGAAGCGTAGCGCCAGTGAAGGAGCTGGGCTTCAAAGGCATCTTCCTCCGTCCCAATCCGGTCAATGGCCGCAATGGCCCGATCCGTACTATGAGCCGCTCTGTGGCCAACTCGAAGCCCTCGACGTGCCGCTCGGCTTCCACGAAGGCTTGGGCGCCTACCTGCCGCAGGTCGGGGACCGCTTCGCGCGGAACGTGATGCTCCGCCACACTGTCTGCCACCTGGGCGAGCAAATGCTCGCAGCCGTGAGCTTCTGCGGCGGCGGGATCCTTGAGCGCCATCCGCGGCTGCGCCTCGCGTTCCTCGAGGGCAACGCGAGCTGAGTGCCCTTCCTTCTCTGGAGGATGGACGAACACTACGAATGGCTCGGTGACGTCTTCGCGCGCGACTTGTCGAAGGAGCCGAGCGAGTACTTCAAGCGGTAGTGTTTCGTCTCCGTCGAGTGCGACGAGGAACCATTCAAAGGAGTGTTCGACCTGATGGGTGTCGCGAACATCGTGTGTTCGACCGACTTTCCGCACCCAGACTGCAAGTTATCCGCGCGCGGTCGCACGGTTCCTGGAGCTCCCGCTGCCCGATGCCGCGAAGCGCGCGATCCTCTGGGACAACTGCGCGAGGTATTACGGCCTCACGTGACCAGCGGCTGGTGAGAGGCGGCGTGAGTAGATCGATCAGGCCAACTCCTTTGCGGGAGTCACTCCTAGCCCGAGAAGACCACTGATAAACGTGACAGGAACGTGACGAGCAAGCGGCTCGTACCAGCAAATGGAGGCTCCGTCTGAGCCAACGCAGGCTCACGCATGTGCGCGTTTCGATGGAAATTGTGCGCTACAACCTCGTCGCTTTCCTGACGTCTCCTCGCTCTCATAACCCAAAGGTCGTCGGTTCAAATCCGACCCCCGCAACCAACTGAGCGGTAGCAAAACTGAAGGGCTAGCGACGATGAGTCGCTAGCCCCTCGGTGCTTTTGGAGGTCCACTCTCCGGGAACTGTCCGAGAGTTGGTTGAGCGATGCAAACGGAGCACATCATGAAGCAGTACGCGGCGGTGACTGCAGCAGCGTGAGCGGTCGTGCGGAACTGACGGACCCCACAAAGGATAAAGACAGGGAGCGCAGAAATGCCTGACTCGCAGAAGGAGGGCCCGATTTTTGCCGACGACTTCCAGAGATCTGTCATTGCAGCCCTTGAGCGAGTAGGCGCCCAAAAGCCCTGCCCGCGCTGCGGAAACGAATCGTTTGCGCTGCTCGACGGCTTTGTGAATCCAATCGTGCAGGACAATCTCTCGGCGATCGCTTTCCAAGAGTGATCCCGGCAGTCGCGGTCGGCTGTGCTCGTTGCGGCTGGCTCGCGTATGACGCCCTTGCCGCACTAGGGCTTGTCGAACAGGCGCAACGGCTGGGCCGCGAGGTCCCGAAATGATGGCCAGGCCTGAGCCGGGCGATAGTGCCGCAGCCGGTGGTGGAGCCGCGATCCTCTTCCCGAGCGGAGGGCAGCCCGCACTCCATGTGAACCTTGAACAACGTAACGCGGTAGAACGCTCGTGCTTGGGGCTGCGCTCCGACTGGCCGGTTTTGACCCGTCCACGACTGGCCGGTTTTCAGGTGTCCACCGAGGCCCTTGATGACGCGGTGTCTGGCAAGGCGGCTATCACCATGACTTCAACTAGCATGCCAGGTCGCCAAAATTCCGTTGTGAGGCAAGTACGCACAGGAGCGTTTGCTGGATCGACCCACTGGTTCCAAACAGCGTTGTGATCTTCGAAAAGACGCATGTCAGCGATCCAGACTTGGGCGCTTAGTAGCCGTGATTTGTCGGTTCCGGCGAGCTTGAGAAGCTCATCGACGCGTCGCAGCACTTGAGCGGTCTGCGCTTTGATATCGCCGACAATCGGGTCGGGGGTGACCCCCGCGAAATAGGCGACATTGCCGTGAACGACTGCTTGGCTGATGATCGGCTGACCGCGATTCTCCTCCGTGATCGTTCTAATTTCGTGGCGAGTGATAGACATTGTGCTCCTTTTCTCTTGATTAACTGGTCCAGCGCAGCAAAATGCAGGTACTGTCGCCACTGGCGTTGCCGACATCGAAGGGATTCGGTGGGACGTATCTCCCTTTTTATGGACAGCTACTCGAATGGAAGCATGACGATCGAGCCCGTTGTCTTGCGTGCGGCGATAAAACTGTGCGCAGCTGCAGCCTCCCGAAGCGGAAGGGTTTTGACAACGCTGCTCGCTACCACCCCCTCCGCGACCGCGTCGAACAAGGATTTTGCTGCGGCATCGATTTCGCTTCGGCTCGACATGTAATGGGAAAGCGCGGGACGGGTGATCATGAGCGACCCGCGTGCGCCCAAATCTTCGACAAGACGAATCGGATCAGGAACGCCTGATGCCTGGCCGTAGGCTGCGCACATACCAACGAGCTTCAGGCAGTCGAGCGACCTCTGTAGGGTGTCCTTACCAATCGACTCATAAACAACGTCTACGCCTCTTCCGTCCGTAATCTTGCGGGTGACAGCCACGAAGTCTTCGGTCGAGTAATTGATGACGTGATGACATCCGAGATTTCGGGCGATCTCGGCCTTGGCGTCGGTACTAACTGTGCCGATCACAGTAGCCCCCAGATGGCGTGCCCAAGGGCAAAGGAAATGGCCCATGCCACCAGCCGCTGCGTGGATGAGAACAAAATCTCCCGGCTGCACCCTGTGCGTTCGATGCAGGAGATATTGCGCAGTCATTCCCTTCAGGATTAGTCCCGCCAGTTGGACGTCGTCCAAGGGCAAGTCCTTTGGAACCTTGATCAACTTGTCAGCTGGGTAAAGGCGCTCCTGGCTGTAGGCGCCGAGCGGTGGAAGGAAGGTGCAGATTCGTTCGCCCACGGAGAACCCACTGACGCCAGGACCTAACTCCTCAATCTCGCATACTCCTTCGAAGCCGAGCACAATCGGTGGATCGCCGACGATCATCGGGTGCGGGATCCCGGCTCGATGGTACGTATCTGCGAAATTCACCCCGATTGCCTTGCTGCGAAGACGCACTTGGCCACTTTCGGGAGAACCAACCTTGATCTCTTCCCACACGAAGTTGTCGGGTGGGCCTTTTTTGTGTATTACCGCCGCCATTCTCATGACGGGTCCCTCCCAATGCCCTCGACGATGGCGATCTCCAGTTCGCTCGCGCCCTCCTTCCTACGATGCAACGCAGCCTCAAGGTATTCGGGCGATTCGTAGCGAGCGACCGCCTTCTCGAGGCTCGAGAACTCGATGAGAACGAAGCGGCGGAATCTTTCCGGGCCTTCGAGGATCTTGAACCTTCCGCCGCGCGCCACAATTCTTCCGCCGAACTTCTGGAGGATGCTTGGCACGAGGTCGGAGTACTTCTTGTACTGAGTGGGGTTGTTGATCTTCGGGCGCGCGGCCCAATAAGCGACCATTTGAGCTCCATAGACAACCGGTAGCGTTACAGCGCATTCTAGCCGCGAGCTTCATATGTGTCTCGGACGAACAGTTCGGTCTACGCCGAACTGTTTTCGATTGATATCCTTCTGGTATCGACGATACGGTGAAGAATGGTTGAGGCGAAAAATCTCGTAGAAGTGGCCGCTCTCGTGGGTGACACTACGCGAGCAGCGATGCTTCATGCTCTTATGGGCGGACAGGCGCTCACGGCCAAAGAGCTCGCTTACTGGGCCAAGGTCTCTCCTTCGACCGCGAGCGACCACCTGAGCAAGCTGGTCGCCGCGAAGCTCCTGACAGTCACTTGCAGCCGCCGCTTCAGCTATTACCGGATAGCTTCGCCCTCGGTCGCGGCCATGCTCGAGAGCATCAAGGTGGTCGGCGCCGGTGAGGAGCCACACCGGCATATGCCGCGGTCACCAAGCGACGAGGCGCTGCGTTTTGCGCGCAGTTGCTATGACCACTTGGCTGGCAAGGTAGGAGTCGCTGTTACTGATGCACTTGTGGCCATGGGGCACATCGTGCTCACCGATGAAGGAGGAGAGGTCACGCCTTCGGGCGAACCTTTCTTTTCCGCATTCGGGGCCGATCTGACGCCGCGGACTCGGCGGATTTTCTGTCAACCTTGTCTCGACTGGAGTGAGCGTCGTTATCACCTCAAGGGACTCGTCGGAGCTCGGATCCTCGATCGTCTCTTGGAACTCGGATGGCTCAAATCTGTGTCGGCCAGCCGTGCACTCCAACTAACGTCATCTGGAAGGACCGGCTTATCCGAAATGTTCCAGATCGACATCAACAACGAAGGTGTGCAAAGCAGTTGGAATCGGTCGGTTTTGCGACCCACGACGGCTAACAGCTTGTACTAAGCGAAGGTCAAACTTCCCCCCAGGGCTAAAAGAGGAGTACGAACTCCCAAAAAAGCCATCCGGTTTGCTTCCGATCGAAAAGCGGAGATCTTCGCGTTCATCGAAGTAAACCGGGCAGAGCACAGCGTGACGATGATGTGCCGGCTCTACGGGGTGACCAGAGCCGGGTTCTATGCCTGGCGCTCGCGCGAGCGTAGCGAGCGTGAGCGCCAGAACGGGAAGCTGGCCGAACGTATCCGTTCGGTGCATCGCGGCACCGACGGAAGTCCGCGCGTGTACCGGGCGCTTGAGGATGAGGGGGTGCGAGCGAGCGAAACCCGTGTCGCCCGAGTGCTGCGCGGTCATGGCATCAAGGCGCGCGTGGCGACGCTGCGCTACACCAATCCCACCCTGAAGCGCTTCTTTGTCAGCGCGCGGAACGAGCAGCTTGAGCTCGACCTGAAGGCGCCGGACCAGGTCTGGGTGGGCGACATCACCTACATCAAGGTTGGTGGGGTCTAACGTTACCTAGCGGTCGTACTGGGCAAGTATTCACGGCGAGTTCTGGGCTGGGCCTACGGCTGCCCCGTCGCGCGTGTTCTTCGAGGGCACCTGGTTGCCAGAGAACACCGCTCCGACTGACCCCCCCCCACGGCCCACGTGAGCAGTTCGATGCACTTGCTGATCAGCTCAGGAGCGGCGACAGATAATCCCGTGGCGTTGCTACCTGGCCGCACGAGGCTAGTGACGGTTCCGCTCGTTACTGGATCGCCAACACTAGAAGGCGGCGAGTTCTGGACCGAGCGCAAACGCCTCGTGGAATTGGTCGTGAAGAGTCTGACGGCGGTGTACGCTCGGCCGCTGTGGGGTCGTTTACTATCAACGCGGTGTCCGCCAAGACGCGCGTTTGCGGTTGTACACGGAGCTGTTGAGCAAGCGTGAGGAAGCAGACACTGCCGTGCGGCGTGGAATCTTCGACAAGGTGCTGGAGAGGTACCTGGCCCCAGGCGACCAGGGACTGCAGGCGAAGCTCGTGGCGCTCGAGCTGTTAGCGACCAACTTTCACGACTCTTTGGATCTGAGTCCTTTGTTTTGGCAGATCGGTCGCGAGCTCGAACGTGCCCCTAAGAATGAACGCACCAGGCTGAGCCACGAGCTCGCGCGCATCGCCGACGGAGTCAAGGATCGGCAGATCTCAGGACTCGAACTCGGCAGTGGTGCTCAGGGACAAGCATCGAAGCTAGTAGGTTTGCGGTTAGACGCATTGACAACCGAGAATGGCAAACCGGACATCGATGCGGACTTCAGTTTTCCTGATCCGGACCCGTTCGCTCCTAGGGGGCGCACGCTGACCCGCCACTTGAAGCTTTGGATCACCGCCCATGATGCCCCTCGACGTCGCGTCTGGGCGATTGTTGACGCGCGTGCGAACCAGGGCGAGAAAGATCAGCGATGGGTATTCTGGATCGAAACGTTCGATTTTCCTATGGTCAACTTCACTCGCGTGTCCCGGTCCGAGCGCTTCACCGTGGTGCTTCAGGAATACGACCCGGAGACCGTTAACGCTAAAGTAAGACTCATCTATTTCCCGAGTGCAAGGGTCGGAGCCAAAGACAAACCGTTCATCGACGATGTCATTTCGGACCTGGTACACGAACGGAAGTAGGCAGATTACTGATACTGGAGGTATAACGGATGCGGCAGCAGTTGCAGCACTTCGCGTTCCGTGAGCATCGGCTCGCCGCCCTTCGTATCATTGTGATAGAAGAACTTGAAGCCAGTGAACGCCACCGGGTGTTGCACGATGTAGTCCTTGTATGAGTCGAACTTGAGCCAGGGGGGACCCCAGCCGTCCATGTGCATCACCACCTGGACCCGTGGCGTCGGCTTGATGTTCTCCGCGTCCGGCATCATATCGGCGCGGAAGCGGTGCACGACAAGAATCTTGGGCGGCAGATTCTTCTCGCGTACCAGCTGATCGAGCACCTGGATGACGTAGTTCACGTCGGTCGACATCATCTGGCCGACTTTCGCGCTCGGACGGATCCCCTTGCGCTTGTAGTGCATGTAGAACTCGGGATCGACTCCGAGATGCACGTCCGGGCGCTCGAGATACCCGAGCAGCGGCGGCAACTCCTGCTGCAGCGTACTGTGGCCCGCCTGGATGTCGACGAAGAGCAGGCCCTGGCGACTCTGCGCCCACCTGTACGCCTGCTCGATCGTGTCCGGACCCTCGCGTAGGCGCCATTTCCCGTCCGGGCCTGCGTATCCCTGCGCCACCACGGCGACGAGGTGAATCGCCGGAATCACCGGCGTCGATGGATCCGCCTTACGCCACATCGCGACGGTGTTGTCGAGCATCGAAAGCATCTCCTGCTCAGGATACTCGCCCAGCACCCCCATCCGTTTCGAGTGCGGGTTGCCGTAGTACGCGACGATCCGATACTGCGGAAGAATCGCACCCGACAGCACGGCGGGTGCCGCCGGCCAGTTCGCCATCGCCTTGCGTCCGGCACGGATTGCCGCGGAGTACGAGATCTCATCGTGGCGGCTGCGCCCTGGATTGAGCCCAACGGTGGCGGTGTCGTTTGCGCCCGCGGACACTCGAGAGGGTGCGACCGGATCGGACGCGCCAGCGCCCTGTGCGCCGTCTGGATTCGTGCCCCGCGTGACTTCGGCGGTGGCGTTCTTCGTCGAATCTGGCCTTGCCACGGTCGCGGCGGGCCTCGCGTCGCAGCCCGCCAGGGCGATCATGCTGGCCGCCAAGAACAACGGAAGCCATCTCGGCATCACGCCATGCGTGCAAGCGTGCGCGATGCTGCGAATGTTGTCCGACACGGATCCAGGTGCTCCGGGGCGTTACGAAGGCGACCGGCGTGGGCGCCGAGTACTCGCTGCCAAGGGAATCAACTGTCAAGACGCTGGGAGCCCTCTTTGCTAGTGGATCTTCGAGGACTCGCCCTTCGACTCGCGCCGGATTTCATCATGGCAGGGTAGGCGGGCATTTCTGATATGAAAAGTCATCTCGACGAAGAAGCGCGAGCGAGCTGATGAGCAACGTACAAAGAAATCACGTACTTGAATTGTGTGAGTTCGATCACCTCCGCCTGAGCCTCGTCAGCCAGCTGTTGGGTGCAGCACCGGCGTGAAGCCGTTGGCGAGCGCCGTCACCGAGGTCGGTGGCGTGAGCACCTCCACGACGCCGGTCTCGGCCCGCGCCTCGGGTCGCGTCCAGCCGTCGAAGGAGAACGTGAGCATGCGGTCGGCGAGCACGAGTCGCGCTTGGCCGTCTGCGCCGATGATCACGGTCCCATCGGGCAGCGACTCGAGGTCGGCTCGCCAGGTTTTGCGGTCGCGGCCGCGGTCGATGCCGCTCCCGCGCTGCAGGCGTTCGGTCGTGAGCCGCCGATCGAGCTCGACGGCACCTAGCGCTGGATCGACGGCGTCGCGATACGAGCGATACATCTCGCGCCGGCACGTCGCACAGGGGCGGTGTCCGGCGGCCAGCGCGACAGCGTCGTCGAGGAAGAAGATCGGCGTCC
>QHSQ01000116.1 GCA_003221615.1 Candidatus Rokuibacteriota bacterium | reverse complement strand
AATGGGACTCATGCGGCCGATTGTAGCCGACCCGGATCGTCGGTGCGACGCAGGGTTAGACGACATCACCGGGAAGCGAGGCCGGCGCCGCGAGACGCGACATAATCGTTGCTGGGGATGAACGCGAGGACCACGGGTCGGGCCCCGCCGCCCCAGTCAAACCCGAAAGACGGAGATGATCGGATCGCGGTTCAGCCCTGAGATTCGTCGCGCCCTCAGGATCGATATCTCGGCGACGCTCTTGTTCACGGTCTTCGCGGGTCTGACCGGCCCATTCCTCGGCTTGATTCTCCGGCGTGAGCTCGGCGCCACGCCGCTTCAGCTCGCCGTGATGTCCTCCGCAGGGGGCGGGTGCCTGCTTCTGTCGCTCTTGTGGGCGAAGGCGTGCCACGGGCGGCCCCCTCTGCCTTATCTCGTCTGGCCCGCCTTCCTCGCCCGAGGCGTGTTCCTCCTGGTCCCCTTCGTCAGCTCGGCGTGGTCGTTCGTCGGCCTCGTGGTCGCGCGGGACTTCTTCGGCGCCGCCGTCGCGCCCGCCCATGCGGCGGTCGTCGAGCGGGTCTACCCTCGGGCCCAGCGCGGTCGTGCCCTCGGCCTGGTCCGGATGGCCGGTGCGGTGCTCAGCATCGGGCTGGCGCTCGCCGCCGGTCAGCTTTTCGATCGGATCGGCTACCGCTGGATCTTCGTCGCCGCCGCGCTCCTCGGCATGGCCGCGAGCCTGCGCCTGCGGCGTCTCTCGGTGCCTGAGCCGGAGGGCGACGGTGATGAAGGGCCGGCCGGTCTCCGAGAGGCGTGGCTGACCGTACGCGAGGATCATGCCTTCCGACGCCTCCTGATCGCGTCCTTTCTATTCGGCTTCGGCTGCTGGATCCAGGCGCCTGCGCACCCCCTCCTGGCGGTCGACGTCCTGCAGGTGAGTGCCTCGCAGGTCGGCGTGTTCGCGTCGGTGGCCGCGGTCTCAACGCTCGCCGGAAGCGCCTACTGGGGATGGCTCGTCGACCGCAAGTCGAGCCTCGAGGCGCTCCGCGTGATGTACCTGATCGGCGCGACGACCCCGCTGATCTACTACATCGCCTGGAGCCCTTGGGTTCTGGTCGCGAGCGCCGTCACCGACTCGCTGCTGGCCATCGGCCTGGAGCTCGTCTGGATGATGGCCGTCATCGACGTCGCCGGGCCTCAGCGCACCGCCCAATACGTCGCGATCGGCGCGACGCTCGCGGGCGTTCGCGGCGTCGCGGGGCCGCTGGTGGGAGGCCTTGTCATCCACGCGTTTGGCATCCACGCGGTCTATCTCATCGCGGCGATCCTCACGTTCTCCGGGGCGTGGCTCGTCGGTCGGGAGCTCCGGGTTCGTGTGCCCGCTCCGGTGCTCACCCCATGAGCCTCGCGGTGCTCCCCGGACCGATCCGGCCGTTTTTCGGTGTTATCGGACGCGCGACGTATACTTCGAGCATGGGTAGAACACTGACGATCGCCGCCGCGCTCGTTCTGCTGGCCGGCGCGCCCGCCTGGGCCGGCCCCACCGATCAGCTTCGCGAGTACACCGACCAGGTCATCAAGGTCCTCGACGACCCGTCGATGGCGCGGCAGGATCGGCGAGCCGCGGTGCGCAAGATCGCGCACGAGGCCTTCGACGTCGCCGAGACGGCCCAGCGGGTCCTCGCCCGCCACTGGCAGGCCCGCACGCAGGCCGAGCGCGAGGAGTTCACCCAGCTCTTCGCCGACCTGCTGGAGCGGACCTACATCGCGCGCATGGACGAGTACGGCGGGGAGCGGATCCGGTATGTCAGCGAGTCGATCGACGGCAAGCTGGCCTCCGTCCGGGCTCGCATCACGACGAGAAACGGGACCGAGGTGGCCGTCGAGTCGCGGATGAGCCTCCGCGGGGATCGCTGGCTGATCTACGACGTCCTCATCGAGAACGTGAGCCTCGTGGCCAACTACCGCTCGCAGTTCGACCGGATCGTCCGCTCGAGCTCGTACGAGGAGCTCGTGCGTCGGCTCAAGACCAAGCGCGACGAGTTCCTGAACGAATCGCCGGCACAGCGTGCGCGTGGGTCCGGGTAGCCGTCGGCCCCGCCCGGTCGTTTGACCCTCCGTCCCAATCTGTTAGATTTCGAGACGTGACAGCTCTGACCCTGCCGGTGGAGATCGCCTCGTGGGTCACCAAGTTCGTCGGCGGCGACGGGTCGGGCCGCCGCGTTCTGGAAGAGCCGCTGACGCAAGGCTCGACGGTTCGCAGCGTGCTCACGGGGCTCTCGGCGAAATTTCCCGAGCTCCATCAGGCCCTCTGGCACGGCAAGGAGCTGGGTGAGCACATCGAGGTCCTCGTCAACGATGCCGTGCTCGGCATCGAGCACGACCTCGACTCGCCGCTTCGCCCCGGAGATCGGATCACTCTTCTCGCTCAGTTCATGGGCGGCGTGTAGTCCGCGCCGCGTCGCTGGATGGCGAGCTATCAGATCATCGCCTGGAAGAACGTGCCGGCGATGGTCGAAGCGCGTGACGGTTCGGAGACCGTCACCCGCCAGCTCAGCGATCGCTTCCAGCAGCTGATCGACTCTGTCGCGATGCGGCTCGGGCTGCAGGACCAGGACGCCTATCTCGACCTGTGGTCCCGCGGTGAGGCGCAGGAGCGCGCCGGGAGCGCCGCGGAGGTCGCCGACGCGGTGGCGGCGGAGCTCGAGGCGCGGTTCCCCGAATTCATCGCGGACGCCTTCGGTCCTCCATGAGCCGCGACGGCTGGCTGCTCGCCGTCTGCATCGCGCGGACCTGCATGACGTCGGTGTTCATGACGTACGCCGCGGTGCTCCCGGTGCTCCGGACGCAGTGGGAGATGTCGGCAACGGCCGCCGGGTCGATTTCGACGGGCTTCCAGCTGGGCTACGCCGTTGCCCTCGTCGCCTTTTCCGCGCTCGCCGATCGTGTCGGCGCGCGCCGCGTCTTCCTCGGCTCAGCCTGGCTCAGCGCGGTCACGGCGATCGCCTTCGGGCTCTGGGCGCGGTCCTACGCGACCGGTCTCGTGCTGTACGGGCTCATGGCGCTCTCGCAGGGCGGAACCTACACGACGGCGATCATGCTGATCGCCGATCGCTACCCCCCCGAGCGGCGCGGCGCCGCGGTCGGCTGGCTGATCGCCAGCTCCTCGGCCGGGTACGCGCTGTCGCTGCTGCTGTCGGCGCCTTCGCTCGCGTGGGGCGGATACGAGACGGCCTTTCTCGTGAGCGCGTGCGGTCCGGTCGTGGGCGTCGTCGTGCTGTGGTTCGCGCTGCGCTCGACGCCGAACATCGTTCACCCACCGCGCGCCGGAGTGCGCTTCGGTGGGGCCGTGCTGCGGAACCGCCCCGCGATGCGGCTGATCCTGGGCTACACGTTCCATTCCTGGGAGCTCCTTGGGATGTGGGCCTGGACGCCGGCCTTCGTGGCCGCGGTCTTCGCCGCCACGGGCGCCGGCGCGATTCGCGCGGTCGAGCTGGCCGCGTACCTCTCGGCCGCCTTCCATCTCACCGGCCTCGTCGCCTCCTCGTCGATGGGCCGGCTCTCGGACCGGCTGGGGCGCAAGGTCGTCCTCTTCGGCCTGGCCGCGACGAGCGCGGCGTGCTCGCTCGTGTTCGGCTGGCTCGTCACCGCGCCGATCGCCGTGGTCTTCGTCGTCGGGGCGCTCTACGGCTTCGCCGCGCTGGGCGACTCGCCCGTGTTGTCGACGGCGCTCACCGAGGCCGTGAGCGCGCCCTACCTCGGCGCGGCGCTCGCGCTTCGCTCGTTTCTCGGTTTCGGCGCCGGCGCCGTTGCCCCCATCGTGTTCGGACGGATCCTCGACCTGACGAACGCTCCGGGTCCGTCGCCGACGACGTGGGGCTGGGCATTCGTGGCGCTGGGAGGCGGAGGGCTCCTGGCCGCCTACTGCGCCTGGGGACTGGCGTCTGACCGACTTCGGGTCGTGCGCGCCAAGGCGCCGTCGGTGTAATAAGCTAGCCGCAGATCGATATGGCCAGACCGATCTCGATCAAGCTCATCGAAGACACCGCGCGCGAGCTGATGGCGCGGGCGGCCATCGACATCCCCACCGACTATCGCGAGGGTGTCCGGAAGGCTCGCGATCGCGAGCGGAATCGGATCGCCCGCTTTGTGCTCACCGAGATGGACCGCAACTGGGACATCGCGACCGAGGAACGCCGTCCCATGTGCGCCGACACCGGATTGCCGCGCTATTACGTCCGGGCCGGCAACGACGCGCTCGTCGAAGGCGGCTTCGTGGCTCTCGAGCGCGCGCTGCGTCGAGCGACCGCGGACGCGACCGCGTCGATTCCGCTCCGACCCAATCGCGTCCACCCGCTGACCCGTGTGGACCACGACAACAACGTCGGCGTTCACGCGCCGGAGATCACCTACGCGTTCGAGCCTGGCGGCGACTGGATCGACATCACCACGGTCCACAAGGGCGGGCTCTTCGGCAGTGATTATCGGATGTTGTTCCCGGCCGACGGCATCGCCGGCATCAAACGGTTCTTCGTCGACACGCTCGTTCAGTTCGGCAAGCGCGGCCTGGCGTGCCAGCCCGCGATCGTCGGGGTCGGCATCGGCGGGTCGAAGGACACGTGCGTGCGCCTGGGGAAGGAAGCCGCGTGCCTGCGGGCCGTCGGCAGCCGGAACCCCGATCCCGCGATCGCGGCGCTGGAGGACGAGCTGACCGCGCTCGGCAATTACATCGGGATCGGCGCGATGGGCTTCGCCGGCACGTCGCTCGTCGTCGCCACGCATGTCGAGGTCGCGTACTCCCACACCGGCGGCATGCCGGTCGGGCTCCACAGCTTCTGTCTGTCCTCGCGTCGGGCCACGGCCCGCGTCCATCCCGACGGCCGAGTCGAGTTTCGCGCCGACCCGCTATGGTTCACCGACTACTACCGCCGCGAGGGGATAGAGTGATGCCGGCCAGCGCCTGCGTCAGGCCACCCTCGGTCGCAGCGGGCTCGCAGGCTCCGTTACAAGCGATGCCGGCCAGCGCCTGCGTCAGGCCACCCTCGGTCGCAGCGGGCTCGCAGGCTCCGTTAAAGTGATCCAGCGGCTGGACGACGTCAGGATGGACGAGGTCCGGCTGACGACGCCGGTCGCCGACGCCGACCTGGCGCGGCTGAAGCTCGGCGACGTCGTCTACCTGGACGGCGTGCTGTACACGGCGCGGGAGAGCGTCTATCGCCGGGTCGTCGACGAGGGCGTCGATCTGCCGGTGGCTGTCCGCGGGCTGACCAACGTGAACTTCCACTGCTCTCCCGCGGCGACGGTGCGACCTGACGGAACGTACGCCGTCGAGGCCGTCACGGCGACGGCGAGCTTCCGCTTCGGCAAATCGATGAGCCGCTGGTTCGCGCGCTCGGGCGCCAAGATGATCGTCGGCAAGGCCGGGCTCACCGAGCTCGCGTATCGCGAATGGTTCGTGCCCCACGGCGCCGTCTACCTCACCACCGTCGGCTACGGCCTGGGCGCGGCGTACGGGCGATGCATCAAGCGGGTCGTCGACGTCCACTGGCTCGAACTCGGCATCGCCCAGGCACTCTGGGTGCTCGAGGTCGAGAAGCTCGGCCCCTTTCTGGTCGAGGGCGATCGACAGGGCCGGAGCCTCTTCGCCCTGGCGAACCGCGAGATCAATTTGCGACTGGACGAGGTGTATCGAGGCCTGCCGCCGTTCTCGATGGGGCGCTTCGGCGAGACCACCGCCCGCACCGACGAGGTCATCTAACCTAACTCGCGCCCGTCCCGGCCCGCCCGACCCCGGCCGACCGAACGTGGGCCTCTCCTGAAAGATTTGACACGGTTGTGACGATTGCCGCTCCCGTCCCTTCCATACTTCCGACATCAGATCGAGATTCGATCCTTCGAGGAGGATCTACATGCCGAAGCGGACGGGGTGGCTGGGGCGCGTGATCGTGATCGCGGTGGCGGGCATCGTGTTCGGGCTCGCCGGGGGGGTCGGCGAGTCGGTCGCCCAGGACAACATGAAGAAGGACGACACGATGAAGACCGGCGACAAGACGAAGTCGAGCGACACGATGAAAACAGACGGGATGAAAGGCGACATGAAGTCGGACGACATGAAGAAGGACGGAAAGGCCATGATGAAGGACGATAAGATGATGCAGGGCGACAAGACGATGCAGGGCGACAAGACGATGGAGAAGAAGCAGTAGCCGTGTCCTGGCGCGCGTCGTTCGTCGTCGTCGGCCTCCTGGCGGCCGCGGGATTCGCCTTCACGTCATCCACCGGCCAGGCCTCGCGTCTCGGGGCGCCGGCGCCGGAGGTCGCGGGAGAACGCTGGATCAACAGCGGGCCTTTGACCACACCGGGCCTGCGCGGCCGGGTCGTGCTGGTCGAGTTCTGGACCTTCGGCTGAATCAACTGCAGGAACGTGATCCCGCAGTTGCGGGGCTGGTACGAACGGTACGAGAAGGACGGATTCATGGTCGTCGGCGTGCACAGCCCGGAGTTCTTCTGGGAGAAGCCGTACCAGAGCGTGGTAGACGCCACGAAGAAGCTGGGGGTCCGGTACCCGGTGGTACAGGACAACGAGCACACGATCTGGAAGCGCTGGGGCGTTTGGGCCTGGCCCACGACGATCCTCCTGGATCGCAAGGGGATCGTCCGCTACCAGCACATCGGCGAGGGCGAGTACGACGCGACCGAGGCGATGATTCGGCGGCTTCTCGCAGAAGGGGGGTAGCCGCCGGAGTGTTGTCACCGTCCGCGAGGTTCTCGGCGCTCGCGCTCCTGGCGATCGTGGCGCCCGCCACGATCGTCGCCGTACTCGGCTACGTCTCGATCCGTCAGTGGGAAGCCTCGTCGGAGCTTCTGTACCGCGAGCAGGCGCGCGACATGGCGACGATGGCCGCCGAGAAGGTCGAGATGACGTTGCGCCGCGCGGAAGACGACTTCCTCGACCGTCTGCAAGCTGCCCTCCGGGCCGAGCGGTCACCGGGACGCGCCGTCGACGCCGTGCTCGCCGGCTCGCCGTTGGTCCGACGGCTCTATCTCGTCGGAGCGCGTGGCGAGCTGCTCTATCCGCGCGCGTGGAAGGAAAGCGACGCGGCCATCTTCGGGCCGCTGGTGTCGGAGCCGGCGCAGAGGAAGCTCGAGCGAGGCGGCCAGCGGGTGGTGATCGCCGAGAACCAGATCTGCCTGGCGCTGCTCACGGGGCGCGGCGGCCAGCCCGTCGTGGTCGCCTTCCTCCGTGACGACGACACCCTGCGCCGCGAGATCCTCGCAACCACGCTCGGCGCGCTCGAGTCGCCGACCATCATCGCCGTACTCGACCGGGAGGGTCGTACGGTCTACAGCCGCGCCCCGATCGGCGACGCCCCGCGGGTGCTCTCCGTCCAGTTTCGCGATGCGCTACCCGACTGGCGGCTGGCTGTCTATCAGACTCCGGGCGCGTCGCCCCGCCAGGCCGTCCGACGTCAAGTGATGTTCTTCACGGGCGCCCTCGGCGCGCTCGTGGCCGTCATCGTGGCGGGGAGCGTCGCGACGTGGCGGCTGATGCGCCGGGAGACCGAGATGGCGCGGCTCAAATCCGATTTCGTCGCCAACGTGTCTCACGATCTGAAGACCCCGCTCTCCGTGATCCGGATGTTCGGGGAGACCCTCGAGATGGGACGCGTGACGGACGAAGGCCGGCGGCAGGAATACTATCGGGTCATCACCCGGGAGGGTGAGCGGCTCACGCGTCTGATCGACAACGTGCTCGACTTCTCACGGATCGAGGGCGGGCGCCAGACGTACCGGATGACGCCGACCTCGGTCGAGCCTCTCGTCCGCGGGACGCTCGAGACGTTCGCCTATCCGCTGGCTCAGCAAGGATTCAAGGTCGAGGTGAGCGTGGCGCCCGATCTGCCCGAAGTGGCGATGGACGCCGACGCCGTCGGGCAAGCCCTCGCGAATCTGATCGACAACGCCATCAAGTACTCGGCCGACGATCGGGCGTTGACGGTCGATGCCCGAGTGGTCGACGGGCGGCTCGTCATCGCCGTGACCGACCGCGGTCTGGGGATCGCGCCCGAGGAGCAGGCGAAGATCTTCGAGAAGTTCTATCGGGTCGGCCGGAGCGACACACAAGGGCGCCGCGGCAGCGGGGTCGGCCTGGCGCTCGTACGGCATATCGCCGAGGCTCACGGCGGCGACGTCACGGTGGAGAGCGCGCCGGGTGAGGGGAGCCGCTTCTCGCTCCGCTTGCCGCTCGGACGGTCCTGATGGCCAAGATCCTGATCGTCGACGACGAGCCCGAGATCGTCCGCGGCCTCGAGGACAATCTGCGATTCGAGGGCTATCAGACCGCGGCAGCCGCCAACGGTGAAGACGCGCTCGCGCTCGCGCTGAGCGGCGCGCCGGATCTCATCCTGCTCGACGTCATGATGCCGCGGATGAGCGGATGGGAGGTCTGTCGTGCGCTGCGGGAGAAGGGCGTGGACGTGCCCGTCATCATGCTCACCGCGCGCGGCGAGGAAGTCGACCGCGTCCGCGGGCTCGAGCTCGGGGCCGACGACTACGTGACCAAGCCCTTCTCGCTGCGCGAGCTGCTCGCCCGGGTCCGGGCGGTGCTGCGCCGGCCCGGCCCGCGAGAACGGTTCGAGGAGTTCGCGTTCGGCGATGTGCGGGTGCGCCCACGCGTGCGCCAGGTGTTCAAGGCCGGCCACGAGGTGCGCCTGACGCGCAAGGAGTTCGATCTGCTCGTCTTCCTGATCGCCCATCGAGGCGAAGTGATCACGCGCGAGCGATTGCTCGACGAGGTGTGGGGATACGAACGGTTTCCCACGACCCGTACTGTCGATACCCACGTACTCCGGCTCAGACGAAAGTTCGAGGCCGACGCCGATCGCCCGGTGTGGATCCTGACCCTCCATGGTCACGGTTACAAGTTCGCGGCCGTGTGAGATCCTTTTAGCCCAGAGACCGAAGGAGACACCATGCTGATTCGACGCGCACCGCGGTTCACCGCGAGTGAGATCACCGATCCTATGCTCTACCTGAGCCGCCGCGAGCTGATCTCGGGAGCGGCCGCGGCGCTCGTCCTGGTGCCGGGTATGGGCTCGGCCGCCACGCCGACCCTCCAGCCCCTCGCGGCCACCCGCAACGCCGCGTTCAGCCTGACCGAGTCGGCGACGAAGATCGAGGCGGCGACGACCTACAACAACTTCTACGAGTTCGGCGTGAACAAGGACGATCCCTCTCGGCTCGGCCACACGTTGCGCCCGCGTCCGTGGACGGTTCAGGTCGACGGCTTCGTGCAGAAGCCGAAGACCTTCGATATCGACGAGCTGACCCGGCTCTTTCCACTGGAGGAGCGAGTGTACTCGCTGCGATGTGTCGAGGCCTGGTCGATGGTGATCCCCTGGATCGGCTTTCCGCTCGCGTCCTTGCTCAAGCGCGTCGAGCCGACCGGGCAGGCGAAGTTCGTCGAGTTCACAACCCTGCTCGATCCGAGCCAGTTCCCGGCCCAGAAACCGGGGTTCTTCGGCTTCTCGTCGCTCGACTGGCCCTACGTCGAAGGGCTCCGGCTGGACGAGGCGATGCACCCGCTCACGCTCTTGACCGTCGGCATGTACGGCAAGGTGCTGCCCAATCAGAACGGCGCGCCCGTTCGTATCGTCGTGCCGTGGAAGTACGGCTTCAAGAGCGCCAAGTCGATCGTCCGGATCCGACTGGTCGGCGAGCAGCCCAAGACCGCCTGGGAGAAGGCCGCGCCGTCCGAGTATGGCTTCTACTCCAACGTGAATCCGGCGGTCAGCCATCCGCGCTGGAGCCAGGCGGACGAGCGGCGCCTGGGCGAGTTCCGACGGCGGCCGACGCTTCCATTCAACGGGTACGCCGACGAGGTGGCGTCGCTCTACTCCGGACTGGATCTAAAGAAGAACTTCTAGTGGCCCCCAATCGTCGGTGACGCGTCCGGCGCGCCTCGCGCTCAAGGGGTTCGTGTGGGGCGTCTGCCTGGCGCCGCTCGCGCTCCTGGCCTACCGCGCCTGGAACGACGACCTCGGCGCCAACCCGATCAGCTTCATCACCAACACGCTCGGCGACTGGACCTTGCGGATCCTGCTCGCGTCGCTCGCGATGACGCCGCTCCGCATCGTGTTCGGGCTCTCGTGGCCGATCACGCTGCGGCGGCTCCTCGGGCTCTTCGCGTTCGTCTACGTCTGCCTGCACTTCGCGGTCTGGAGCGTGCTCGACTTCTTCTTCGACTGGCCGCGGATGTGGGCCGACATCCTCAAGCGCCCGTACATCACGATGGGCATGCTGGCCCTGGTCTCGCTGATCCCGCTCGCGGCCACGTCGACGACGGGGATGATCCGGCGGCTCGGCGCGCGGAACTGGAATCGTTTGCATCGCCTCGCCTACTTCGCCGCGGTGTGCGCGGTCCTTCACTACCTGTGGCTCGCGAAGGTCGGCGTGAAGGATCCGTACTGGTACGCGGCCGCCCTCGTCATCCTGCTCGGCGTCCGCGTCTGGGAGTGGGGACGACGCGTGATGCGCCGCCGCCGAGGTCGGGCCGCTCCGGCGTCGCCGCCAGTCGGCTCCCGAGCCGAAAACCCGCTTTCCTGAGGGGACGCTGGGCCGTAGTATCTGTGGGACCATGAACTCCACCACCGTC
This sequence comes from Candidatus Rokuibacteriota bacterium, assembly GCA_003221615.1. Taxonomy (GTDB): domain Bacteria; phylum Methylomirabilota; class Methylomirabilia; order Rokubacteriales; family CSP1-6; genus AR31. The sequence goes on along the minus strand of QHSQ01000116.1, from coordinate 25,240 downwards.
TCCGTCAACGGCCGCCGCTATCACGCTCCGAATCGTCCGGTGGTCGTCGTCTGCATCGACGGGTCCGAGCCCGAATATTTCGAGCGAGGAATCGCCGGACACACGACGCCCGCCATCGCGCGGTTCCGCCGGGACGGCGTCTACCGCGTCGCCCGGTCCGTCGTGCCGAGCTTCACGAATCCGAACAACCTGTCGATCGTCACCGGTGCCTCCCCGGCCGTCCACGGCATCTCGGGTAACTACTTCTACGATTCCGCGACCGGCCAGGAAGTGATGATGAACGACCCGAAGTTCCTGCGCTGCGAGACGCTCCTGGCCGCGCTATCTCGCGCGGGAGCCCGCGTGGCGGTGGTCACCGCCAAGGACAAGCTTCGTCGATTGCTCGGCCACGGGATGGCCGGCGTCTGCTTCTCGTCCGAGAAGGCCGACCAGACAACGAAGGGCGAGCACGGCATCGAGCGCGCCACCGACCTGGTCGCCATGCCAGTGCCTTCGGTCTACAGCGCGGAGCTCTCGGAATACGTGCTGGCGGCCGGGCTCGAGCTGCTCGAGCGCGAGCGGCCCGACGTCATGTACCTGTCGCTCACCGATTACGTCCAGCACAAGCATGCCCCCGGCACGCCGGCGGCGACGGCCTTCTACACGATGCTCGACCGCTACTTCGACGCGTTCGACCGCGCCGGCGCGGTGTTGGGAATCACGGCCGACCACGGCATGAATGCCAAGGCCAACCCCGACGGCACGCCGAAGGTCGTCTACCTGCGTCCGCTGCTCGACACGCTCGTCGGGCTCGGCCGCGCGCGCGTGATCCTGCCGATCACCGATCCGTACGTCGTCCATCACGGCGCGCTCGGCTCGTTCGCCACGATCTATCTCGACGATGCGACCCAGGCGACGACCGTGGCGTCCCGCCTCGCCGCGACACACGGCATCGCCGAGGTGTACGACAACGCGACCGGCTGCGCGCGCTTCGAGCTCCCGCGCGACCGCGTCGGCGACCTGATCGTCATCGGCGACGTCCACACCGTTCTCGGGAAGTCGCCCGAGGAGCACGATCTGTCGCTGCTCGAGGAGCCGCTGCGTTCGCACGGCGGCGTGTCGGAGCAGACGGTACCGTTCGTCATCAACCGACCGCTCGTCGATGCGCACGCGCGGCGGCTGGCGACGGCCGGCGACCTGCGCAACTTCGATCTGTTCGACTACGTGCTCAACGGGGTCCACTGATGCGGCGTCGCCTCGCGCGCGCCGCAGCCGTCGTCGCCCTGCTGTGGCTCGCCGGGTGCGCCTCCGCCGGCGGCTCTCGCCCGGTCGCGCTGGCCAAGCCGACTCGCGCGGTATTGCCCAACGGCGTCGTCCTGATCGTCCAGGAGCATCGCGCGAGCGACGTCGTCGCGCTCCAGCTCTGGATGCGGATGGGCGGCCGCGACGAGGCCGCCAACGAGCTCGGCCTGGCCCACTACATCGAGCACATGCTGTTCAAGGGGACGCCGACCCGCCCACCGGGCTCGATCGACACGATGATCGAGGGCTTCGGCGGAGCGAGCAATGCCTACACGTCGTACGATACGACGCACTACGACTTCGTGGTGCCCGTCGAGCATCTGCGCGCCGGCGTCGAGCTGTTGGCCGACCTTGCGACCCACGCGAGCTTCCCGCCCAACGAGATCGACAACGAGAAGAAGGTCGTCTTCGAGGAGATGAATCTCATCGAGGATGACCCCGAGAAGTTCCTGCTGCGGCGCCTCTACGAGGTCAGCTACTCCCCGCATCCGTACGGGCGTCCGCTCCTCGGCGAGCGGGAGTTCATTCAGAAGCTGACGCGCCCGGGGCTGGCACAGTTCTATCAGAAGCATTTCGTGCCCAAGAACATGGTGCTGGTGGTCGTCGGCGCCGTGGACCCGGCCCGCGTGCGGCCGATCGTCGACGCCACGTTCGGTCGCATCGCCGCCGTGGCCCCGCCGCCCCGCGAGACGCCGCCGGTGCCCATGCTGGACCCCACTCGACGGGCGGACATTCCCCGGGCCGAGCAGCAGGCGTATCTCGGCCTGGCGTGGAAGACCGCGCCAACGGGCAGCGAGGACATCTACGCGGTCGACCTCCTCACGTACATCCTCGGAGACTCGCCGAGCTCCCGTTTGAACCAGATCGTCCGCGAGCAGCTGAGGCTCGTCGCGAACATCGACGCGGGCTACGGCGCCTTCCAGCAGGCCGGGCTCGTGACCGTGACGGCGCGCCTCGAGCCGGCCAACTTCGATCGCGCCGAGGCGGCGATCCTCGAGGTGCTCAGGAAGGTACGCGCTGAAGGCGTGACCGAGGCCGAGCGCCAGCGCGCCGTGATCACCGCCGAGTCGAGCTACGCCTTCGACATCGAGACCGCCGAAGGCCTGGCGAAGTCCTACGGGCAAGCGGAGACCACGTGGACCCTCGACAACGAGCTCGCGTATCTCACGCGCCTGCGCGGGATCAGCGCCGCGCAGATCCAGGCGGTCGCCCGGAAATACTTCGGCGACGACAACTACGCGCGCGTTCGGTTCGTTCCGGGAGGCGCGTCGCGGTGATCCGCCTGGCGCTGGCGCTGCTGGCGACCGTCGTCCTCGGCGCGCCCCCCGACGCGGCGGCCCAGACGACCCGCGAGCGCCTCGACAACGGGTTCACGGTGATCGTGCGGGAGAATCCCGTGGCGCCGGTCGTCGCCGTCTCGCTCCTGGTCAAGATGGGCACCTGGTGGGAGACGCCGTCTAACGGCGGCATCTCGAATTTCGTGCACGCGGTGATGGTCAGGGGCACCACGAAGCGCTCCGGCGCCGAGCTGGCCGAGGCGATCGCCGCCCTCGGGGGCAAGATCAGCGCCTCGGGCGAAGTCGACTATTCGGAGATCCGCGCCTCGGCCCTGGCACGCTTCTGGCGCGAGCTGCTCGGCTTCACCGCGGAGCTCGCGCTGACGCCGAAGCTCGCGCCGGGCGAGCTCGACGGCGAGCGCGACTGGATCATCGGCCGGATCCAGAAGCGGCGCGACAGCGCGCCGTCGCGCGCATTCGACGAGTTCTTCGCGACGCTCTACGGACCTCACCCGTACTCGCTCCAGGTGCTGGGCACGCCGGAATCCCTCCGGCGCGTGGACTACGCGGCGCTGGTCGGCTGGTATCGGCGCTTCTACCGACCCGAGCAGATGACCCTGGCGGTGAGCGGCCAGGTGTCGGCCACGGAGGTCCTCGCGGAGGCCCGACGTCTCTTCGGTGAGCTCCCGCGCGGCGGTCAGGTCGTCGAGTCCGCGCGGCCGACTCCGGCGAATCCGGGAACGCGCCGGGTCATCGAGCAGCCCGCGCAGCAGACGCAGATCCTCGCCGGCGGGCTCGCGCCGTCGCTGAGCCAGCCCGACCATGCGGCGGTCAAGGTTCTGTCGACCATCCTCGGCGGCGGAATGGCCGGTCGCCTGTTCGTCGAGCTGCGCGACAAGCGGGGCCTCGCGTACACCGCCGCCTCCTATTACGACCCCGTCCGCGACCCGGGCGCGCTGATCCTCTACCTGGGAACGGCACCGGAGAACGCGACAAAGGCGGAAGAGGGACTCCGTCGGGAGATCGATCGGATTCGCACCGAGGCGGTCAGCGACGACGAGCTCGGGCGGGCGAAGGGCTACCTCCTCGGTCGCTACACGATGGACCGCCGGACCAACGAGCGCCAGGCGTGGTATCTCGCGTTCTACGAAAGCGAAGGTGCCAGTCAGGATTTTCCGGAACGCTATCGGAAGGCCGTCGAGGCGGTGACGCCCGCGGACGTGCTCCGCGTGGCCAAGCAGTATCTGGACAAGATCACGACGCTGGTGCTGCGGCCGCGCTGACGGCTATTCGCTGCGTTGCGCGCGCGCTTCTTCGGCGGCCTTGATCTCGTCGGCGAACATGGCAGAGTTCAGCGGGCAGGGCGGCTTGTTCTCGTCGACGTACTGACAGTCGGTCTGATTGCACTGCACGAAGTAGCCCTGGGGTCTTCCGAATCCGCCGGGCCGACGCAACCGGATTTGAACGCTCTCGGACACGACACCGCACCAGAACTCACGGGCTCGGCTTCGACTCACGTCGTCTCCTCAACGCGACCCCGAACTGCCGTCGCGCTCGAATCACTTGTGGGCTCGACCAACATACGCCAGGAGACCCGTCGTTACAATATCTCTCTGCATTTCTCGCGCCGGCCGTAAATTCTCTCGAACGAAGGTCAGGATTCAGCTATAAAGGACCAGACCCGCGAGCGCCCCGGCATCGCCCAAAACGCAGCAGCATTCGAGAGGAGGGGTTCGTCGTCTTGCCTCGAGTCCTGACCGGCTGTCTCCGCCGCGTCGCGCCCCTGCTGACCATGGCGATCGTGATGGTGGCGCTCAGCGGGTGCGGTGGCCTCTCGAGCACGGTCAAGACCGAGTCGTCGCTGCTGACCGTCGCCCCCTCCTCCGTGGCGAGCCCCGCGATGTCGGGGGCCGACCCGGAGGCGCGCGCGGCGGGCGAGCGGGTCGACGAAGCGACCGAGACTCCCGTCGTCCCGACGACCGCCAACGGCGGAGAAGCCGCCGCCGGCGAGATCGTGACCGCCCAGGCGCCGACCACGCCTTCCGAGAAGATCGACACCGAGACCGCCCTGGGCAGCGACGACGAGGACAACGACCCCTGGGAGAGGTTCAACGAGAAGGTCTTCGAGTTCAACCGGCAAGCCGACCGCTTCGTGCTCAAGCCGGTCGCGAAAGCCTACACCTGGATCGTACCCGAGCCATTTCAGGTGTTGATCGAGAACGGTTTCGACAACATCTCGTTCGTGCCACGGATGGTCAACAGCCTGCTCCAGGGCAAGTGGGGTGGCGCGACCCGTGAGCTCTCCCGCTTCATGATCAACAGCACCGCCGGCATCGGCGGACTGTTCGACGCGGCGAAGTACTGGGGAATCGAGAAGAGCCGCGAGGACTTCGGCCAGACGCTCGGCGTGTGGGGGGTGAGCCCCGGCCCATACCTCGTCGTGCCGTTCTTGCCACCGATGACGGTTCGTGACGGCATCGGCCGGGGCGTCGACAGCTTCATGAATCCGCTCTCCTACGTCATCCCGTTTCTCTGGGTCGGCATCAGCCTCAAGCTCGGGGAGATCGTCAACGATCGCGCCTTGAACCTCGATCTGTTCCAGGGATTCGAGGAGAGCGTCGTCGATCTGTACAGCGCCGTTCGACACGGCTATCTCCGACGCCGGGAGCAGCTGATCAAGGAGTAAAAGTGAGGGGGCGCTTCATCCTCCTCGGACTACTTGCCGCGGCAGCCGTCGGCTGCCTCATCTGGGCCGCGCTGACTCCCGGTGGGCGTCCCGCTCGCGCGAGCGCCGCGAATGGCGATGGCGTCAAAGCGGGGCGAGCGCTGTACGTCCGCTATTGCGCGACCTGCCATGGCGAGACGGGGCGGGGGGACGGATCGTCGGCCGCCTCGTTCGCGACCAAGCCCGCCGACCTGACCGACGGGCGGCTCATGAACGGGCTCCCCGACGAGTTTCTGTTCAACGTGATCATGCACGGGGGGCCAGCCGAAGGCCTCTCGCCTGGCATGCCGCCGCTGTCTGCATATCTGAGCGACGGCGAGACGCGTCAGGTGATCACGTACCTTCGTTCGACCGCTTCGCCGCGGTTTGGCGCCGAGATGGTGAAGCCGCTCGTGTCGTCATCTCACGCGCCCCGCCAGCCGATTCTCTTCAGCCACGTGATCCACGCCGGGTCGTTCCAGATCCCGTGCCAGTACTGCCACGCCGACGCGCGACGCTCGGACTACGCCGGGATTCCCTCGGTCGAGCGCTGCATGGGCTGCCACAAGATCATCGGCGCCCAGGACAATCCCGAGATCGCGAAAATCCACGGCTACGCCCAGCGAGGGCAGCCGATCCCGTGGGTCAGAGTCTTCAAGGTTCCTGAGTTCACCTTCTTCCCGCACCGACCGCACGTGCGCTTCGGGCTCGAATGTCAGACCTGTCACGGTCCGATCGAGCGAATGCGGGTCGTCGGCGCGGACACCGGACCAAAGCTGAGTGACGACCTCTTCCGCCTCGTCGGTCTCCGACCGACTCCCCGCATGCTGACGATGGGGTGGTGCGTCGAGTGCCACCGTGAGCAGAACGCCACTCGGGGAGCCAACGCGCCCCTCGAGTGCGTCACCTGCCATCACTGATCGAGCCGGTCGGAAATTATCCGCAAAGGATCCCGACAGAGGCCCGCTGAAGCTGTCCCTTCCCTGGGGGCCATGGTCTCGGATAGCTACCGCAGATAGGAGCGCAGCCGGTGGTAAGAAATTGGGCGAAGGCCGCTCTGGTTCCGCTATTTTATGACTATGGACAATATCCTGGTCGTCGACGACGAACGCAACATCCGCACGCTCTGTGCGCGGGTGTTGGCCGGGGACCAGATCGAAGTCCACGGGGTGGGTACCGGCAAAGAGGGGCTCCAGACGGCCGACGATGTGAGCCCGGACCTGGTCCTTCTGGACCTCCGCCTGCCCGACATGGACGGCATCGATGTGCTGCGAGCTCTCAAGGGGCGGCACCCGGAAACCGCGGTCATCATCATCACGGGCTTCGGCCAGATCCAGAGCGCCGTCGAGGCGATGAAGGCCGGCGCCACTGACTATCTCGAGAAGCCCTTCGAGCATCTGGACAAGCTCAAGCTGGCGGTGGCGCGCTCGCTGGAAGAGGTCCGGGCGCGCCGAGAGATCCAGCGCCTCCACCGTCTTCAGGAGAAGGAATATCGCGTCGACCAGCTCATCGGCGATTCGGAGGGAACCCGCCGTCTGCGAGAGCTCATCGGCAAGCTCGCGCGGAGCGAAGCGGCGACGATCCTGATTCACGGCGAGAGCGGCACGGGCAAGGAGCTCGTCGCGCGCGGGCTGCACTACGAGAGCGCGCGACGGGACTCGCCGTTCATGGAAGTCAACTGCGCGGCCATCACCGAGACCTTGTTCGAAAGCGAGCTGTTCGGTCACGAGAAGGGGGCGTTCACCGACGCGAAGGCCGCGAAGAAGGGCCTGATGGAGCTGGCTGACCGCGGCACGCTGTTCCTCGACGAGGTCAGCGAGATGTCGCTCAACAGCCAGGCGAAATTCCTCCGGGTCCTCCAGGAGCGCGTCCTGCGGCGAGTCGGCGGGACGCGCGACATCAAGGTGGATTTGAGGATCATCGCCGCGACCAACCGTCCGCTCGAGATGCGCGTCAAGGACGGGCAATTCCGCGAGGACCTCTTCTACCGGCTCAACGTGATCCCGATTCACATCCCCCCCCTGCGCGAGCGCCGGGACGACATCGTGCCGCTCGCTCGACATTTCGTCATGGACGCGAACACGCGCTTCCACAAATCGATCAAGGGGTTCACGCCAGAAGCCGAACGGCTCATGACGGGCTACCAGTGGCCGGGCAACGTTCGCGAGCTCCGGAATCTGATCGAGCGCCTCGTCATCCTTGGCAGCTCCGATCTGATCGAGCCTCAGCACCTTCCGGTGCAGTTCGCGACGCAGATTCGGCAGCCCATCGTGCCCGAAACATCGACGGACGAACCTCGCACGCTCGCCGAAGTCGAGCGCGCCTACATCGCGCAGATCATGCAGCGGGTGGAATCGAACAAAAGCAAGGCGGCCAAGATCCTGGGTATCTCGCGTCAGACGCTTCGCAAGAAGCTGATGGAAGAGTGAGGGCTCGATCAGTCCGTCGCCACTGGTGAGTTCGGCGCCACTCCGGACCCGAGGTTCCGGAATATCCCAACTAGTTGAAATTAAATTCTTTCCGGAATGAGCGTCGTCGGGTTCTGTGAAATCTTGGCAACTAATCAGCCATTGAAGCTTGGAGCCGGAAATCCCAAATTGATCGATTTGACGACGACTTACAGGCGGATAAACCCTTGGTCTCCCGTTTGCTTCCTCTCGGTGCGGGGTTCGCACCAAAACGGCCAGGGGAGAGAATGATGAGACCGACGTTCAGGAAGCTGGAAGTCAAGGACATCGGCAACTTGGAGCAGCTGGTCGCCGAGAACGTAGAGGGCGTGGAGCCAGGCCTGAAGATCGTTGATTCGCGCTTGCTCCTGGGCCAGGCCGCGATCGACCTCGTCGGTCTCGACTCCAAAAGCTCCCTGGTGCTGATCGCGCTCGACGTCAGCGCCGATGATGGGCTTCTGCTCCGGGTGATGGACGCTTACTCCTGGTGTCTCGAGTACCCCGACACGCTCCGTCGTCTCTATCCGATGGCCCAGGCTTCCTCCCGGCCGCCCCGCATCCTGTTCATCGTCGAGAAGATGACCGACGCGTTCCTGCGCCGGCTCAGGCAGCTCAGCTTCCTCGAGATCGATTGCTTCGAGTTCCGCCATCTGGAAGTGAACGGCGCCTCGGTCGTGTACTTCGACCTGGTCGAGAGCCTTCGCAAGATCGTCGAATCGACGAGCGATACCAGGTCTCCCGCGGTGTCCGCACCGGCTGCGCCAACCTTGGCCGTTGCGGCGCCCGTGCCAGTTGTCGCGCCGGTCGTCGAGCCGCGCGTCGCGCCCTTGAAGCCCGAGCCGGCGAAGCCCGCGATCGAGTGGCCGACACGCGTCGAGTCGCGCGAAGGGGTGAGCGAGCCCAAGCCGGTCGAGCCGCCCAAGGCTGTCGCGCCCGAGCCGGTTCGGCTCGAGCGCCCGGTGGTGGCCGTGGTCGAGCCCGTCGCTCCAGTCGCCGTCGCTCTCATCGCGGCCGCTCCGAGCGCGCCGGCTCCCGTCGATGAGCCGAAAGTGGTCGTCGATGTCCCGCCGCAGCCGGTGCCCGAATTCCAGAGCGTGAAGCTCGTCACCGAGACCGTGGCCGCGGCGCCGCCCGCGCGGGAGCCGATCATGACGATGCGGGCCGAGCCCGCCCTCGAGCTCCAGGCCATCGAGACCACGTCCACACGCGCCCACACGAACGGGCACGTGCACGAGCCAGTCGTCGCGCCGGCGGTCGGGACCGCGGCATCGGTCAGCGTCCCGGTCGAGGAGCCGATTGTTGCCGCTCCCGCGGTCGCTGCCGCGTCGCCGGTCATCGCCGCGCCGCCGGTCGTTGCCGCGCCGCCGGTCGTCGCCGCTCCGGAACCGGCCCCGGCTCCGGTACAGGCGCCGGTACAGGCTCCGCCTGTATGGGCGAAGCCCGGCTCGCAGCCCACTGGAGCCCGGCCGCATTTCTTCGCGCAAGCGACGAAGGGCACCTCGCCTGTCGAGGCCCCTGCGATGGTCGCCGCAGTGGCGGCGGCCGCCGAGCCGGCCACGCAACCAGCCGCGAGCAAGGTTGGGCTCGAAGTCGACGATCGTCCGGAGCTCGAATCGCTGAGCTTCCCGAAGGACGGTCTGTCGCGCCAGTGGCTGGAGTTCCTCAGTCAGCTCGGCGCGACGAAGTAACAGGAGTCCCTGTGACGACCACGATGGACAGCGAGACTCAGGTTACCGGCGGCGTGCCGGCTGAGCGGCTTCGCGTTCTCCTGGTGGACGACAACGCCTCCGTCCTCCGATTCCTGGCCTCCGCGTTCTCGTCGAATGGATGCCAGGTCACGACGGCGGGGACGGCCGAGCAAGCCCTCGAGCAGCTGAGCGACGATCCATTCGACCTCGTGGTGTCGGATATCAAGATGCCCGGCCTGAGCGGCCTCGACCTGCTCCGCGCGGTCAAGGGCAAGCAGCCCGGGACGCCGGTCGTGCTCATCACCGGCGTGCCGTCGGTCAACTCGGCGGTCTTCGGCCTGCGCCACGGCGCGTACGACTATCTGCCCAAGCCCTTCTCGGTGACCGAGGTGAAGGAGCTCATTCGTCGGCTCCGGCGTGACCGGGCGGAGGGCAACGGCAACGTCAACTATCCCGCGGGGCTCACGGAAGAGCTCGCCAGACGCCAGGGCGGTGTCGAGGTCATCTCGCGGATCGGCGAGGTCGCCCTGCAAGGTCTCGAGCCGAGCGCGTTCGCCGAGAAAGTGGTCGAGTACACGATGCAGAGCCTCCGGAGCGACGGGGCGCTGATGCTGCTCCGCGACCAGGGCGGCCAATTCAACGCGAGCCGGAAGGGCGAGCCGTCGATGGTCGGCCAGATCCTGACGCTCTTGCAAGCGTCGTTCGGCGACGTGATCAAGACCGGCGGCCGGGAAACGGTGGTGCTCACCAAACGCGAGCATGGCTTCGAGGCTCTCGCCGCCATGGTCCCGGGCGTGGGCGATGCCATGGGCATCCTCTGCATTGGCCGCAGCGCCGAGCATGGCGCCTTCCTGCCCGACGAGAAGGCGCTCCTCCTCGGCTATGCGCAGACGACGGCGGTCGCCCTGCAGAAGCTGCTCCTGCGCGAGAACCTCGAAAAAAATCTGATCGACACGATTTCGTCCTTCGTCATCGCCCTGGAGTCGAAGGATCCGTACCTCAAGGGCCACTCGGCCCGCGTCTCCCTCTACTCGGGCGAGCTCGCGATGGTGATGGGTGTCGCGCCGGCCGACGTCGTCATGATGAGCCGGGCCGGCATGCTGCACGACCTCGGCAAGCTCGTGATCATGGACAACATTCTCCGCAAGCCGCGCCAGCTGACCGAAGAGGAGTTCGAGCTGATCCGCACGCATCCCGTGGTCGGCGACAAGATTCTCAAGCCGCTGCGATTCCTCGCGTGCGAGGCGAAAGCGGTGCGCCACCACCACGAACGGTACGACGGCAAGGGCTATCCGGACGGCCTCAAGGGCGACGACATCCCGCTCATCGCGCGGGTCGTGACGGTCGCGGACGCCTTCGACGCGATGACGTCCGATCGTCCGTATCGGAGCAAGCGGCCGCTGGCGGTGGCCCTGGAGGAAATCGGGGGAGGCGCCGGCACGCAGTTCGATCCCACGGCCGCAGACGCATTCATGACGATTCCCGTGACGCGCCTGGAGCAGATCAGCCGTCACCTCGATCTTGGCTCGCCGGCGCTCGACTCGCCGATGTCGGCGCTGCTGGAGATGCATTGATCGACTCCTCCCGGCCGAAGATCCTCGTGGTCGACGACGCCGGCCCCGTCGTGATCCTCTGCGTCAACGTGCTGCAGGCGCTGGGATACGCGATCAGGGCGGCGAACCGCGGCGAGACCGCCCTCGATCTCTGTCGTAAGGAATCGTTCGATCTCCTCGTGGTCGACTACAAGATGCCCGGCATGAACGGCTTCGAGGTCCTCGAGCAGGCGCGACGCATCCGTCCGAGTATGGCCTGCATGCTGATGACCGCTCACGGCACCCCCGACATCATCAACGAGGCGACCCGCCTCGGCTTCGACTACATCCTGTTGAAGCCCTTCACGCCGTCGGAGCTCCGGGGGGCTGTCGACAAGGTCCTCGCGAGCAAAGCCTAGGAGAGCGCGCGGTGCAGCCGAGTGCGCCCGCGATCCTGACGGCGGGAGTGGCGGGATCCATCATGAAGGCGACGATCGATGCGCTGCGTGGGTGGCTCGATCGGGTGCTCTCGATCGGCTACGGCGTGGTGTACGACTACGTCTACCCGCGCTTCAGCTACTATCAGCGACTCCAGGCGGAAGTGCGCGACCTCGTCGAAGCCGCCGTCCCCGCGCAGGTCGAGCGTCGGGACGTCCGGGTGCTGGAGCTGGCCTGCGGGCCGGGCAACTTCACGTGCGCCCTGGCCGAGGCGGGCTTCACCGTCACCGGGCTCGATGCCTACGCCGCGTTGGTCGACGTGGCGAAGGAAAAGCGGCGCGCGCGGCATCTGTCCAACCTGGCCTTCCGGCACGGTGAGCTCGCGCGCGGCAACACGTTCCGCGACTCCACCTTCGATCAGGTCGTCAGCATCCATGCGCTCTACGTTCACCCGGCCCCGGACCGCCTCCTGCGCGAGGCCTACCGCGTGCTCAAGCCCGGTGGACATGCCGTGTTCGTGAATCACACGCGGCGAATCGGCCGCTGGTCGACCTTGCGCGACATCGCCCGACAGGCGGGCCTCGGCGCGGCGTTCCACGGTCTTCTGTGGGTGCTGCCCAATTCGATCTTCGAAGCGGTGCGGCGGCGGGTCGGCCCTCACTACTGGGACGAAGCGACATTCGCCGCCCAGGTGCGGTGTTCCGGGTTCTCGGTTCTGGAGATGCGACGAACGTTCCTCGGGGACGCGAGCCTCCTGGTGTGGGCGCGGAAGAGCACCGATAACTAAGTGAATCGCGGAGAGATCGCGCAACACCAATCGCAGCCTCTCGCCGGCGTTTCGCCGGTCGCGGCCGTGGCGAGAGCGGGAGATCGTATGCCTTTCCGGGAAGCGCTCGAGCACATGATTGCCGTCACGTATGGCGTCACCTACGACGCCGTGGTGACGCACTTCCCGCCCTACGAGGCGATGCTCGAGGAGATCGTCGCGTTCGTCGCCCGCTCGATCCCCGACGCGACCGCGCCGCGGGCGACCCGTGTGCTGGACGTCGCGTGCGGGATCGGGAACGTGAGCCTCCGGCTGGCGAAGGAGGGCTACTCGGTCGTCGGCATCGACGGCGTGAAGCACCTCGTCGAGATCGCCCGCGAGAAGAGCTCGCCGCGCGGCACCAACCTGACCTTCCAGCACCTCGACATCGCGCGCGACACGTTGCCGGGCGCCGGAACCTTCGACGTGCTGGTGAGCATGCACACGCTGTACTGGCATCCGGATCCGACGGCGCTCCTCGACGCGTGTCGACGGGCGCTCAAGCCGGGCGGGCACGCGATCTTCCTGACGTACGAGCGCCCGGCCGGCCTCACGACGTTCCACGAGGTGCGGGCGGCCGAAGGTCTGGGCGCGGCGGTCCGGGCGCTGCGCTGGCTCCTGCCGACCATGACGTTCGAGTTCTTCCGGGAGAGCGAGCATCGTTATCTGAGCGTGGCCGCGTTTCATGAGACTCTCGGCCGCGCCGGCTTCGAGGTCCTCGAGGCCCGCCAGACCTTTCTGTCCGGCCTGAGCCGTCTCGCGTGGTGCCGCGCGAAGTGAGCGCGGCCGAGGTGATCGAGACGCACGCGCCCGGATCACCGAGGCGTGAGGAGGGGGCTGCTGGCAAAGCACCGGGGATCGCCCCGGACCATGTGGCAAAGGAGCGGCGTTCGATGAACACGCGCGTAAGGTCGCTGCCGGTGCTGTTCGTGCTGGTCGCGCTGCTCGGCCCAACGGTGGGAACGAGCGAGGCCACGCACCGCGGAGACGAGCCACGACCGGACGCCGTCTTCTACGAGCTGGTCGAGCATGCGGACCTCACCGGGGGCATCCGTACCGGGGATTCCTCGCTCGAGGGCTCGGCCCAGCCGGGGTCGCCGCTGTGCCCGACCGGGCTGCAGGACCACGCCAGGGCAGTGTTCGCGCTGTTCCGCGTCAACGTGAAGGTGAGTCCCCGGTGCCGGGTTGTCGCGATCGGGCACAGCACGATCAATATGAGCGATGGCCGCGGTCACATAAACGGCAGCTTCTGGGTCGTCGTCAACAGCGACGCCACGAATCTCACCGACGCGCAGGAACTCGTCGTCATGACCGGCGACTTCGCCGGCGACGTGCAGGTCGCTCCGGATCTCCGGACCATCGCCATCCTCCCGGGCGCCACGTTCGAGCCAAAGGACGCGGTCATGGGGTTCACGCCCCCGGACGTCGCCTCGTTCACCGGCACGTTTCGGCTCCCCTTCACGGTGCATCACATCGCGGTCTACCAGAACGACCGCGGCCGGCCTGTGCCGGTGCTGCCCAACGAGCGCGCGCTCGGTGATCCGACGGTGCGCCTCGAGGTCCACTTCGACTAAGGCAGGCGGCCAGGTGGGAGAATGATCGCCGTGGAAGAGATGCCGTCCGTGTCGCGCAGGCCCGACGCCAGTAGGGCGCGCCGCACGGGTGTGGTCTCGCGTGGCACGCGCGTCTACCTCCGGACGCTGCGCCCCGAGGATCTCGACTATTTGTCGGTGTGGGCGGAAGATCCGTTCCTCGAGCGGATGGTCGGCAGCGAGTTCCTGAACACCTACAAGCACGTCTACGACAAAGACCCCTCGTTCTACGAGGCGTGCCTGATGGATTCGACGCAGATCGTGCTCGTGATCGAGGCATCCCCCGAGTGGGCCGCGCCGCTGGGGCTGGCGCGCCTGTTCAACATCCACCTGCTCGAGGGCTACGCGTTCCTCGAGGTCATGCTGACCGACGCCAGGGCGATCCGCCGAGGATTTGGTGTGGAGGCCGGCAAGCTGATCTCGTACTATGGGGTCGACGTGCTGGGGCTTCGGCGCATCGAGGCCAAGGTGTACGATTACAATCGTCTGAGCGCCAACTCGCTGCGGCGCAACGGCTTTCGTCAGGAGGGCATCCTCCGCAAGGCCGGATACCAGGACGGTCAGTGCTGGGACATGCTCGTCTTCGGCATCCTGGAGCACGAGATCGAGCAGCAGCGCAAGAAGGACCGGGTGTATCTCCCTCTCGACGGTCCTGAGGGGGACGCGCGTGACACTTCATAACTTCCTCCCGCTGCTCGCGCTGATCCTCAACGTCTCCCTCGCGGGGATCACGCTCCTGCGCAACTCGGGGAGCCGGCTGAACCGTCTGTTCACCTACTTCGTCGGCGGCATGGCCGTCTGGAACTTCGGCGTCTTCATGCTCCGCCGAGCCCCGGACGAGCCGACGGCGTTCTTCTGGGAGATCGTGATCCACACCGGCGTCATCGCGCTCCCGGCGTTCTACTACCACTTCGTGCTGATCTTCCTCGAGAGCACGACGCGCCATCGGACCTCGCTGGTCGCCGCGTACACGCTCGCGATCGTCTTCAACGTCATCAACCTGAGCGGCTCGCCGTTGTTCATGAGCGGCGTGAAGTCGACCTACTGGGGATGGGCGCCCGCGACAGGCCCGCTGTACACCCCGTTCTTCATCTACTTCAACTTCTTCCTGATCTACGGGCTCCTGCTCCTGATCCGGAGCTACAAGGACGTGGAATCGAGCTTCCGGCGCAACCGCGCGACGCTGATCCTGCTGGGCACCGGCGTGAGCCTGGTCGGTGGGGTCATCGACTTCGCCCGATTCATCCTGACCCGGTTCGTACCGGCGGCGGACCTCGTGTACCCGATGGGCATCCCCGCCAACATGATCTTCGCGCTGATGCTCGGGACGTCGATTGTCCGCTACCGGCTCTTCGACGTGAACGTGCTGGTGAAGAAGGGAGCGATCTACCTCCTCCTCTGGGGCGCGCTCACCGCCACCTTGGTCACGGCCGAGTCGTACGCCGACTGGGACCAGGTGAACCCGCTCTGGGTCATCCTGCCACTCGGCTTCGTCCTGACCATGCTCGTGAGCCCGATCGGCCAGCGGTTGGAGGAACGGATCGAGCGCCTGATGTTCAGCCGCCGGCGCGGCTGCTACGAGACGCTCCTGGATCTCAGCAAGCGGATGGGCTCGATCCTCGACTTCGGGCGCCTCATGGAGACGCTCGTGCACGGGCTCGTACGCGGCGTGCCGCTGACCCACTGCGTGCTGATGATCTTCGACCCACAGCGCAGCGGGTTCGTCGTCTATCGAGAGGACACCACGGTGGGTGACGGCGCCGGGATCACCTCCATCCGGGTCGACAGCCCGATCGTCCAGTGGCTGAACCAGAAGGGGCGGGTCCTGGTCAAGGAAGAGGCGAAGCTCAATCCCGAGATCGCGGCATATTTCGAGACGGCCGAGAACGAGCTCGATTCGATCAAGGCCGCCCTGATCGTGCCGCTGAAGATCGAGGGCAAGCTGACCGGCATCCTGCTCGTCGGCGAGAAGCTCTCCGGCGACATCTTCGACGACCAAGAGCTCGAGGTCCTCGCGGTGCTCGCCAACCAGGTGGCGATCTCACTCGAGAACGCGCGGCTCTACGAAGAGCTCTCGAACTCGAACGCGCAGCTCATGCAGGCCAGCCGGCTGAAGTCCCAGTTCCTGGCGAGCATGTCGCACGAGCTCCGGACGCCGCTCAACTCGATCATCGGCTTCTCGAAGGTGCTGCTCAATCGTCTGGACGGCGAGCTGACCGAGCGGCAGGAGACCTACATCCGTTCGGTCCACAACAGCGGCGCCCATCTGCTCCAGCTCATCAACGGCATCCTTGACTTCTCGCGCATCGAGGCCGGCAAGATCGAGATGCTCTCCGAGGAGATCGACCTGCACGAGCTGGTCGACGAGTGCATCGAGTCGTCGATGCCGCTGGGCCGCGGCAAGCAGCTGAAGATCGAGAAGAACGTGCCGCTCGAGCTGCCGCCGCTGTCGGCCGACCGCACGAAGGTCAAGCAGATCCTCCTGAATCTGCTGTCGAACGCGATCAAGTTCACCGCGCAGGGCCGCGTGCTCGTCAGCGTCGTGGCCGAGCCGGACGCGGCCCGGCTGAGCGTCGCCGACACCGGTATCGGGATCCGCGAGGACGATCTGGCGCGGCTGTTCGAGCCGTTCCAGCAGCTCGATAATCCGGTCGCCCGCAGCGCCGGAGGCACGGGCCTCGGGCTGGCGATCAGCAAGAAGTTCGTCGAGCTCCACGGCGGCCGCATCTGGGCGGAGAGCCGTGAGAACCAAGGCTCGACGTTCCACTTCACCTTGCCGTTGATCTGAGGACAAGGGGCCGCATGCCGGCACGCCCACTCGACCAGAAGGTGAAGATCCTCTACATCGAGGACAACCGCGAGAACCGGATGCTCGTCCGCGCGGTGCTCGAGGCAGCCGGATACCTCATCGTCGACGCCGAGGACGGCCTGGCCGGGATCGAAGCGGCCATCCGCGAGGAGCCGGCGCTCATCCTGCTCGACATCAACCTGCCGGGGGTCGACGGATACGAGATCGTCGCGATCTTGAAGTCGTTCCCCAATCTGGCCTCGACGCCGGTGATCGCGGTGACGGCGTACGCGATGCAGGGCGACCGGCAGCGCACGCTGGTGGCCGGCTGCGACGGCTACATCCAGAAGCCGATCGACGTCGACGCGTTCCCGCGCCAGGTCGCCGAGTTCCTCGGCGGCAAGCGCGAGCGGGTCGAGAGTCACGACGAAGGCGTCTACCTGCGCGAGCTGAACCAGCGGCTCGTGTATCGCCTGCTCAATCAGGTCGAGGAGCTCAAACGGCTGAACCAGCACTTCGTGCGGCGGGCCTCGCAGCTCGAGGATCTGCATCGCTCGATGGAGGACATCACCTCCGAGCTGGGCGTCGCCGGAATGCTCGAGAAACTCCTGGGCGGGCTGGCCCGGGCGATCGGGAGCACGAGCCTCAGCGTCGAGCTCAGCGAGCCGCCCGGCGTGCAGGTCTCCGTGCGCCGGGACACCGACGTCCAGCCGCGGAGCGTCCTGGCCGGCTCCGGTGTGTCGGCGGCCGACGACTGGACGGAAGTGGAGTGGAGGCTGCCTCTCACCGTACGCGGTCGTCCGCTCGGCGTGATGATCGCGCGGCACGTGCTGCCGCCCGGGGCGAAGGCCGACGAGGAGCAGTTGCTCAAGATCGTCGCCGATCAGGTGGCGATCGCTGTCGAGAACGCCCGCCTGTACGAGGGCGTCATGCGCCTGCACGAGGAGACCCAGGAGCGGTTGCGTCACACGGAGACGCTCCTGGCGGTGAGCCAGGACGCCAGCGCGACCCTGGAGCTGAACGAGATCTTGAGGAGGACGACGCGAGCCATGGTGCGGGCGCTCGGCGCCGACACCGGCGGCGCGTGGCTCCAGAGCGAGGACGGGAGCCGATTCGTGCCGATCGGCGGCTATCGCGTGCCCAAGGAGCTCCTGGGAGCGCTCGAGAGCGCCACCTTGAAGTCGCTCGATCCTCGCGTGAGCGACTGGCGGCGGGTGGACGGCCCGGTGTACTCCAGCAACAGCCAGGAGGACCCGCGCTTCGATCATCCGCTTGCCCGGATGATCGCGCACAAGTCGGTCCTCATCCAGCCGATGCGCTGGAAGGGCGAGAGCATCGGCGGGTTCGCGCTCGCCTGGCTGAAGGACCACCATCGCTTCACCTCGGACGAGCTCCGGCTCACCGAGGCCATCGCGCTGCAGGCGGCCGTCGCCAGCGAGAACTCGCGGCTCTACGAGGCCGAGAAGCAGCAGGTGGCCGAGCTCAAGCGGACGCAGGCCCAGTTGATCCAGTCGACCAAGCTCGCCGCCATCGGCGAGCTGGCGGCGAACATCGCCCACGAGATCAACAATCCGCTGACGAGCGTGCTCGGTTTCGCGTCCTACCTCGCCGAGCAGGTGCCACCCGGTCAGCCGTGGCGGGAGGAGCTCGATCTGATCCAGGAGGAGGCGGGACGCGCGCGCGACATCGTGCGCGATCTCCTGCACTTCAGTCGCCAGCGTGAGTTCATTCCTCAGATCACCGATCTCAACACGGTCCTCGAGCAGACCCTGGCCATGGTCCGTCGTCAGGGTGCGTTGGAGTCGATCACGCTCCGCGAGGAGTATGCGTCGGGGCTGGCTCCGGTCGAGGTCGATGTGCCGCGCATCAAGCAGGTGTTCATCAACCTCATCAACAACGCCGTCTACGTCATGAAGGACCGCGGCGGATCGCTCACGATCCGCTCATCGGCCAATGGCGACACCGTGCAGGTCGAGGTGATCGACACCGGCACCGGCATCGCCCCCGAGCACATGCATCGCATCTTCGAGCCGTTCTTCACGACCAAGCCCGAGGTGAGTGGCACGGGCCTGGGCCTGTCGGTGAGCCTGGGCATCGTGGAGAGCCACGGCGGCTCGATCGAGGTCCAGAGCGAGTTCGGCAAGGGCTCGACGTTCACGGTCAAGCTGCCGGCCAAGCCCGGCGCGACGATCGAGGAACAGGACCCCGAGCTCTAGACGCGCCCGCTTCCGTCCAACTCGTTAAGTTTCTACTCGGATTCAGTCCTCTTCCGGCGAGACACCTAAGCCCCTGAACTATTGATCGTTATTCCTGCTAGACTCGATTTCCGGACTAAAAACGACAATAAATCAATCGCTTACGGATATCCAACTCCGGAAGTGCGACGACGAGAAGTCAACGAAATCAATTTCTTGTACGACAAATCGCGTTGGTCCTCGCATTGCAACTACTCCGGTTGGCTGTAGTGGTTCAACCCTTTGATACGGAGAGAGAGCGATGACCAGTATCTGTTGGAAAAGCGCAGTGACATGGAGCCTCCTGGGGCTGATGTTCCTGCTGTTCGTGCTGATGGTCGGGCCTCTGCCGGCGCTGGCCGGAAGCCCGGATGCCGTGCTGTACGAGGTGACCGAGGACATGTACCTGAAGGACGCGTCCGGCAACTTCGTGAGCGGCGTCGCCACGGCGGCCCGGCGCAGTGCGGTCGCTCAGCTGTCCGGCTGGGCGAAGATTGGGACGCCCCTCTGTCCGGCGTACGTCCGGCTGATCGTTCCCAAGGCCAAGCGGTGCACGGTGAACGCGACCGGGGCCGACGACCTGAGCCTGGCGACCGGCACGGGCACCCTGGGCGGGACGTACGCGGTCGTCGTTCAGGGGGACAATGCCGTCGACGCTCCGGAGTTCGTGATCATGACCGGGACTTTTTCCGGTAAGGCCGACCTCTCGCTTTCGCTGAGTGGTCAGGCGCCGCTCGGAGTCATCACGGACGGCGTGGGTACGATCGACGGCTACTCCGAGGCCACCTTCAAATTCACTGGAACGTTCCGGCTGCCCTTCGCGCTGGACGAGGCCGGTCAGCGCCGCCAGCCGAGACGCGAGTCGACTGCCTACTACCTGAACGACCACGGTCGTCCAGTCGAGGTCAAGAATGAGGAGCGTTCGCTCGGCATGCCGACGGTGCGGCTCGAGATCGACTTCTAGTCTGGTTCCCTCGTCGCCTCGCACGGGCCCAAGCCGGAACTTCCGGCTCGGGCCCGCGGCGTCTCGAAAGCTCAGCGCGTCAGTCGGCCTTGAAGTACTTCGCGGCAGGATGATGGAACACGAGCCCCGACACCGAAGCCTCCGGATCCATCATGAAGCCTTCGGTGAGCGTCAGACCGAACGTCTCGGGCTCCAGCAGCCTGAACAAGGTGGCCTGATCGGCGAGGTTGGGACAGGCCGGATAGCCGAACGATACGCGAATACCCCGGTAGTGAGCCTTCAGCTTCTCGCCGATCGCGAGCTCCGGCGGATCCGGAAATCCCCAGAGGGTCCGCATCCGGGAGTGCAGCATCTCGGCGAACGCCTCCGCGCACTCGATGGCCAGCGCCTGGAGCGCGTGGGAGCGCACGTACTCTCCTCGCTCCTTCCAGTCTGACGCGAGCTCTCTCACTCCCGAGCCGCAGGTGACCGCGAACAGCGCGACGTAGTCGTCTGCGTCGTCTCTCACGTAATCGGCGAGACAGAGCCGCTCACCCTCACGCTGGCGCGGAAAGTCGAAGCGGGCCGTCTCGCGTCCGGATGGATCGGAGAGGATCACGGCGTCTGCCGCGGCGCGAGCGCGGTACCAGCGATACACGCCCTGCGCCCTGAGGAGACCGCGGCCGACGGCGTCGCGCTTCAGCGTCTCGATGATCTCGTGGACCTCGAGCGCCTTGGGATCGCCCGCCGCCACCAGCCGCTCGACGAGCCCGCGCAGCCCGAGATGCTTGCCGTAGAGCATCTGGAGGTTCAGATACGGGTAGATGTGGGTGAGGGGCACGTCCCGCAGCACGTGTCGCTCCAGGTCGGGCGGCGCCGGCACGGTGGCGCGCTCGAGCCGGCGCGCCGGTGAAGGCGCGGGCGCCGCGGGCGCGGTGTCCGGCGTGCCCGCAGCGCTCGCCACGAGCGCGGCCTGCTCGCGTCTGACGCGCGTCACCAGCGCCTCCCGGGTCGGCGCCGAGAAGAGCTGGTTGGCCAGGTCGAGCCCTTCCATGGCGTCCTTGGCGTAGACCGTCAGCCCGCCGTACTCCGCCGCGATCCGGGTCGCGGCGAAGCGCTTCGTGAGCGCGGCCCCGCCCACGAACAGCGGGATCTCGATGGCCGCGGCGCGGAGGTCCTGCGCCGTCACGACCATCTGCTGGGCGGATTTCACGAGAAGGCCGGAGAGCCCGAAGGCGTCCGGCTTGTGAGTGTGGTACGCCGCGATCAACTCCTCGGGCGGCACCTTGATGCCCAGGTTGATCACGCGATAGCCGTTGTTCGAGAGGATGATCTCGACCAGATTCTTGCCGATGTCGTGGACGTCGCCCTTGACCGTGGCCAGCACGATCGTGCCGCGGGTGGCCGACTCGGCCTTTTCCATGAACTGCTCGAGGTGCGCCACGGCGGTCTTCATCGCCTCGGCCGACTGGAGGACCTCGGCGACGATGAGCTGGTTGTCGTTGAACAGGCGCCCGACCTCGTCCATGCCCCGCATCAGCGGGCCGTTGACGATCTCGAGCGGCGCCGCCTCGCGGAGCTTCGCGTTCAGGTCGTCGACCAGGCCGTCGCGGCTGCCCTCGACGATGTAGCGCGCGAGCCGCTCGTCGAGTGAGAGGGTCTCCGCCGGCGGCGGCGCCTTGCGCCTCTCCCGGAAATACGCGGCGAAGGCCGCCACGGGGTCCTCGCCCCGCCCGTAGATCAGGTCCTCGGCGAGCCGCCGCTCCTCCTCGGGAATCGACGGATAGCGCTCGAGCCGCTCGGTGTTCACGATCGCGTAGTCGAGGCCGGCCTTGGTGCAGTGATAGAGGAAGACCGAGTTGAGGACCTCGCGCCCGGCCGGCGGCAGGCCGAACGAGACATTGGAGATCCCGAGAATCGTCTTGCACTCCGGAAACCGCACCTTGATGGCGCGAATGCCCTCGATCGTCTCGACCGCCGAGCCGAGGTAGTTGGCGTCGCCGGTGCCGACCGGAAAAACGAGCGCGTCGAAGATCAGGTCGCGGGCCGGGAGCCCGTACTTCTCGGTGAGCAAGTCGTGGCAACGCTCGGCGATCGCGAGCTTGCGGGCGCGCGTGACGGCCATGCCCTGGCGCTTGTCCTCGTCGATGCAGCCGACGACGACCGCGCCGCCGTAGGTCCGGAGCAGCGGCACGACCTTCTCGAACCGCTCCTCGCCGTCCTCGAGATTGATCGAGTTGACGATCGACTTGCCCTGACAATGGCGCAGCGCGGCCTCGATCACGGCGGCGTCCGTGGAGTCGATCATGAGCGGGACCTTCACCTTGCGGGTGACGTGCGTCATGAAGCGGTCCATGTCGGTGCTCTCGTTCCGGTCGGGATTGGCCAGGCACACGTCCAGGACCTGGGCGCCGTTCTTCACCTGCGCGCGCCCGATCTCGGCGGCCTCCTCGAACTGCTCGGCGACGATCAGCTCCTTGAAGCGTCGTGAGCCGATCACGTTCGTGCGCTCGCCGACGAACAACGGACGGTTGTCGTCGGCCGGATAGAACACCTCGACGCCGCTGACCGCCTGGGCCTCGCGCGCCGCCGGAACGCGCGGGGAGCGGCCACTCACCAGCGCCTTCAATGCACGGATGTGGGCCGGCGTCGTTCCGCAGCAGCCGCCGATGAAGTTCACCCAGCCCTCGTCGACGAAGCGCGTCATCTTGAAGGCGAGGCTCGCGGGGGTCTCGGCGTACTGTCCGCGCTCGTCCGGGAGCCCGGCGTTCGGGTAGACGCTCACGAAGCGGGTGGACAGGGTCGCCAGCGAGCGCAGATGGTCGGTCATGAACTCGGGGCCAGTGGCGCAGTTGAGCCCGATCGAGAAGAGATCGAGGTGCTCGAGCGCCACGTAGAGTGCCTCGACGCCCTGGCCTGCGAGCATGGTCCCCATCGGCTCGATCGTGATGCTGACCATCAGCGGCAGCGCGACGCCGGCCTCGCGCATCGCGGCGCGGACGCCGAGCGCCGCGGCCTTGACGTTCAGGGTGTCCTGGACGGTCTCGAGGAGCAGCGCGTCCACACCGCCGGTGATGAGCGCCGCCGCTTGCAGCGCGTACGCGTCGCGGACCTGATCGAAGGTCACGTTGCGGGTGACGCTGATGGAACGCGTCGACGGCCCCATCGCGCCGACTACGAAGCGCTGGCCGGCGACCTCGCGGGCGAGCCGCGCGGCGGCCAGCGTGATCTCGTGGGCGCGCTCGCCCAGCGCGTACTCGGCCAGCACGTAGGGTGCGCAGCCGAAGGTGTTGGTCGAGATGAGATCGGCGCCGGCGTCGAGATAGGCGGCGTGGATGTCGCGGATGACGTCGGGCCGCGTCACGTTCAGGTACTCGTTGCAGCCGTCGTACTGGACGCCGCCGAAGTCCTGAGCGCCGAGACCCGCGGCCTGGATCATGGTGCCCATCGCCCCGTCCAGGACAAGGATCCGCTGCTTCAGCGCCTCGCGGAGTCGCGACATAGCGTTATAGTAGCGCACATGATCACCAGCGCCCTCTCGCTCGACGGTGTCCGCATCATCGATCTCTCGCGTGTCCTCGCGGGGCCCTTCTGCGGCATGCTCCTGGCCGACATGGGGGCCGACGTCATCAAGGTGGAAGACACCGGCTCGGGCGACGAGTCGCGGACCTGGCCGCCGCACAAGGGTGGGGAGTCGGCGGCGTACCTCGTCATCAACCGCAACAAGCGGGATCTCACGCTCGATCTGAAGGCGCCGGAAGGCGCCGACATCCTCCGGAATCTCGTCAGGGGCGCCGACGTCCTCATCGAGAATTTCCGGACGGGCACCATGGAGAGCTTCGGCCTCGGCTACGACGCCCTGTCGGCGATCAATCCCGGTCTCATCTACTGCTCCATCTCCGCGTTCGGCCGGACGGGACCGCGGAAGGACGGCGCCGGATACGAGGCTCTCATGCAGGCGTTCAGCGGAATCATGTCGATCACGGGAGAGCCCAACGGCCCGCCGGTCCGGGCCGGCGTCTCGTTCCTCGACCTGACGACCGGAATCTTCTCCGCGCTCGGCATCTGCAACGCGCTCCTCTATCGGGCGAAGACCGGCCTCGGCCAGCGCGTCGACGGCTCGCTCCTGGAGACCGCGGTGACCTTGCTGAACTATCACGCGGAGGGATTTCTCCTCACCGGCAACGTGCCCAAGGCCCTGGGTTCGTCCCATCCCTCGCTCGCGCCCTATCGCAACTTCCGCTGCCGCGACGGCCAGTGGGTGTTCATCGCCGGGGCCAACGACCGGTTCTGGCAGCGGCTGGTCGCCGCGCTCGACATCGCCTCGCTGCGAGACGACAAGTTCGCCACGAACCTCGGACGCGTGCGGCATCGCGACCAGCTGGAGGCGGCGGTCTCCGACGCGATCGGCACGTACGATCGCGAGCCGCTGCTGAAGCTCCTCGAGGAGTGTGGGGTGCCAGCGACGCCGGTGAATACGGTCGAGCAGGTCATGAGCGATCCGCAGACCGCGGCGCGCGAGATGATCGAGCGGGTTCTCCATCCCAAGCTCGGCGAGATCCCGGTGATCGGGACGCCGACCAAGTACTCACGGATGCGCCCGGGCGTCCGCAGGCCCGCCCCGCTTCAGGGCGAGCACACCGACGAAGTCCTGGCCGAGTGCGGCTACTCGCCCGAGGCGATCGCCTCGCTCCGAGCGAAAAAAGTGGTCCGGTAGGTCACCAGGGGGCTGCCACGCGACGCGCGGGACTCGCGCTCATCGTCCTGGCTGGCTGTTGCTGCCTCGCCGCACCCGCCGCCGGCGACCTCTAT
The DNA here is from genome assembly GCA_003221615.1 of Candidatus Rokuibacteriota bacterium. Taxonomy (GTDB): domain Bacteria; phylum Methylomirabilota; class Methylomirabilia; order Rokubacteriales; family CSP1-6; genus AR31. The sequence continues at coordinate 699 of QHSQ01000116.1, read as the reverse complement.
CGCTGGACCGATGCCGAGGGCACCGTCCATTACACCGCCGATCTGGCCTCGATCCCGCCCACGTTCCGCGACACGGCGACGCCCCTGAACACGCCCCAGGCGCGCCCGATCCCGCCACCGACCGCGAACGAGCCCGTGGCGCTCAAGGTTTCACCCGGGGCGCCGATCACCGTCGAGGCCCGCCTCAACGGCGTAGGGCTTACCTTGATCGTGGATACGGGCGCCGACCGCACCGTCATCTCACCCGAGGTGATCGAGCGCGCGGGGCTCGCGGGAGGGGCGGGGCGATCGGTCCAGGTCATCGGGGTCACGGGCACCTCGACGGCGACGCTCGTGACGCTCCCGCTCCTCGACGTGGCGGGAGCGAGGATCGGGCCGATCGTCGTCGTCGCCCATCCGCTGCCGTCCACGTTTCGCGGGTCGGACGCGGTCGATGGGCTCCTCGGTCGCGACGTGCTCGACGCCTTCACGCTCAGCGTGGACACCGCTTCAGGTCGGGCCACGCTCACTCCGCGCTGAACGGTCGTCGCGTGGAGCCCCGCGGCGCGCCGGCGGCGTTGGGGGTCAGCGCGGGTTCTTGACGCTCGGGCGCAGCCCGCTCATTCGCGCGATCACGTCGAAGACCACGGCGAAGTCGTAGCCGGCCAGGTCGAGCCCGCGCGCAGCCGTCATGAGCTCGTCGGTGAGCGCGACGCTCGG